>JASJCN010000300.1 GCA_030065975.1 Myxococcota bacterium
GTTTAGTATTAGATAAAAAAGGCAAAAAATATAAAACTCGTTCGGGAGAGACGGTTAAACTTAAAGATCTCTTAGATGAAGCGGTAGAACGAGCCAAAAATGATTTAATAGCTAGACTAAAAGAAGAAGGAAGAGAAGAAACCCCCGAATTTATCGATCGCGTTTCTCAAGTTGTCGGTTTAAGTGCGGTTAAATATGCCGACTTGAGTCAAAATCGAACTTCAGATTATAAGTTTGACTATGATAAAATGCTCGATCTTAAAGGTAATACTGCACCCTATTTATTGTATGCTTATGTACGTCCTCAAGGGGTAAGTCGTAAGGGAAATATTGATTTTTCTCAGCTAGATAACGATACCGAAATTAACTTAAGCGAAGATGCAGAATTAGCTTTAGCTAAACATATCTTACAGCTAGAAGAAGTAATCAAAGAAGTCGAATCAACTTTGCTGCCAAATCGTATTTGCTTGTATCTATTTGAATTAAGTCAAAAGTTCAATCAGTTTTACGAGCAATGTGAGATTTTAAATGCAGACGAACCGCAAAGGACTTCGCGTTTAATTTTGGCAGATTTAACAGCACGTACTATTGAGTTGGGTTTATCTTTATTGGGTATCGAGGTATTAGAAAGGATGTAGAAAACGAAAGACAGCCAGAGAATCAATTCTCTGTCTCATATCTGAAGTCCGTTTAAACGGACTTAAAGTATTAGCCAAGCTACGCGCATTCCTTTGCTGCTTAAGAAGCAGCAGGATCGCTCGCCAAATTCATTTCTTGGTGCTGTCCTAGAGCGTCGGTTCAGTAGAAGTAGTTGACAAAAAAGCCAGAAAATGTCTGAGGGAGGAAGGTAAACTAAATCCAGTCCACTAACCAAGAATTAGGCTCTAAGCTTATGCGTCCTCCTTTATGGTTTTCGCCGATTTCACTGACCGAAAAAGAGCAAAAAGTCATTGCTCGTATCCGCCGAGCCAAATTGTTTATTTTCCTACGAGAGGTGCGTCATGAATTATTTGACGAAGAATTTCAAAGGGAATTAGGAACAATCTTCGCGCGACAGCACGGTAGGAAAATGTCCGATTCCTCCAGCTCAACTGGCCTTGGCCACTGTCTTGCAAGCCTATATGGGAATTTCCGATGATGAAGTAATCGAAGAGCTAGAGATGGATAGGCGTTGGCAATTAGTCTTAGATTGTCTGGATGAGGAAAAAGCCCCCTTCAGTAAAGCGACTCTGGTCAGGTTTCGTGCTGCCCTCATAACTAAAGGCTTAGACCGTCGCCTGATAGAGAGAACAGTAGAAATGGCTGAGGGGCGAAAAGGCTTTTGTTCTCGTAATTTGAGGGCAGCCTTAGATTCTTCTCCCTTGTGGGGAGCTGCCCGAGTTGAAGACACCTACAATCTCTTGGGTCATGCCTTACGCAAAGCCTTAACGGTAATTGCCCGAGTCTCAGAGAAAGAGTTAGCTACTATAGCTGCTGAAGCGGGAGCATCTATGGTAGTCGCTTCCAGTCTCAAAGCCTCTTTGGATTTAGATTGGGATGACCCAATGGCCAAAGCTGAAGCCTTGGGCGATATTCTTAACGTCCTGGATGAAGTGGAATCTTGGCTGGAAAAACAAACATCACTCGAGGGAGCAACGGCGGAGATGGTCAAAGACCACCTAGAAGTCGGGCGACAGATAGAAGCTCAAGATGTAGAGTCGGAGGCTGATGGTTCCCCAAAGCTCAAACAGGGGGTGGCCAAAGACCGCCGCATTGCTATCGAGGATGAGGAGATGCGTCATGGACGGAAAAGTCGCCGCCAGCGTTTCGATGGCTACAAACGCCATGTCCTCAAAGATTTGGATCTAGGCTTAGTCCGCGCAGTGGGAATTACCCCAGGCAATGTTCCAGAGGCCTCGGTCGCGGAAGCGATCGCTTCCGACCTCCAGCAACAGAAAGTGGTACTTCAAGAGTTGCACATTGACCGAGCCTATCTTAGCAGTTCTTTAGTGAGAGAGCGTTCGGAGGAGCTAACCATTATTTGCAAAGCTTGGCCAGTGCGAAACGGTTCTCGCTTTCACAAGAGTGCCTTTACCCTCGATTGGGAAACTGGACTGATTCATTGTCCTAATCAAGTCCAATTACCTTTCAGCGAAGGAAAGGTGGTTCGCTTTCCCAGCGAGCTCTGTGCTAAGTGTCCGTTACGTGAGCGTTGTACTACCAGTAAAAAGCTGACTTTTCACGGCATCTCTGAAACCCCCTCCAGAACTGGATTTCCTCCCAAGGCTTATTTTCAATAATTTTGGCTTAATGACAATCGATAACGGGAAAATAAGCCTTGGGGAATCGGTGGTTTAGCGATCGCTTTATTGAAAAAAAGATCCCGTGAAAAGTCAGGTTATTGATTACACTAAAGAGGATTTTAGCCAAAGCGGTAAAACCTACGATCTTGTTTTTGACACGGTAGGCAAGAGTTCGTTTTCAGGTTGTCTAAGATCGCTCAAGAAAAACGGAATCTATCTAAGGGCTGTCCACATGGATCTGTCCTCGATATTTCGAGGGCTATGGACTTCCATGACAAGTAGTCAAAAAGTAATAGGTGGGATAGCGATCGAGTGCCAAAAAGATCTGATTTTCCTCAAAGAGCTTATTGAAGCAGGAAAGATAAAATCGGTTATAGATAGGCGTTATCCGTTGCTACAAACTACCTCTGCTCACAAGTATGTTGAACAAGGACACAAGAGGGGAAGTGTAGTTGTCACTGTCGAGCATAATGACTGCTATTCCGCTGCGTCAACAGGTGAGATCGATCACTCTTCAAGTCCTTCTAAGAATGATCGCCCTCCTCGAACTCAGATCACTTCGCTGCACCGAAAGGTGACGCACCCAAAACCCGCCCAATAGACTAAGACAGATAACAGATGACCAATAACGGTGAACTGTGATGAAGATATATAAACTATTGGGCTATTTACTCTTAGGCATTGGGGCTTATGCGCTGTCCGCCAATGCCAACAATACCGATTTACAGGCAAATTCACCCCTTACCCAACAACAAACCACCTATAAACGTAATCGTCACACCATCACCCTAGTATTGAGCCAACTATCGGACTTGAAGGTAGAAGAAGGACAGAGAATTAATGTGGGGGATATCATTAGCGATCGCACCTCCGAAAGAACCAAACTACAAGCCAAGAAACAAAGGTTAGAAACAGCGATCGCTCGTGCCAGATTACCCCTCAGAGAACTAAAACCCGTCCCAGTACCCAAGTTTCAGTCAGAACTCGCAGCACTCAAACAGGCTCAATTCAATTTAGATGCGATCGCTCGTCAGATAAATAATTTTGATCCTATGTTCTACCACAAAGACCCCTGGCACGTTCAAGTATTTGAATCTGAGAAAGTACAACAACTAGCAGAACTTAAACGCCAGGAACTAGCAGCATCTATCAATGTAGAACGGGCGATCGCAGCATTGGATGAGGCTAAACTCAACTACCAGAAGCAACAGTACGAGCATTCGCTTAAAGTATCCGACTATCAAACCCTGATGCAGAAGCAGCAGGAGCAGATTAACTCACTACAGTCTCAACTGGATAAGGTTGATGAGGAACTGGAGCAGTTAACTAGTGTTTATTCTCCTTATCGGGGAAAAATAAGAAGAGTGAAGATACTGGGGCAGAACGAGCGAAGTATTACTGCTGAGGTGACTTTGGATATTAGGGATGGGAAGTAGGGCGCGCACCGCACCTTTAACCTCGACTCTTAAAAAATACCTAACAAAACTAGGAGTGTAAAAACACACACGAGTACCAAGATCGCCGCTAAGATGAATAACCACGGTTCGCGATTGATGCGGTTAAGGTACTGATTTACTTTTTTGTCCTTCGGCTCAGGATGCCAAATCATCGGTTTCATAACCGTTACCTCCCTAAATTTCGCAAGTTGGTTATGTACTTGCTTCGATCAAATAGCTATTAGCTGTTATCTATATTCTAGCTTGAGGTAAATTCCTGCTCTTTTGGCAGCATCCTTATTTTTCACCCTAGTTGCCTATCCAAACAGTATTGTCTAATTGGTACAATAAAGACAGCAATAATAAAAAAAAACAACGAGAGCAATCTACGCAGTTTCAACTCAATCGCTTCATCAGTCATTCCTAGCCTAGAAAAATCTCTGACAGCGAACAGTTACCGTTAAAAGTGACTCGCAAGCAGCTCTCTGCATGATATAAAGCCAAGACGATTAAAACTGAATAAGACAAGAGGTAAAACCCATGAATGAACATAATCATTGTTATGGGCCTGGTTACGCTTCTCCAGTCGCAGCGATGCAAGCGGAACCAGAGCAAGTTCTCTATACCATTGCTATTTATACGGGAACAGGAATTGAAGAACCGGATTATCTAGCAACTATTGATGTCGAGCCTAAGTCTCCTACCTACTCCCAAGTGATTCACCGTCTCCCCATGCCTAATCTTGGGGATGAATTACACCATTTTGGTTGGAATGCTTGTAGTTCTTGTTATGGTGATACTAGTAAATCCCGACGGTTTTTAATTATCCCAGGAATGCGCTCGGGTAATATCTATATTGTAGATACCAAAGACCAGCGAGCGCCTAAAATTCACAAAGTTATTGAATTTGCCGAAATTAAAGAGAAAACGAATCTATCTGCCCCCCATACAATTCACTGTCTCCCTGACCGGGTCATGATTTCTATGTTAGGAGATGGAGAAGGCAATGGTCCAGGAGGTTTTCTGCTTTTAGATGACAACTTTGACATTGTGGGACATTGGGAAAAGAAAGCAGAGGGAATGCTATTCAATTATGACTTTTGGTATCAACCCCGTCATAATGTGATGGTTAGTAGCGAGTGGGGCGCACCAAAAACCTTTTTTCCTGGTTTCGAGCTCGATGACGTTGCGGCGGGTAAATACGGGAAACAAATTCACTTCTGGGATTGGTCAACCCAGGAAATTATCCAAACCGTCGATCTCGGTGAAGAAGGAATGATTCCTTTGGAAGTTCGTTTTCATCACAATCCTGATAGTACCCATGGTTTTGTTGGTGCTACATTGAGCAGTAATATTTGGCACTGGCATCAAGTTAATGGTCATTGGGATGTCAAAAAAGCGATTGATATTTCTGCGGTAGAAATAGAAGGTTGGTCGATGCCTGTACCTTCTCTAATTACCGATCTGGTCTTGTCAATGGACGATAAATACCTTTACTTATCCAATTGGTTGCATGGCAACATTTGTCAGTACGACATTAGCGAGCCCATGAACCCTCAACTAACAGGTCAAGTTGGGTGGGGTGGATTATTAAACAAAGGTAGCACCGTTAAAGGTCGTCAATCTGCTGCTGGACCGCAAATGCTGCAACTAAGCCTTGACGGTAAACGTTTGTATATTACTGATTCTCTCTTTAGCACTTGGGATAATCAGTTTTATCCTGACTTAAAACAAGCAGGTTCAACCCTATTACAAATTGATTGCGACCCAGAGAAAGGTGGAATGAAGATTAACGAGAATTTCTTGGTTGATTTTGGGAAAGAACCATTAGGTCCTGCTCGCGCCCATGAAATGCGTTATCCCGGCGGTGACTGTACCTCCGATATTTGGCTGTAGACAGTGAAGAAAACTTACCAAGTTCAATTGATTAATCGGAATTTAGTCATTGAGGTACCAGAAGACCAATACATCTTAGAAGCAGTCGAAGCAGCAGGGCAAAAATTACCTGTAGGTTGTCGTTATGGAATTTGTACTACCTGTGCTGCTCGTCTGCTCAAAGGAAAAGTCGAACAGTCTCAAGCAGTGGGCTTAAAACCTGCCCAAGTGGCCAAAGGCTATGTTTTGCTCTGTATTGCCTCTCCTCGTTCTGATTGTCAGTTTGAGGTGGGGGTAGAATCTCAAGCAGGTTTATATCTCAATCCTTTTCAAGGAGGAAACACATTAGTTGGGTTGGAATGGAATGAATGATAAATAGCTAACTCCTTACTGGCTATGGGATTCAGAAGTTACGGGCGTATTTCTCTTCATTACAACAACACCCAAGCTAAATTCACCGAGAAATTTTCTCTTATAATTAACTCAATTTGGAGTTGCACCGAATAAAATTATCCAGTAGGCTATCTCCCTTATTTCCAATTGAGAAAATATCAGCTTTTTAGATGGGTGTTGCCGTTCTTATTTAACGAGACAGATATCAAATGAAACAGATTTTTTACTCTCCTTAATTGAATGTGAATAAACCTGTAGTTCTGTCAGGGAAGCCTTTTAGACTTCAATTGTTAATCTAGCACTTGATCTTTTAAGTATTTAAAAAAGATACATAAGTTTACTTTAATTTGAGATGAGCTATGATAATTTTCCTGCAACAAAGAGCGAAAATTACTAACCAATTAATCCTCTATCAGATCTTAATAAACTGACTAGAACCCTGGTTAGGATTGATATGTAGATAACGCTCCGTCGTCTCCAACTTACTATGACCCAGACTTTGCTGTAACAATCTCAAATTACAACCACTTTCTATGGCATGGGAAGCATGGGAATGTCTCAACCAGTGACAGGAGGCTTTCTCTGATATGCCAGCCCGTTTAGCACACTGCTTAACAATCTTGTACACCATCGTCCTCTCTAAAGGTCTGCCAGTACGAGAGACAAACACCGCTTCAATCAGTTTGGGTAGCCCCATCAGCAGTTGCCAAACAGAAACAGGAACAAGCACCACGCGGGTTTTATTCCCTTTACCAAAGACGGTACATTTCCCCCCTTCAGCCGATGGTTGTAAGTCGCCCCAGGTCAAACTACATACCTCACTAACTCTCAATCCACAACCATACATCAGACACAAGAGAGCGCGATCGCGTTCAGTAGAAGCCGAATCAATCAATTTCAGACAATCCTCTTCTGAAAGAATTCGTTCGGCTAACTTTTCCTTGACTCTAGGGCATTTAATAAAGCTGCCGATATTGACATCTAAATAGCCAACCTTAACCCCATAGCTAAACAGAGACTTAATCGCCCTAATTTTATTGGCAACGGTAGAGGGTTGATCGGTTAACTGTAGTCGTCTGTGCCATAGCTGTAAATCTTCAATCTGCACCTCACACAAGGGTTTGTTGATGAAAGAAAAGAATCCCGTAACAATACTGCTGTAACTAACGCTCGTCGTCGGAGTTTTATCTCCCA
>JASJCN010000301.1 GCA_030065975.1 Myxococcota bacterium
CGCGCGTTGGGCAATGGCCATCTGCATGCGGGTCCTGCGGGTGAACTTCGCGAGCGCGTCGCCGGCGAGGGGTTCGGTGCGCGGGCTCATGCCGAGCCCTCCACCTTGGTGATCCGGGCCGGGACGCCCTTGAAGTGGGGAATGCCCTGCTCGCGGTCGAGGAAGTCGTCGTCGTCGGGGCAGATCTGGGCGTCGGCGTGCAGCCAGGCGCCCGAGAGCTGTCCCTCGCCCTGGGTGGCCTCTGGCTTCCACCAGCCGTGGGGCACGCGGATCAGGCCTTTCGGCATGTCCTTCCGGATGAGCGTCTGCAGGCGGACCTTCCCGTTCTTCGTCTCGACGTCGACCCAGTCGCCCTCCTCGAGCCCGTGCTCGGCCGCGTCGGCCCGGTGGATGTACATCTGGGGCTCGGGCTTGCGGTTGCGCAGCTCGGGGATGAAGCGCTGGCCGGTCTGGAAGAACTCGTCCTCGCGCACGCCCATGAAGAGCTGGATCGGGAAGTCGGGGTCCGCCGGCGGCTCCTCGCGGTAGTAGGGCAGGGGGTCGAAGCCCAGGTCCTCGAGGATGCTCGACTCGAGCTCGACCTTGCCGCTCGGCGTGGCGAAGCCCGTCTTCTCGTACTTCCGGTAGGCCGGCTCGGGCAGGTAGATCTCGTAGGTGTCGAGGAAGGTCTGCCAGTCCATGCCGGTCGCCTGCAGGCGGTGGGTGTAGAGCTCCTCCACCGTGGCCCAGGGGAAGTGCTCGCCGAGGCCCATGCGGTGGGCGAGGTCGCGCCAGAACTCGTAGACGCCGCGGCACTCGCCCGGGGGTTCCATGGCCTGGTCCGAGGTCCGGATCACGTTGGTCCAGCCGAAGCCGTCCATCATGTGGGAGCGCTCGAGCCAGCTGTCTCCCGGCAGGATGAAGTCGGCCAGCTGGGCGGTGGGCGTCTTCATGTGCTCGTGGGCGACGATCAGGTCCTGGTTCATCATGCCGCGGTGGATGAGCTGCATGTTCGCGTAGCTCATCAGCGTGTTGTTCCCGAGCACGATGAAGGCCTTCACCGGATAGGGGTCGCCGTCGGCCATGGCCCGGAACACCGCCGAGGGGTTGGCCATGTAGCTCCCCATCACGATGTTCGCGTACTCGTGGCCCCAGACCCGCTTGGTGGGCTCGGCCAGAGCGGCCGTCCCGCGGTAGGTGAAGACCGGGTGCTTGTCCGAGCCGAGCTGCTTGGCCTTCTGATCGCCGCTCAGGAGACCGTGGGCCTCCATCTCGCTCTCGGGGATCACGTCGGGGTTGAAGCCGTTCAGCTGCTCGCCGCCCGGGACGTCGAGGTAGCCACACACCGCGCGCAGCGAGGCGTGCAGACGGATCGCCGAGGTGCTGTTGCGCTGCTGGTCGGTGATCGGCGTCCAGGGGATCACCGAGGGGCCGTTCGTCGCGTACATGCGCGCCGCTGCGGCGATCTGCTCGGGCTCGCAGCCCGTGATCTCGGCCACTCGCGAGAGCGGGAACTGGTCGACCCGCTCCTTGAACGCCTCGAACCCGACCGTCCAGTCGCGCACGAACTCGTGGTCGTAGAGGCCCTCGTCGAGGATCACCTTCATCCAGCCGAAGCACATGGCCGCGTCGGTGCCGGCCTTCAGCGGCAGCCAGATGTCCGCGCGCTCGGCGCTCTCGCTCTTGCGCGGGTCGAGCACGATCAGCTTCGCGCCGCGCTGCTGGGCCTTGCGGATGCCGTTGTAGATGGGCGTCCAGCTGTGGCGCTTCGGGTTGTGGCCGAAGAGCACGATGCAGTTGGTGCCCGCGAAGTCCGGGAAGGGGAACCAGCCGTAGACCATGCGGTTGACGGCTGCGGTGTTGCCGGCGCACAGTGCCACGCCGCTGATCCAGTTGGGGCTGCCGAGGGCGTTCAGGAAGCGACGGCCCGCGCCGCTCTCGGTCGAGGTGTTCCACTGGCTGGTGGAGACGGCCAGGGCCTCGGGGCCGTGCTCGTCGACCACGGCCTGCAGTCGCTCGGCGATCTCGCCCATCGCGTCGTCCCAGGAGACGCGCTGCCACTCTCCCGAGCCGCGCTCGCCCTTGCGCTTCAGCGGGTGCAGCACGCGATCGGGGTGCGCGAAGCCCTTGGGCGCGTAGATGCCCTTCATGCAGATGTTGTCGCGCAGCAGCGGGTTGGGGTGGCCCTTGATGCGCGTGACGCGACCTTCCTGCACCTCGGCCCGCAGCTGACAGGCGATGTCGCAGCTGGCGCACAGCACGGTCTTCTCCTGGATGGCACTCATGCTCACTCCTTCTCTCGAGGGCCCGAGGCGGCACCCTTCGTCGGCGGCTCGGGCTCGCGAACCAGGGAGATCAACAGGTCGATGACCTTCGACTCGTGGGCGACGGCGGCGCCGCCCGGGGAGGTGGCCCGGCCCAGTGCCAGGCCGATCATCGCCTCGATGGCCAGGTGGTGGAGCGCGGCCTGGCGCGGCGGCAACGGCCCGCGTCGCTCCGGATCGAACAGCCGGCTCATTCTCGCGATGGCCGGCGCGAGCTCGCGACCGAGCTCGGGATCGTTGCGCGCGGCCAGCCAGATCTCGATCACGGCCTTGTACTCGGGGCGGGAGAAGCGCTCCCAGCCCCGGCGGATCTGCGCCTCGAGGGTGTCCGACTCGTCTCCCTCTCCGGGCTCGGGGGAGGCGAGGAGCCCGGCATAGAGCTGCTCGAGCACCTCGATGAACAGGGCGGCCGGGCTCTCGAAGTGGTGATGGAAGGCGCCCCGGGTCACGCCGGCCCGCCGGCAGATGTCGACGGCCGTGGCGTGGGCGTAGCCGTGCTCGATCAGAGCCGCGATGGCGGCGTCCACCAGGGCCCGCCGGGTGGCGGCACGACGCTCGGCCTGGGTGCGGCGGGGGGCTCGGGGCTGGGCGCTCTGGGCCATCGGGCTCTCCTCGACCGGAATGATACATACATACATGGATGTATGCAACAATCTCGTGAGCCCGTTCCCGTCCCCACGAGATCAAGCCCAGGCGCCCGCCGCTCGATCCGTCCAAGGTGCCCGAACTGCCTTCCGCCGGCCCCACGGTGCTCGGGGCGTTCGTCCAGCTCCACCTGGCCACCATCGAGGACCACTCGGATCTGGCGGCGGCGATCCCCGGCCGCGTCTCGCCGGAGAGCCTGAAGACCATTCGCGAGGCCAGCCGCCTGACCCGCCTGCCCCTGGCGATCCACGCCGAGCTGACCCGAGCGCTGTTCGAGCTGGCGGGGGAGTCGCGCGCACGCGGCATCTGCAGGACGACGGTGCTGGCCAGCTTCAGCCAGCCCTTCCTCGATGCCCTGGTCCGCGGTGCGCTCGAGATCCTGGGCACCGACCTCGCGCGCCTCGCCCGCTGGGCACCGAAGGCCTGGGGCGTGCTCTTCCGCGGTGCCGGGGAGATGACCTGGGAGCTCTGTGAGGGCGGGGGCGATCTCTCGGTCCGCGGCGCTCCGGCGGAGCTTCGCGACGATGCCGTCTACCTGATGGGCCTGGGTGCGGGATACGAGGCGCTCTTCGATCTCGCCGGCATCTCGGGCGAGCTCCGCGTGCGCGCGTCGGAAGAAGAGATCGCGCTCGAGCTGCGCTGGCCGAGCGTCTAGAAGCAGGGCGGCAGGCCGAGGCCGCGCCGCGCGATGATGTTCTTCTGGATCTCGCTCGTGCCGCCGCCGATCGTGTCGACCACGGTGTAGCGGTAGGAGCGAGCGAAGCGGCCGCCCTCGGGTGCGCCCTCCTCGCCGGCCTCGAGCTGCGCCTCGGGGCCGAGCAGGTCGAGGGCCGCGTCGGCCACGCGCTTGCCGCACTCGTTCATGTAGAGCTTGTACTGCGAGGACTCGACGGTGGGGACGCCCCCCTTGAGCGCCTCGGCGATGACGCGGCGCTGATGCATGCGCGCGACCTCGAGCTCGGTCGCCAGCCGCGCGATGGTGCGACGGACGCGCTCGTCTGCGAGGAGCGGCGTCCCGTCGCGCGTCCGCGTCTTCACCTGGTCGATCAGGGCCTCGACCTTCATCTCGAGGGGACCGACGGGCATCATCGCGAAGCGCTCGAGGTCGAGGGCCTCGCAGATGTAGGTCCAGCCCTCACCGAGCTTGCCCACCACGTGGCTGTCGGGCACGAACACGTCGTCGAAGAAGACCTCGTTGGTGCGCTCGTCGCCGATCGTCCAGGTGGGGCGGATGGTGAAGCCCGCGTGGTCCATCGGGATCAGGAAGAGGCTGATCCCCTTGTGCTTCTTCGCCGCCGGCTCGGTGCGGGCCCCCACCCAGTACCAGTCGGCGAAGTGCGCCGAGGTGGTCCACACCTTCTGGCCGTTGAGCATCCATCCGCCGTCGACCTTCTCGGCGCGCAGCTGCATGTTGGCGGCGTCGGAGCCGGCGCCGGGCTCGCTGTACCCGATAGCGAACTCGATCTCGCCCCGCATGATGCGCGGCAGGAACTCGCGCTTCAGCTCCTCGCTGCCGTGGCGGATCAGCGTCTTCCCGATGATGCCGACGCCCTTGCCCGGCTGGGGCGCGCCGTAGCGGGAGAGCGCCTCGGTCAGGATGAAGTCGTAGATCCCCGAGCGCTCCTGCCCCCCGTACTCCGCCGGCCACGACATGCCGAGCCAGCCCTGCTCGGCGAGCTTGCGCATGAGCGCGCGCTTGGGCGGCGTCTCGACGGTCTGGGAGAGCTGCTCGGGATGCGGATCCATCGCTTCGGGCGAGCGGTTCGCCGAGAGGAACGCCTCGACCTCCTTCTCGAAGGCCTGCACCTCGGGCTCGAACTCGAAGTTCACGTCCCGCTCCTCGCGCGCGCCTCGCGCAGGAAGGCGCTCGCGCGCTCCTCGTTGCGCATGGACGCCTCCATCTCGTTCTCGGCCCCGAAGTCGAGCACCTCCTTCCCGGCAGCCAGGACGAGCGGATCGATCTCGGCGAGCTCTGCGGCGAGCGAGCGCGCGGCGTCGAGCAGCTCGTCTCCCGGCACGACCCGGTCGACGAGACCGATGGCCAGAGCCTCCTCGGCGCGGATCACCCGCGCGGTCAGCACCAGCTCTCGCGCTCGGGCACGTCCGACCAGGCGCGGCAGCAGGTGCGAGCTGCCGAGGCCGGGGAGCAGGCCGAGCTTCGCGAAGGTGAGCCCGAGCTTCGCCCCCTCGGCGGCGATGCGGAAGTCGCAGGGCAGGATCATCGTCACGCCGACGCCGATCGCGTGGCCGTTCACGGCGGCGATCACCGGCGTGTCCGACTGCGCGATCTCGAGGGGGAGCTTCCGGAGGAAGTCCTCCTCCCCGAGCTTCGGGCCCGAGGCCGGCCCGTCGCCCGACTGGTGCGCCTTCAGCGCATCGAGGTCGACCCCGGCGCAGAACCCGCGGCCCGCACCGGTCAGGATGATCGCGCGCACCGACGCGTCGGCCTGGAGCCCGCGGATCGCGGCCGTCACCGCCTCGCCCATCTCGAGCGTGTAGGCGTTGAGCTTGTCCGGGCGGTTCAGGGTGACCGTCCCGATGCCGTCCGAGACTTCGACGAGGGCCGTCTCCGCGCTCACCTCACTCCTCGGTGTGCGGCTTCCACTGGGGAGCGCGCTTCTCGACGAAGGCCTTCCCGCCTTCCTGCAGGTCGGGGTGGTCGTTGTGGGCCTGAACCAGCTTCCAGGCGTGGTCGAGCCCGGGCTCGAGCCCCATGTCGAGGCTCTCCCAGACGGCCTTCTTGGTGCGCTGCAGCGCGGCGGGCGAGTGGGACGCCAGCATCTCGGCCAGGGCGCGGGCGCGGGGCAGGAGCTCCGCGGCCGGGAGCACCTCGCCCACGAGTCCCAGGCGCAACGCCTCCTGCGCACTCATGCGCTCGGAGCCACCGAGGAGTGCCAGGCGCAGCGTCGCCTCGAGGCCGATGCGCCGCGCGAGGGTCACGGGCTCGAGGGCGCCCACCGCACCGACCTTCACGTGGGTGTCGAAGAAGGTCGCGTGCTCGGCGGCGATCACGAGGTCGCTGTCCACCACGAAGTGGAAGCCGCCGCCCACGCACATGCCGTTCACGGCGGTGACCACCGGCTTCCAGACGCGGTTCTGGATCGCGGTGAGCTTCGACCACGGCGCGTCGCGGCGCGGTTGCTCGGCCGTGTGCTGGCTCTCGCCGGCGGCGATGGCCCCGACGTCCATGCCGGTGCAGAAGGCGCGCTCCCCCGCGCCCGTCACGATCACCGCGCGGATGCCGTCGTCGGCCTTGATCTCGAGCCAGGCCTCGTGGAGCCCCTCGGCCGTCGGGATGTCGAACGCGTTGTGCTGCTTCACCCGGTCGAGGGTGAGCGTCGCGACGTGGCCGTCGCGCTCGAGCCGGAAGCCCTGGCTCATCCGCCCTTCCCCAGGATGGCGATGCCGCACGCCGTGGGGTGCCCGCCGATGTTGTGGGAGAGCGCGATCTCCGGGTCCTTCACCTGGCGCTCGCCGGCGCGGCCCTGGAGCTGCAGGGTGTTCTCGTAGATCATGCGCACGCCGGTGGCGCCGGTCGGATGGCCGAAGGCCTTGAGCCCGCCGTCGGTGTTCACCGGCAGCTCGCCCGAGAGCTCGAAGGTGCCGCTCGCGATGTGCTCCTTGGCCGCCCCCTTCTCGATGAAGCCCAGGTCCTCGTAGGAGAGCAGCTCCGTCAGGGTGAAGCAGTCGTGGAGCTGCGCCACGTCGATCTCGCGGGAGGGGTCGGCGATGCCCGCCTGCTCGTAGGCCACCTTCGCCGCCCAGCCCGTGGGCTTCCAGCGCAGGAAGTCGTTGCCGGGATCCTTCTGGGGATTGGGCCCGGCCATCACCGTCACCGCCTTCACCAGCGGCGCGTCGTCGCGGTGGCTCTTCGCCAGATCCGCCCGCGTGATCACGGCGGCCGCGGCACCGTCGGTCTGGGCGGCGCAGTCGTAGAGCCCGAAGGGCCAGGAGATCATCCGGGCCTTCAGCGCGTCGTCCACGCTGATCTCGCGCTTCAGGAAGGAGTTGGGCGCGAGGGTGCCGTTGTGGTGGTTCTTGACCGCGATGCGCGCGAGATCCTCGCGGCCCGCGCCGTACTTCTCGAAGTAGGTCGAGGCGCACAGCGCGAACCAGCCGGCCGGCGTCTGGGGCAGGTCGCGCACCTGGCTCATCACCACCGAGGGCCCGGCCACGCCGCGGTCCTTCGGCTTGTCGTAGCCGACCACCAGCACCGTGTCGTACA
>JASJCN010000302.1 GCA_030065975.1 Myxococcota bacterium
GGGTCGAGGCGCGCGGCGTGCTCCTCCTCCGCGCAGGTCGGGTCGTCGCGCAGGCCCTGGAGCTTCCGGGTCGTCTGGGACCAGCGGTCGCGCAGCGTCGCGAGGGGGGCGTCGAGGAGCGGGCGGGACCCGGCGCGGATGCGGATCGCCTCGCCCTGGCTCGGCCGTCCGATCTCCTGGGTGCAGCCTGCGAGGCCGGCCTTCTCGAGCAGGGCGATCGCGGCCTCGAGCCCCTCGGCGGGAACCTGGATCACGCAGCCGAGCTCCTCGTGGAAGAGCGCGGCGACCGGGTCGTGCACCTCGCCGAGATCGATCTCGAGCCCGCAGCGGCTGGCGAACGCCATCTCGGCAAGGAGCGCGAGCAGCCCGCCGTCCGAGCGGTCGTGATAGGCGCGCAGCAGGTCGGCGTCGCGCAGGGCCGAGAGCGCCTCGGCCAGCCGCCGAAGGTCGGTCGGGTCGACGACGTCGGGCGCCTCCTCCCCGATGGAGTCGTGCACCAGCGCGAGGATCGAGCCGCCGAGCCGCATCCGTCCCCGGCCGAGGTCGATCGCGAGCAGCCGGGTGTCCGCCTCGGTGTCGAGGAGCGGCGTCGTGCTGCGGCGCACGTCCGGCACGGGCGCGAAGGCCGTGACGGCGAGGGAGAGCGGGGAGGTCACGGCGCGCGACTCGCCGTCCTCCTGCCAGACCGTCCGCATGGAGAGCGAGTCCTTGCCGACCGGCACCGCGATCCCGAGCGCCGGACAGAGCTCCTCCCCGATGCTGCGGACGGCGTCGTGGAGGGCGGCGTCCTCGCCCGGGTGGTCGGCGGCCGCCATCCAGTTGCAGGAGAGCTTGATCCACGAGAGCGCCCGGACGTCGGCGGAGAGCAGGTTGGTGACGGCCTCGCCGACGGCCATGCGCGCCGAGGCGGCCGGGTCGAGCAGTGCGATGGGTGCGCGCTCCCCCATGGCCATGGCCTCGCCCGCGACGCTGTCGTAGCCCGCCGCGGTGACCGCCGCGTCGGCGACCGGGACCTGGTCGGGCCCGACCATGGGATCGCGACAGACGAGCCCGGTGACGGTGCGATCGCCGATGGTCACGAGGAAGGTCTTGTCGCCGACGCTCGGGTGGCCGAGCACGCGCAGGGCCGACTCGGAGACGTCGAGGGAGCGGGTGTCGAGCGCCATCCCGGGGCGCTGCACCCGCTTCACGTTGCGCTCCATGCGCGGGGGGCGGCCCAGTACGACGTCGAGCGGCAGGTCGATGGGGGCATCGCCGAAGTGGTCGTCGGAGACGGTGAGGTGCACCGCTTCGGTGGCGTGGCCGAGCACCGCCATGGGGCAGCGCTCGCGCGCACACAGGGCCTCGAGCTCGCCCAAACGCTCCGCCTCGACGGCCAGCACGTAGCGCTCCTGGGCCTCGTTGCACCAGATCTCGAGGGGCGACATGCCCGGGTCGCCGCTCGGCACGCGGCGCAGCTCGAGGCGCGCGCCGCGATCGCTCTGGTGCACGAGCTCGGGGAGGGCGTTCGACAGGCCGCCCGCGCCGACGTCGTGGATCGAGAGGATGAGATTGTCCTCGCCCCGCGCCCAGCAGCGGTCGATCACCTCCTGGCAGCGGCGCTGCATCTCGGGGTTGTCCCGCTGCACGGAGGCGAAGTCGAGATCCTCCTCGCTCGTGCCGGCGCTCATGGAGGAGGCGGCGCCGCCGCCGAGTCCGATCAGGAGCGCCGGGCCGCCGAGCACGATCAACGCCGCGCCGGCCGGGATCGCGAGCTTCTCCACGTGGCCGGGTCGCACGTTGCCGAGCCCGCCGGCCAGCATGATCGGCTTGTGGTAGCCGCGGACCTCGCGCCCGCCGTCGGCGGTGGGCACCTCGATCTCGAGGGTGCGGAAGGTCCCGCCCACCGCCGGGCGCCCGAACTCGTTGTTGAACGCGGCCCCGCCGATCGGGCCTTCGAGCATGATGTCGAGGGCGGACGCGATGCGCGCCGGGCGCCCGTAGTCGCGCTCCCACGGCTCGGTGGCGCCCGGGATGCGCAGGTTCGACACGCTGAAGCCCGTGAGGCCCGCCTTCGGGCGCGCGCCGCGTCCCGTGGCGCCTTCGTCGCGGATCTCCCCGCCCGATCCGGTGGCGGCGCCCGCGAAGGGCGAGATCGCGGTCGGGTGGTTGTGCGTCTCGACCTTCATGAGGATGTGGACCGGCTCGCGTACGGACCGGTAGACGCCCGTCCCGGGGTCGGGGAAGAAGCGTCCCGCCTCGCTCCCCGCCATCACCGCCGCGTTGTCGTGATAGGCGGACAGCACGCCGTCGGGGGAGCGCCGCGTCGTCTCGCGGATCATCCCGAAGAGCGAGCGCTCGGCGGCGACGCCGTCGACGGTGAAGCTCGCGTTGAAGATCTTGTGCCGGCAGTGCTCGGAGTTCGCCTGGGCGAACATCATGAGCTCGACGTCGCTCGGGTCGCGCCCGAGCTCGCCGAAGGCCTGGCTCAGGTAGTCGATCTCGTCCTTCGAGAGGGCGAGGCCCAGGCTCTGGTTTGCCGCCACCAGGGCCGCCGGCCCCTCGGCGCCCAGCGGAACGTGAGCCACCGGGCGAGGCTCGGCCTGCTCGAAGAGCCGGGCCGCCTGCTCCGCGTCGGTGAGCACCGACTCGGTCATGCGGTCGTGGAGAGCGTCGGCGAGCTCGAGGGCGGCCTCGGTCCCGACACCCGCGAGGACGAATCGGGTGCCGCGCTCGATGCGCGCCACGGACGCGAGCCCGCAGATGTGGGCGATGTCCGTGGCCTTGGACGACCAGGGCGAGGTCGTGCCGATGCGCGGGACGACGATCAGCTCGCATCCCGAGCCCGGCTCCGCCGCCGCACTCGGGTCGGCCTGGAGGAGCCGCGCGAGGACGGCGTGGTGGTCGGCGTCGAGCTCCGCGCCCGTGTCGAGGTGGGCGTCGACGAAGTACAGCGACGTCGCCGAGAGGCCGGTGACGGGTGCACCCCGCTGCTGCATCCGGGCCAGGATCCTGGCGATGCGCGCCTCGGACAGGGCACGACCGCCGCCGAGCTTGAGCATGCGCCCCCTGTGGAAACTCCCACGGCGAGGGCCGTCGGGAAGCGGTGGGAGGTGGACGAAGAAGGCCAGATTCTAACCACCCGCCACCCGCCCATCGACCCGAGGGCGCAACTCGAAGCGGCGCGAAGCTACTCGGAGGCAGCCTTCTTGCGCCGGGGCTTCGCCGCCCGCGCCTTCGAGACCTTGACCGGCCCGGCGCCCTTCTTCTCCTCGAGGCTCTTCTTGAGCGCGGCCATCAGATCGATGATCTGGTCCTGCTCCTTGGCCTTGGGGGCGACCACGACGTCCTCGCCGGCGACCTTGCGGTCGACGGCCTCGAGCACGGCCGTGCGGTAGCCGTCCTCGTACTTCTCGGGCTCGAACATCTCGCCCTGCAGCTGCTCGATCAGCTGGTTGGCGAGCTCGACCTCGCGCTTCGTGAGCTCGACGTCGTCGCCGAACTCGATGTCGTCGAAGCTCGCCACCTCGTCCGCGTAGTGCAGGGCGTGGAGGACCAGGCCGCGGCCGCGCGGGCGGATCAGCACCAGCTGCTGTCGGCCTCGGGTGTTGAAGCGTCCGATGGCGACCTGGCCCATCTCGATCATCGCCTCGTTCAGCAGTCGGTAGGCCTTGGCGCCGCCCTTGTCGGGGCCGAGCAGCTGCGAGTTGCCGAAGTAGATCGGGTCGACCCGATCCATGGGGACGAAGTCCTCGATCTCGATGGAGCGGTCGCTCTTGCTCTCGAGCGCCTTCAGCTCCTCGTCCGTGAACACCACGTACTGGTCGCGGGAGTACTCGTACCCCTTGACCATGTCGCTGCGCTCGACCACGTCGCCGTTGGCGTTCACGTACTGCTGCTTGACCCGCGAGCGGGTCTCGCCGTCCAGCATGTTGAAGCGCACGGCCTTGGAACGCGCTGCCGTGTAGACCTTGATCGGGATCGACACGAGGCCGAAGGAGATCGTCCCGGAGGACGTCGCACGAGCCGCCATGGAGGACCTGTCTACGATGGGGGCGGGTGATTGCGGGGATCAGCGGGGGATCGAAACCGAGACTACCATAGGCGTCTCGTCATGAGCGATCTGCGCCTTTACCGGCAAAAGCGGCGGCCCGGCGAGACGCCCGAGCCCATGGGCGCCCTGAGCGAGGACGAGGCTCGGGCGCGCGGGCCGCGTGCAACTCCCCCCGGAGCCGTGCGTTCGTTCTGCGTCCAGCAGCACGCTGCACGCCACCTGCACTGGGACCTGCGCCTCGAGATCGGCGAGGTGCTGGTGAGCTGGGCCGTGCCCAGGGGGCCGTCTCTCGACCCCGCCGAGAAGCGTCTCGCGGTGCGGACCGAGGATCACCCGCTCGAGTACGGCGACTTCGAAGGGGTGATACCGGAGGGCAACTACGGCGCCGGCGCGATGATCCTGTGGGATCGCGGCACCTATCGGACCCTCGACGGCGAAGCGCCGGAGCTGGGGCTCGACTCGGGCAAGCTCGACCTGCTGCTCTTCGGCCACAAGCTGCGCGGCCGCTTCGCCCTGGTCCGCACCCATCGCGGCGAGGGGCGCGACTGGCTGCTCCTTCGCAAGGGCGATGCTCCCGGCCCGGGACCCGAGCTCGTGGACGCACAGCCGCACTCGGTGCTCTCGGGGCTCACGGTGGAGGAGCTCGCGACCGGGCAGCGACCGGCCGCGATCCGCAAGTCGGTGGTGGCCGCAGCGAAGCGCGCGGGTGCGACGGCCGCGCCGGTCGACGCGAGCGCGCTTCGGCCGATGCTGGCCAAGCGCGAGGAGCGCCCCTTCTCGAAACGGGGCTGGTGGTTCGAGGTGAAGGTCGACGGCGTACGCGTGCTGTGCGAACGCGACGGGGCACGGGTGCGCATCTTCGCCCGCACCGGTGCCGACCGCACCGCCGTGTACCCCGAGGTGGCGCGGGCGCTCTTGCACCTCCCCCTCGAGCGCTTCGTGATCGACGGCGAGATCGCGGTGCCCGACGACTCGGGACGCCCCTCCTTCGAACGCATCCAGCGGCGCTTCACCCAGACCGATCCCGACGAGATGCGCCGCGTGGCCGCCGAGCTTCCCGCCTGGCTCTTCGCGTTCGACGTCCTCGAGGTGGCAGGCCACGATCTCCGCAAGCTCCCCCACGACAAGCGTCGCCGGATCCTCGAGCGCTTCGTGCCGGCGACGGGCTTCGTGCGGCGTGTCGACGCGCTCCCCGCCGACGGCCTGGCCCTGTACGAGACCGTCCAGGAGCTCGGCCTCGAGGGCATCGTGGCCAAGCGCCAGGACTCGCCCTACGAGGCGGGTCGTCGCTCGGACCGCTGGAAGAAGATCAAGGTGCCGCGCACGGCGAGCCTGGCCATCGTCGGCTGGCTTCCGGGCCAGGGCTCCCGCAGCGCGCTCGGCTCGCTCCTCTTGGCCTGGCGAACCGAGGCGGGCTTCGCCCACGCGGGCGCCGTGGGCTCGGGGCTCTCCGAGTCGGTGATCGCCTCACTGCTCCCCGAGCTCGAGGCGCGCGAGGTGCAGGAGCCTCCCTTCGAGACCCCGCTCGAGCGTCTGCCCGACGGCGCGCGCTTTGCCGCGCCGCAGCTCGTCTGCGAGGTGCGCTTCACCGAGGTGACGCGCTCGGGCATGCTGCGCCACCCCGTCTTCCTCGGGGTGCGCGACGACGTCACCGCGGCCGAGTGCGCCGCACCCGAGCGCGCCGGGGGAGCGCTGCCGACGTCGCTCGAGTCCCATGCCGCTGCGGCCGCGACGGCGGCGCAGGCGGCCGAGCAGACTCCGGCCGACTTCGTTCCCACCCGGCGCGACAAGGTGTTCTGGCCCGAGGAGGGCTTCACCAAGGGCGATCTGCTCGACTACTACCGCGACGCCTGGCCCTTCATCGCGCCCTATCTGCGAGACCGTCCGCTGGTGCTCACCCGCTACCCCGACGGAGTGGAAGGCAAGAGCTTCTTCCAGCAGAACGCGCCCGACTTCACACCCGCCTGGGCGACGCGCCGACACATCGACGGCACCGACTTCTTCCTGTGCAACGACGTCGAGACCCTGCTCTACGTGATCAACTCCGGCGCGATTCCGCTGCACGTCTGGAGCTCGCGTCTGGGGAGCCTCGATCGTCCCGACTGGCTGGTACTCGACCTCGACCCCAAGCAGGCGCCCTTCGAGCACGTGGTGCGGGTCGCGCGGCGGCTGCACGCGCTGCTCGACGAGCTCGGCGCGGAGCACTTCGTGAAGACGTCGGGACAGGACGGGCTCCACGTGATCGTGCCCCTGGGCGCCACCCTCGACCACACAGAGACGCGCACGCTGGCCGAGCTGCTGGCTCGCGTCGTCGTCTCCGAGCTTCCCGACATCGCCACGGTCACGCGGCCGGTGGCGGCCCGGGGCGACCGCGTCTACGTGGACTTCGGGCAGAACGGCCGCGGTCGCCTGATCGCCAGCGCCTTCTCGGTGCGGCCCCGTCCCCTCGCCCCGGTCTCGACGCCGCTCCGCTGGTCCCAGGTGACGCGGCGCCTCGACCCGCGCCGCTTCAACCTGAAGACGACGCTAGGCTTGATGCGCCGCGACGGGGATCCGATGCGGTCGGTACTGGAGACGGCCGTGGACGTCGGGAGCCTGCTGGACGGGCTCGCGGCCCGGCTCGAGCCAGCGGAGGACGAGGGATGAGCGAAGCAGGGATGAGCCAAGCGGACACGGGAACGTCGGAGCTCTCGGTCGGGGTCGGCACCAGCGGCTTCGCCTACGACGCCTGGAAGGGCGTGTTCTATCCCGAGGGTCTCGCCGCGAAGAAGCGCCTCGGCTACTACGCCTCGCAGCTCGGCGCCGTCGAGATCAACAACACCTTCTACCGGATGCCGAAGCAGAGCGTGGTCGAGGGCTGGGCCGAGCAGGTGCCCGAGGACTTCCGCTTCGCGATCAAGGCGTCGCGGCGCATCACCCACTTCAAGCGCTTGAAGGAGGCCGACGAGGAGACGGGCTACCTGCTCGGCGTGACGTCGGCCCTGGGCCCGCGGCTCGGGGCGCTGCTCTTCCAGCTGCCGCCCAACCTGCGCCACGACGCCGATCGCCTCGCGGCCTTCCTCGACCTGCTCCCGCCGGAGACCCCGGCGGCCTTCGAGTTCCGCCATCCCTCCTGGGTGGAGGAGGGCGGAACTC
>JASJCN010000303.1 GCA_030065975.1 Myxococcota bacterium
TCGGCCAGGCGCATGTCGATCAGGTGCGCGATCAGCTCGGTGTCGGTCTCCGAGAGGAGCTCGCGCCCGGCCGACTCGAGATCGCGGCGGATGTCGGCGTAGTTCTCGATGATGCCGTTGTGGACGAGGGCCACCTTCCCCGCGCGGTGGGGGTGGGCGTTGGGCTCCGAGGGCTTGCCATGGGTGGCCCAACGGGTGTGGCCGAGCCCGATCCGGCCGTGCATGGGCGCTTCGTGCAGGCGTCCGGCGAGGACGTTCAGCTTGCCGAGGGCGCGTTCGACGCGCAGGCCCGAGCTGCCGAGCATCGCGAGGCCCGCGGAGTCGTAGCCCCGGTACTCGAGCTTGCGCAGCCCGTCGAGGAGGATCTCCTGGACGTCTTCCCGCTCGCCGACGTAGCCGACGATTCCGCACATGACCTCTCTCTCCTTCTCCGCTGCGCGTGCCTCGGCCTCGCGCGTCCGACCGGGACCACTCCTGGCCCTTCCGTTCCTGGCCGAATGGACTACTCCTGGCCCTTCCGTTCCTGCTTTGCGGCCTTGGCGCGCTTCTTCCGCAGCCCCCAGCCCTCGATGTGGCGCTGGCGAGGAGCTCCGACGGCGATCGCGTCCTTGGGCACCGTCTTCGTCACCGTGGTGCCGGCGGCCACGTAGGCCTCGTCCTCGATGGTGACCGGCGCGACCAGGTTGACGTTGCAGCCGATGCGCGCGCCGGCTCCGACGGTGGTGCGGTGCTTGTCGACCCAGTCGTAGTTCACCGTGATCGAGCCGCAGCCGAAGCTCGCGCCCGGCGCCACGTCGGCGTCGCCGACGTAGGACAGGTGGTCGGCCTTCACGCCGTCGCCGAGCACGCTGTTCTTGACCTCGACGAAGTTCCCGATCCGCACCTCGTTGCCCAGCTCGCAGCCGGGCCGCAGGTGGGCGCTCGGGCCGATCACGGAGTCGTCGCCGAGGCGGCTGTCCTCGATCATGCAGTGAGGCTTGACCCAGACGCCCTCTCCCAGGCGGCTTCCGGCGGTGATCACCACGCCCGGATCGATCCGCGTATCGCGGCCGATCTCGACGTCGGTGTCGATCCAGGTCGCGTCGGGGTCGGTGAAGGTCACGCCCTCGTCCATCCAGTGCTGCGCGTTGCGGCGGAACTGCTCGGCCGAGGCGCGCGCGAGCTCGCCGCGCGTGTTCACGCCGAGGGCCTCGATGCCCTCGTCGAGCACCACGGCCTCCACCGGGAGCCCCTGGGCCCGCGCGATGGCCACGACGTCGGTCAGGTAGAGCTCGCCCTGGGCGTTGCTCGGGTCGAGCTTCCCGATGGCGTCGCGCAGGAAGGCCCCGTCCATCCAGTAGACGCCGGTGTTGCCCTCCTGGATCTCGAGCTCCTCGGGGGTCGCGTCGGTCACCTCGACGATGCGCTCGACGCGCCCGTCGGGGCCGCGCAGGATGCGCCCGGGCAGGGGCTCGGGCGCCGTCAGCATGGCCACTGGGGAACCCGTCTCCGCGCGGCACGCCCGCAGCTTCTCGAGGCTCTCGACTCGCACGAGCGGTGAGTCGCCATACAGGACCAGCACGTCCCCCTCGAAGTCGCCGAGGGCCGGGAGCGCCACCTGGACCGCGTGGCCCGTGCCGCGCTGCTCCTCCTGGTGGACGAACCGCGCGCGCCCCTCGAAGGCCCGGGTGACCTGATCGGCGTCGCGGCCGACCACGACCACCACCTCTTCGGGCGCAAGCGCCTCGGCCACGGCGAGCGGGTACCCGAGCAGCGGGCGCCCGGCCATCTCGTGGAGGACCTTCGCCCGGCGCGACTTCATCCGCGTCCCCTGGCCCGCGGCCAGCACGATCACGGCGAGCGGCCTCCGGGCGTCAGGCTGGGCGTCAGGCTGTTGGTTGGCGTCCGGCATCCAGCTTCCTTCTCGGCGGCTCGAAGAGCCAGGAAGAGTACCGCCGGGGACGGTGTGCGCGATTCGCCGCAGAGGTCCGAATCCGGATATCCCCAGGGGGAGCAAGGGCACAGTCCCGCGATGCGGCCTGGGCTACGCTGTGCGCGCCGACTTCTTGGCGCCGACGGTGGGGGGTCCGTCCCGCCGGCTCCGCGCGAGGCACGAGCCTCGTGACCCAGGGTCCGGACTCGAGCCGGTGCTCGAGCCCCCGGTCTGCGCAACGGACTCGCCCCCACATCCCGCCCGTTTTCTGGAGACGCTCATCCGAGTCTTCGGCCACACGCACGGTCTCAAAGCCAGCCAGATCAAGCAGCTCGAGCGGCTCGGACGCCGTCGCGTCCCCGCCGACCGTCTGCTCACCAACGAGCTGGCCCGAGAGCTCACCGCGATCACCCACGAGACCCGCCGTCAGGTGGGCGTCCTGGTGGATCGGCGAGGTGACGTCACCCACGTGATGATGGGCGACGCACGCGGCATCGAGATGCCCGATTGGGGTCGCATGCGCGCGGCCGAAGGGCGCCTGCGCGGCCTGCGCTGCATCCACACCCAGCTCGGCGACGAGGGCCTCAGCGACGACGACCTGACCGACCTGGCCCTGCTGCGACTCGACGCGATGGCGGTCGTATCCACGGGTGAGGACGGACTCCCCGGTCGGGCCCACGTCGCCACGCTGCGGCCCGCGAGTGTGGACGGCGAGCCCATCCAGCACCTCGACCCCTGCCACCCGGCCGAGCTCGATCTCGACTTCCGCGACTTCATCCGCGCCCTCGAAGAGGAGCTGGCGCGCAGTGCCCGCACCCGCGAGGTGGGCTCGGGCGAACGCGCCATCCTCGTGGTGGTGACCGCCGGGCGGAATCTCGAGGACACCGAGATCCACACCGCCGAGCTGCGCGAGCTGGCGCGCTCCGCCGGCGTGGACGTGGTCGACACCGTGGTGCAGCGACGGCCGCGTCCGGACCCGAAGACGGTGATCGGCCGCGGCAAGCTCCAGGACCTCGTGATCCGCTGCTTCCAGACGGACGTCGATCTCGTGATCTTCGACGACGCGCTCTCCGCCACCCAGGCGCGCAACCTGGGCGAGCGGCTCGACCTGCGCGTCATCGACCGCACCCAGCTGATCCTCGACATCTTCGCCCAGCGCGCCACGACGCGGGACGGCAAGCTCCAGGTGGAGCTGGCCCAGCTCAAGTACGTGCTGCCGCGCCTGGCCCAGCGCGACACCTCGCTCTCGCGCCTCGGCGCCGGGATCGGCGGCCGGGGCCCGGGCGAGACGAAGCTCGAAGTCGATCGGCGCCGGGTTCGCGATCGCGTGGCCCGGCTCGAGCGAGACCTGAAGAAGCTCGGGCGCCAGCGCCAGGAGCGCCGCTCGCGGCGCGCGCGGCGCGGCCTCCCGGTGCTCTCCATCGTCGGGTACACGAACGCCGGCAAGAGCACGCTGCTGCGCGCGCTCACCCAGCGAGAGGTCCTGATCGAGGACAAGATGTTCGCGACCCTGGACCCGGCCTCGCGGCGGCTGCGCTTCCCGCGCGAGCGCGAGGTGATCATCACCGACACGGTGGGCTTCATCCGCGACCTGCCGCCGGACCTCGTGGCCGCCTTCCGCGCGACGCTCGAGGAGCTGTCCGAGGCGGACCTGCTGCTCCACGTGGTGGACGCCTCGGACGAGGACGTCGACCGCCGCATCGAGGCGGTACGCACGGTGCTCTCGGAGCTCGGGCTCGACGGCAAGCCCGAGCTCCTGGTCTTCAACAAGATCGATCGGCTGCCGCCCGGCGAGGGCAGCCGGATCGCCACGCGCTACGGAGGCGTCGCCGTCTCGGCCCTGAGCCGCGCGGGGCTGGCCGAGCTGCTGGAGCGCGCCGAGGTCGCGGTGGAGGAGGTCCACCCGTCGGACGCCAGCGGCGAGCGCATCGAGATCGCCGGGCACGTCGCGTAGCCCAAGGGAGGGAGAGGGATGATTCGAGCCAAGATCACCGGTACCGGCATGTACGTGCCCGACCGCGTCGTGACCAACAAGGATCTCGAGCAGCTGATGGACACCAGCGACGAGTGGATCCGCCAGCGCTCGGGCATCGAGCAGCGCCACTACGTCGAGCCGGGCCAGCTCCCCTCGGACCTCGCCGAGGCCGCCGCGCGCCAGGCGATCGAGGACGCGGGCCTCGAGCCCGACCAGATCGACTGCATCGTGCTGGCCACGCTCTCGCCCGAGGCCGAGTTTCCCGGCACCTCGTTCTTCCTGCAGGAGCGGCTCGGGGGGCACGTCCCCTGCTTCGACCTCAAGGCCCAGTGCAGCGGCTTCCTCTACTCCCTGGGCGTCGCGCGCAGCTTCGTGAAGTCGGGCCAATACAAGCGGGTGCTCGTGGTGGGCTGCGAGGTCCACTCGACGGGCATCGACCTCACCACCGAGGGCCGCGACGTGGCGGTGCTCTTCGGCGACGGCGCCGGCGCCATCGTGGTGGAGGCCGACGACGACCCGGACGGCCGCAGCGACATCCTCTCGGTCGTGCTCCACGCCGAGGGCAAGTACGCCAAGAAGCTCTGGATCGAGGCGCCGGGCTCGGGCTTCCAGCCGACCCGCATCACGCAGGAGCTGATCGAGGAGAAGCGCCACTTCCCGCGCATGCAGGGCAAGTTCGTGTTCAAGCACGCGGTGACGCGCATGCCCGAGGCCCTGCGCGAGGCGCTCGACGAGGCGGGCATCAAGCAGCCCGACGTCGACCTCTTCCTCTTCCATCAGGCGAACCTGCGCATCAACGAGTTCGTGGCCAACGCCATGGAGATCCCGCCCGAGAAGACGCGCAACAACATGCAGCGCTACGGCAACTGCTCGGCGGCGTCGATCCCGATGCTGATCGCCGAGGCGCGCCGGGAGGGGTCGATCGAGCCGGGCTCCATCGTCTCGATGACCGGGTTCGGCTCGGGCTTCAGCTGGGCCAGCGCCGTCGTGCGCTGGTAGGCACATGCCGCGCCGCGTTGGCTCGACGCACCGCCCAACGCGCCGCGTTAGCTCTTTAAATACCTGTTTTTATTAGGTATTTATCCGCACTTCATGTGGAGGTTGACGCGCTAACGCACCGTGTTATCTTTGCAGCGGTTTGGAGCGGACGGTCCCGCTGAAGATGCACCCCCCAAGGACCGCCGCTGCGCCAGGAACCCGAGGAATCAGGAGATAGACATGGCTCAGCCCCAGATCATCCAGGACGTGAGCGATCGCGTGGAGAACGCGGTCAAGACCTTCGAGAAGGACCTGAAGAAGCTCCAGAAGGACGCGGACAAGCGCCGCAAGGCCTTCGAGAAGCGCGCCGAGCGCGAGGTCAAGAAGCTCCAGAAGCAGATCGACGCCCACCCCGTCGTGAAGCGCGCCAAGAGCCTGCGCAGCGACGCCGTGAAGACCGCGCAGGGTCAGCTGGACAGCCTGCTCGGCACCTTCCGGATCGCGAGCCAGGGCGAGGTGGAGCGCCTCGAGAAGAAGATCGGAACGCTCTCGCGCAAGCTGCGCGCGGTGGAGAAGAACCAGGCTGCCTAGCCTGCCCCCACCCCCCATTCGAGCAGGGCCCGGCGGATCTCCGCCGGGCCCTTTCTCGTTCGGGGCGCCGGCTCCCAGGCGAGCGGGACGATGCCGGGGGCGCCGGACTGCTACCGTCCGTCGTCCGCCCCATCCGCCCGAGGAGGCCCCCATGGAAGACTTCCTGCGTTTCGACGAGCTCCTCTCCGACGAGGAGAAGATGGCGCGCGAGAGCGTCCGCGAGTTCGTCGACAAGGAGTTCATGCCGCGCGTCCAGGAGCACGTCCGCCAGGACGGCTCCTTCCCGATGGAGCTCGTGCCCCAGATGGCCGAGCTCGGGCTGCTCGGCACCAACCTCAAGGGCTACGACTGCCCCGGACTCAACAACGTGGCCTACGGCCTCGTGATGCAGGAGCTCGAGCGCGGCGACTCGGGCCTGCGCTCCTTCGCCTCGGTGCAGGGCTCGCTCTGCATGTACCCGATCCACACCTACGGAACCGACGCGCAGAAGGAGCGCTGGCTGCCGGCCATGACGCGCGGGGATGCGATCGGCTGCTTCGGCCTGACCGAGCCCGACTTCGGGAGCTTCGCCCAGGGCATGCGCACCCGTGCCGAGAAGCGCGGCGACGAGTGGGTGCTGAACGGCACCAAGCGCTGGATCACGAACGGGACGATCGCCGACGTCGCCATCGTCTGGGCCCAGACGGACGACGGCGTGCGCGGCTTCCTGGTGGAGAAGGACACGCCGGGCTTCGAGAGCCGCGACATCAAGGGCAAGTTCTCCTTGCGCGGCTCGATCACCTCGGAGCTGTTCCTGAGCGACGTCGTCCTCTCGGACGAGAACCTGCTCCCTGGCGTTTCGGGCATGAAGGGCCCCCTCTCCTGCCTGACCCAGGCCCGCTACGGCATCGCCTGGGGGGCGCTCGGCGCGGCCATGGCCTGCTACGAGGAGGCGCTCACCTACACCAAGGAGCGCGAGGTGCAGGGCGGCCCGATCGCGAGCAAGCAGCTGACCCAGGAGAAGCTCGTGTTCATGCTGACCGAGATCACCAAGGGCCAGCTGCTGGCGCTGCAGCTCGGCCGCATCAAGGATCAGGGCAACCTGAAGCCCGTGATGGTCTCCATGGCCAAGCGCAACAACGTCGACGTGGCGCTCCAGATCGCCCGCCAGGCGCGCGACCTGCTCGGCGCCAACGGCATCGTCGACGACTACCAGGCCATGCGCCACATGGTGAACCTCGAGACCGTGCGCACCTACGAGGGCACCCACGACATCCACACCCTCATCATCGGCGAACACATCACCGGCCACCGCGCCCTGTAGGTTGTGGAGCGAAGAATGGGTCCAGGCGGGCCGAACCCCGCGTCCCGCCAGATGAACCCACGCTAGAACGCATACGCGAGCTCGTGAGTCCGGCATCGGGCCAGCCTGCGGGTCGGAATCCGAGCCGCGTAGCAGTCCGCGAGCCACCCCTGGAGCTCGACTCGCCACGGGAAGCAGCGATCCCGAAGGATCTCCCTGACGCTCAGGCGCTTGGGAATGAGGCCCAGGAAGACGGCCGGCGGATCGTCCCGCCGGTTCTCCGAGCGTGACTTCATGTAGTTGCGCCACACCACCCAGATCGCGGCCCGGTAGAGCGCCCCCTGGCGTCGCTTCGAGAATGCGATCGTCTCGCGCTTGTGGTTCGCACTGCCGTGGCGAAGCAGCAGGTCCGAGAGGTTCACCGGGAACAGGGGGTTGCGGGGCGTTCGGCTCTCCTTCGACGAGGTC
>JASJCN010000304.1 GCA_030065975.1 Myxococcota bacterium
CCCTTGGCTGGGCCGGGTCGGCCGTTCCTGGCGACTCGGGTGAGGCTACTTCCAGCGCGGAGAGCGGGCAAGACACCCTCCCGGCGTGCGGCCGGCGGCCGCTCGAGAGCCCGAGCGCTTGTATCCGTGTACGCGACGGGAGAGACTGCAAGTGGGGCATGAGAGAAGGGGGCCGACATGGCCGGATCCATCGGGACTCACGCCCGCGTCGCGACCTTCGTTCGAGGCGCTCTGGCGGCTCTGTTGGCCCTGAGCTCGCTGGCGATGGCGGGTGCCGCCGCCGCACAGATCACGCGCGTCGACTGGGAGGCCCGTCTCGAAGGCGGCGGCATCGTCGGCCCTCTCGATTTCAGCGGGACACTCGGCGAGTTCGACGCCAGCGATCCCGATCCGCAGCCCCTGGCTCCGGTCATCGAAGCCATCGTCGGGGGTGACGTCTTCGTCCTGAACCCGCCCGGGTCGACCACGGCCGGGACGTTCTTCCAGTTCACCGACAGTGATCCCGCGAACCTCGCCGGCGAGCTCGTGGGCCAGACCCTCCAGTTCTTCGCGTTCCTGCGCGGCCTGAGCCTCAGTGCTCCCGACGGCGTGGTCCTCAGCACGGGCGGGCCGGGCGGCTACTGCCGTTTCGCCCCCACCTGCACGACCACGATGACCTTCCTCTTCACGGTGCTCGACCTCGACGGCGACGGCGTGCTCGACGAGGACGACAACTGCGTGGACGTGCCGAACCCGGATCAGGAGGACTTCGACGTCGGCGACGACGACGACACCTCGCTCCCGGGTGTGCAGCACTACGGCGACGCCTGCGACGTCGACTTCGACAACGACGGCACCACCGGGCCAACGGACTTCTTCGCGGTGATGCGACCCTGCTTCGGTGCCGACGTCGCAACCCGCCCCGAGTGCGCCGTCGCCGACCTGGACGGCGACGGCGGGGTCGGCCCCTCGGACTTCTTCGGACACTTCCGGCCTGCGCTCGGGTCCGTGCCCGGGCCCGGCGTGACGGAGTGATCGGGGGTCGGCGAGAGCTCGCCGTGCGTCAGCGCACGTCCTTGATCTCGAGCGTGTCGGTCTGCTCGAAGATCAGGGCGCCGGTGATGGGGTCGAGGAGTCGGCAGCCGAGCGTGATGGCGCCGAGGGGTGTGGTCGCGTCGACGGTGAGGATGGTGGCGGCCGGGTACACGATGTCGGTGCTCTCGTCGAGGATCACCGTGCCGTCGCTGCCGATGTTGACGAAGGAGAGGGGGCCCGAGGCCGCGGAGTCGAGGTAGAGCTTCATCTCGATCGACACCGGGTCCGTGCCGGCATGGCGAACGGCGAGCGTGGCCTCGACGGCTTCGCCGGGCACGGCGTCGTCACCGACGAAGGCGATGTCGCAGGTCGGTGGTATGGCCTCGCTCAGGCGGATGTCGGCGAAGGGCGTCATGAACTCGAGAAGCCCGGTGCCGACGCGGCCTACGGCCCTGGCGACGCCGGTCGCGGGGTCGTAGGGGACGCCGGGCACGAGGGTGCAAGTCGCGCCGGAGACGCAGTAGAAGGGAAAGTCGAAGCCCTGGAAGTTCTGGAGCATGAATCCGGCGATCTCGCTCGAGCTCGCGGTCTGGTCGATGTCGAGCGTTCCGAGCAGGGCCGCGGTGACGCTGCCCGAGACCGTTGCGGAGAGGACGTCGCCCGTACTCACGTCGAGCTCGAAGGCGTAGTCGCTGAAGGATCCGGCTACCGGTGTGATGAAGCCGGCGAACTGTGTCGCGAAGCGGGCTTCGACGGAGGGGCCCGGCACGATCACGGTCGCGGTGGTGCCGTCGGAGGTGAAGCTCGCGAGCAGACGCGGGCCGTAGAGCCCGCCGAGCGACGTGAAGTCGGTGATGTCCTCGTCGATCTCGACGAGGATCGAGCGAGCCGTCGCGTCGGTCAGGTCGACCGGGGTCTGGGCGGCCGCCGGGTCGGCGTGCGAGAGGGCCAGGGTCACGAGCAACGGGAGTGCGAATGCGCGCATGGGGCCTCCGTTGGCGACGGTCGGGCCCACCCTATCACGGCGATTCGCGGGTCTGGCAGCGGATTGGGCCTCGGCGACACGCCCGATGGGGATTCGACACGACGCCGCGCCATGTATCGTCTGGCGCAAGGGCCGCGCGGGCGCGGGCCGTGGAGGGTCACGATGCAGGCCGCCGGCTGGGCACGCAGCATGGAATGGCGTGCCGTCGCGCGCTTGCCGCTTCCGCCCATCGCGACGGGCCTGCTGCTCTTCGTCGCCCTCATCGGGGCGTACGTGCTGACCGAGTGGCTGGTGGGCGGTGCCGACGCGGGCGCCGGACGAGCAGCCGGGCCCTTCACGATCGACGAGATCGGCTTCGCCGTCGGCGCTGGCGTCTCGGCCTACGCGCTGGCCGCCGGCGCGCTCATCGCGGCCGGAAACCGGGCGGACGTCTCACGCTTGCGGGAGCACGGCGCGATCAGCGAGTCGGTGGAGCCAACGATGCGTGCCGGCCGCATCGCGGGCGGACTCGGCCTCGTGGCCGCGGTGATCTTCACGTTCAACGCGGACGAGGCCGCGCGCGACCTCATGCTGGGCCGAGGCCCCTCCGTAGATGGGGTTCTCTCGCTCGGCGTCCTGGCGCTGGCGTTCTGGCTCTCGGCCCGTGCGAGCTGGTTCACGCTGGCCGAGCTCTACGCCGTCGCCCAGGCGATGGGCCGCGGGAGGCCGCTCGACCCCCTCGCCACGGCCGAGCTCGAGCCGCTGGGCCGGATGGCCCTGCGCGCCGCCGTTCTCTGGGCCGGCGCCGCCGCGCTCGGCGCGCTTTCGCTGGTGCTCACCCAGGGGGCTCCCGCCGAGTTCATCGCCGTGAGCTTCCTGCTCGCGGTCGCAGCCGGCTCGTTCTGGATCCCGGTGTGGGGCGTGCATCGGAACCTCCGAGCGGCAAAGCGCGCCGAGCTCGTCCGCGTGCGAAGCGAGATCCGTCGCGATCGCGAGGCGCTCGCCGATCTCGGGCCGGATTCCGGCGCGGCCGCGCAGCGGCTTCCGGGGCTGCTCGCCTTCGAGGCCCGCATGGAGAGCGCGCGGGAGTGGCCCTTCGACGCCAGCACCCTGCGACGCTTCGGCATCATCCTGCTGCTGCCGCTGCTGTCCTGGCTCGGCGGAGCGCTGGTGGAGCGGGGCGTGGACCGGTTGCTGGACTGAGCCTCGAGAAAGCGCGCCGGCTCCGACACAGCGGGGGCCGCCAGGCCACTCTCCCATGGTGAGGGGTTGGTCAGGAGGCCTCGATGCTGCCTCGACGCTCCCGCCTCGCCCCCTGCGGGCTGGCCGTGCTTCTCGGCGCGGCGCTCTCCTCGCTCCCTGCGCCCGCTTCCTCCATGCCCATCGCGGACATCCGCGACGTGGCGGGGAGCTACCAGGGATCCTGGCTCGACGAGACGTTCGTCCCCGCCCCGAATCCGAACGCCACGGGTGCCTTCTCCCTCGACGTCGCGATTACCGGCGACGACGCGGTGTTGACCTTCGTGATCGGTGGCTTTCCCTTCGTGGGTCGGATCCCCATCGACTTCGAGTTCAGCCTGCCGGGGACCGTGGTCGGCAACCAGATCCTGCTCAGCAAGATCGGCGATCCGTTCCTGGGGGACATCTCCGGCAGCATCAACGACGACGGCACCCTGACGGCGATGCTCGGAAACCTGCCCGAGCCAGGCACCGGCGACGCCGTCGACATGGTGAACATCGGCGGAACCATCAGCGTCGGGGCGGTCAACGTCGTTTCCCTCGACTTCGAGGTGATCCACGACCCGCGGCTGCAGCTGCCCAACAGCTTCGGCACGCTCACCGCATCCACGTCGGTGCCCGAAGCCCGTCGGGCTCGCATCACTTGTCCTGCTCGCCACCGGGCTGGCCTGCCTTCGCCGCGGAGCGGCTCGGGTCCGACGCTAGAGGGGCTCGTTCCGAGGGGCGGGCTTCAGCGCCCGCCCCTCGATCAGGCCTAGCCGCGCCTGCGCCTCATGCAGGCGCCCGCCATGCCGAGCGTGAGCAGCCCCAGCGTCGCCGGCTCGGCGACGATCACGCCCTCGATGCGCGTGAGCTTGAAGGCGGAGGCGTCCGAGTCCTCCGCCACCAGCATGAAGAAGCGACTCGGGGCATGGGGACCGGCGCTCACGGGCTCCTCCCCTCCACAGAAGGAGAACAGCCCGCAGGAGTCAGAACCGATGTTGACCCAGGCGCTGCCGTCCCACACCCAGCTGGTGATGTCGTCGAAGTCCTCGACGGCCGAGGCGATGAAGCTGCCGACGGTCACCTTCTTGTCGAACTCGATCAGCAGGATGTCTTCGCCACCGGGCGAGATGAGATCGCACTGCGAAATCAACGTGGTGCCACATCCAAGACCGTGGGTCGAGAACGCCCCCGAGCCTGGCGCGCCGCCGCCGATGTTGACTCCGAGCTGGGTGAATCCCGAGCCGATCGGGTTGCCCGGGTTCAACGTGTTCTGTGGATTGGTTACGCCTCCCCAGCCTGAGCCCGTCGCCGTCAGGGTCGAGCCGGTCTCTTGATCGACCTGCGAGATGGAAAGACCGGCGGTCTGATCGGGGAGGGCGCTCCAGTTGATCGTGAGCGCTCCTGCGTAGCTGGCCCACAGCAGAACTGCTGCAGCTGCCAGCCCAGTTTTGATGCGAAACATGTCCTTGTCCCTTCCCAAGCACCGAGCACGATCCAAAGACCTTCCTGGAGCGCCGTCGGCTGGCACTCGACAAGCAACGCGCATGCCATCTGAACGTGTTCTGGTTTCACTGCAAGTGCTTGACACCCATCGGGAATATGGGGATCGAGCGCTCCGTTTTCAGGCGCCTCTTGGCGCCTGGGAAAAGACGTTCCCTCGAAGCGGAACGAGCTTGGCACGGGAACGCCTAACGGAATCACGCGATCCAGTTTCATTCAGCGATCGCATCCGCGAAGGGGATGGCAGGGGCTCGGGCGGGGAAGCGACGAATCGCCTCTCTGCGGCCTACTGCGGCTCGATGTAGTTGAGCGCCAATGCCGCGCGCTTGTCCAGGCTGTTGACGAAGGGCAGCGCCTCCTCGTCGATCATGTGCCGGAGCCTCGGCGTCATCCATGCCAGCTTCTGGCGCTCTTCGGGGCTCGCCCGCCGCAGTCGGTACAGCAGGTTGGCCATCAGCTGTTCGCGGAGCCCGTCGAAGTTCACCTCGAACATCATCTCGTCGAAGAGGCCCTGGCCGTCCTCGCCGGCGAAGATCTGCCGGACGATCTCGCCCTGGTCGACGTCCCAGTTCTCCCCGAGGTCGACGAGGAAGGAGCAGTGGTGGCGCAGGCCTTCGAACCAGGCGTGGTCGTTGAGCAGCTTCCGGAGCAGGAACGCCGGGCCGAGCCGGAGCGCGTGGCCGAGGATCGGCGGGACGAGGTCTGCGACGTCCAGAGGATTGCTCGAGCTCACCTCGAGGTTGTGCATGTTGCGGAAGTCGCCGACGGGCAGGCGCGTCCCGCGGAGGGGAACGATGCCGTCCTCGGGATTCGCGATGGAGATCGCCGTGCAGTCGTAGGGGATGAAGGCGCCGCGCACGGTGTTCAGGAACCCGCTGCCGTGGAGCATCTGGCCCACGCCCGGAAGGATCGGGTCGACGACGCGCTGCACGTCCTCGCGGCGAAGAGCCGCGTAGAGCGCTCCGCCCACCTCGCGCGGGCTCCGGTCGATGCCGTCGAAGGGGGCGCCGAGGCCGATGGCCATGGCGATCGGGCTGTAGCGGTGGACGCGACCGCTGCGGGGCGAGTGCAGGAAGCCACGCGAGCCCTTCACGCGGACGCGCCGCATCCCGAGCTGCATCGCTCGGAGGGCGACGAGCCCCCCCTGGCTGTGGCCGATCAGGAACATCCGCGGTGCGAACGCGTCGCAGACGCGATTCACGATCTTGAGCGCCTTGTCGTCCGGGATTGGCTGGCGAAGGCCCTCGTCGTCGACCTCGTCTTCGGGAACGAAGGACGCGAGCTCGGTTCGGAAGCGGTCCTCGAAGTCGACGAAGCGGCTCGCCGTCGAGGACGATTGCAGTCTCGCGAACGTCGTCTCGGGGATCGTCGCTCCTTCGGTAGCGAGTCGTTCCAGGAAACGGCTCTCGGCCATCCGCAGAGCGATGTGTTGCGCGACCGCCGAGTCGTCGAGACAGAAGATCTCGCGGATGACGTGCGGGCGGTCTCGATCGCGCCGAACCGAGCTCTCCAGGTGATCGGAGATCGCGGCGATCGAGTGCTTGAACTCGACCGCGCGGGTGACGTGGATCTCTTCCAGCTTCCGGCGCGCGCTCTCCTCGAGGTCCCGAGCGGCCATGACGCCGAGGTTGATCCGGTTGTCGATCCGGCGGACCTTCTCCTCGCTCTCGAGGTGGCCGGTGAGGCCCCGGCCGCTCGAAGCGGGCCCGAAGGTCCCTGCGATGAACTCGACGAGGTAGTTCTTCGGCAGGATCGACGGGCGAGACGGCTCGGCGTCGCGGGGTCCCTCGCGGTCGCTCTGCCCTCGATCGCTCCGGTCGCGCTCGCCCCACCCAGGATCGGTCCGCCCGGTCCACCCGAACGGGGAGATCGAGGCCAGGGCGCGACCGAGGGCCTTCCGGCAGTCAGCGGTGGTCATCGGTGGGATCTCAGCATCGGGGTCGCAGCATCAGGCTCGCGGCATCAGGATCGCACGATCCGGCTCGCAGGATCCGGAGGCGAGCCGATGGTAGCGTGGCCGCCGCGGATGGGGCGCCGCCGCGCGCAGGCCGCTACCCGATCCGTTCGTCCACGAAGCCGCGCAGGCGGCGCACGGCGTCGGGCAGGCTCGCGATGAAGCCCATGTGGCTGCCCGGGTACCAGGTGATCGAGGGCTTGTCCCAGCGCTCCCACATGCCCGTCACGATCTCGGGCCGGAAGAAGCGGTCGTCGTCGGCTGCGAAGAGATGGATGCGCTCCCGGGGGATCACGGGGAGGAGCCGGTTCCACCCCGCACGCTCGAGGAAGCCGCCGAAGTCCTCAGGCGTCCAGCCGAACTCCGCCAAGTCCTCCCGCATCGCGCCCAGCACCGGCGCATCGGCGAGCAGCTCGGCCAGGTCCATGTGGGCGATGAACGGGGCCGAGAAGGCGAAGCGCGGCTCGAGGCACGTCAGCGCCGCGCTGAGGGCCCCGCCGAGGGACAGTCCGGCGACTCCGACGGGTGT
>JASJCN010000305.1 GCA_030065975.1 Myxococcota bacterium
GCGGTGGAGGCGGTGCCGCGCATGCGCCAGTGCGTGGTGCAAGCGCCGCTCGACCTGGCGCTCCCGCGTTGGGAGGACGACCCGACCTTCGATCTCGATTTCCACGTGCGGCGCTATGCCGAGGCGAAGGTGCCCGACGGCGACGACGAGCTGCGCGCGCTCTTCCACACGCTCGGGCCGATCTACGAGCGGCCCTTCGACGAGTCGCGGCCGCTCTGGGAGCTGATCGAGATCGATCGGCCGGGGGACCGCTCGGCGATCTTCTTCCGGCTGCATCATGCGATGGCCGATGGGGTCGGCGGCAACGCGATCCTGGCGGCGCTGAGCGACGGCGATCGGGAAGGCGAGCCGCTTCCGATCCCGCCCGAGAAGGGGCCGGGCGGATGGCCCGAAGAAGAGTCGCTCGTGAGTCTCGTGCTCGGGGCGGCGCGCCGGCGCGTGGCGGAGGATCTCGAGCGGGCGGGCACGATTGCGTCGGGCCTGCTCCATGGGGTCCGCAATCCGGGCCAGCTCCTCGAGGTGGGGCAGGCGCTGAACGAGCTCTCCCAGGAGACGCGCTTCGACAGCGGCTCTCCGCTCGAGGCCTTCGGTCGCTCGCGGCACCTCTCGGGCCTGACGCTCGCCTTCGAGCCCCTGCGCGCGGCGAAGCGCGAGCTCGGCGGGCAGATGATCGACGTTCTGCTCACCGGCGTGGCGGGGGCGATGGGGCGCTGGCACCGGGCCCACGGCCACCACGACGTGAAGGAGCTGCTCACCCTGGTGCCGATCAACCTGCGCCCGCCGGCGGAGCTCGGGCTGGCGGCGGCGGTGGGGAATCGCGCCAGCGCGGTCAACGTGCGCCTGCCGATCGCGATTGCCGACCCGATCGAGCGCTTTGCGGTGGTGCACGAGCGCGTGCAGGCGCGCAAGGCGTCGCCGCTGGTGGAGCTGATGCCGGAGGTCGCGCGGCTGCTCACCGGCTCGCCGCGCTGGCTCTACCGGCGCTTCGCGCACCAGCTCTCCGGGGGCATCGAGCTGATCGTCACCAACGTCCCGGGCATTCCGATGCCGCGCTACATCGCCGGTGCCGAGATCACCGCGGGCTATCCGATCGCGCCCACCGCTCCCCACGTGCCCATCTCGATCGCCCTTTACGGCTACCGGGGCAGCCTGTTCATCGGCCTCGACGCCGACGGTACCGCCCTCGAAGACCTCGAAGCCTTCGAGGACATGCTGCGCGACTCCTTTGCTGAGCTGGCGGAGGCCGCCGGTGTCTCCACCATGGTGCGCGACGAACAGGATTGAGCAGCGCCGCTGCGGTACCGTGGGAGTGCCATGGCGAGGCCTGCCGACGCCGTCCCCTACATCGAACGCACGCGAGCGCTCTACGCCCGGCAGGCCCCCTACCGCTGGGTCGTGCACGACCTCGAGCACGAGCCGCCGCCCTGGACGCCGATCCGGAGCTCGTTGGCATCCAGCCGTGTCGCGCTGATCTCCTCGGGCGGCGTCCACCGCGAGGACCAGGAGCCGTTCCACTTCCGCAACGACGTCTCCCACCGCGAGATCCCGGCCGACACGCCCGCGTCGCGCCTCCGCGTCTCCCACTTCGGCTACGACATCCGCGACGCAGCGCGCGACCCGGGCTGCGTCCTCCCGCTGCGGGCACTTCGCGAGCTCGTCGACCGCCGGGTGCTCGGCGCCATCGCGGGCCCGGCCCTCTCCTTCATGGGCGGCATCTACTCCGCCCGCCTGGTCCGCGACGACCTCGCCCCCCGCCTCCGCGACCTCGTGCTGCGCCAGCAGGCCGACCTGGCGTACCTGGTGCCGGCGTGACCGGTCTGCCATCAGTCCGTGGGACTGATCGCGAGAGAGATCGAGGCCGCGGGGCTGCCGACGGTGTCCATGACTTCGGCGTGGGACATCACCGAAGCGGTGGCGCCGCCCCGCGCGGTCTACTTCCACGCCCCGCTCGGCCACCAGACGGGCCCCGCCGGCGAGCCCGACACGCAGCGCGACCTCGTCGCCCGGGCCCTCGAGGCTGGCGTCTCGATCGAGCAGCCCGGGGAGATCCGCGCGCTCGACCTGCGCTTCCCCGACGCCACCGGCTGGGAAGCGACCGCCTACACGCCCGAGGCCATCCCCATGAGCCCGGACGGGAAGCCGAACCGGGGAGCGCCACGCGAGCCGCGCGCCTGACGATCGGGCCACACCGCCAGAGAGAGAGGAGCCGGGAGATGGAGTTCGAGACCATTCGCGTGGAGAAGCAGGGCGAGCTCGGTCGGCTGACCCTGCAGCGGCCCGACCGCCTGAACGCGCTGGGCGCGACGATGATGCGCGAGATCCGGCAGGCGGCGGGCTGGTTCGACGCGCAGCCGGAGGTGCGGGTCGTCGTGGTGAGCGGCGCCGGCCGCGCGTTCTCGGCCGGTGCGGATCTGAAGGACTCTCCCGTCGCGGGCGCCGTGCCGCGCGAGGGCGGCCCCGACTGGGCCGAGCGCCGCGAGGTGGGGCAGATCGGGCTCCGCATGGCCGACGCGGTGGAGCAGATGCGGGCGATCACCATCGCCAAGGTCCATGGCTACGCGGTGGGCGGCGGCCTGGTGCTGATGGTCGCCTGCGACCTGCGGGTGGTGGCCGAGGACGCGGTGTTCTCGATCCCCGAGGTGGACCTGGGCATCCCCCTCGCCTGGGGCGGCATCCCGCGGCTGGTGCGCGAGATCGGCCCGGCGCTGACGAAGGAGCTGGTGATGACCTGCCGCCGCTTCACTCCCGAAGAGGCGCGGGCCGCGGGCATCGTCAACCGCGTGGTCGCCCCCGAGGCCCTCGACGCCGAGGTCGAGGCCCTGGCCGCCCAGCTGGCGGCCAAGCCGAGCGTCCCGATCACCATCACCAAGGAGCACGTGAACGCCGTCGCGCGCAGCATGGGCGCGGGGCAGACGGCCTTCGCCGATGGCGACGTGCTGCTGGGCGCCGTGCTCGACCCGGAGTCGCTCGCCTCGGCGAAGCGCTATCGCGAGCGAGCGCTGGGAGGCGGCCAGCGAGAGGGTCGGAAGGAGTGAGCTCCCTGCGCGATGCCTTCGACGCGTTGCGGCCCGAGGAGCTCTGGCGCTCGGAGCGGATCAAGTGGCGGCTCTTCGGCGAGGGCGTGCTCCCGGCATGGGTGGCGGACATGGACTTCCCGGTCGCTCCGCCCATCCAGGAGACGCTACGGGCACTGATCGAGCGCAACGATCTCGGCTACCACCACGTGCCGCTGTCTCCGCTCCTTCGGGAGACGCTGGTCGATCGTATGGCCACGCGGTTCGACTGGCACGTCGAGCCGCGCCGCGTCTTCGGTCTGGTCAACGTGGTGCAGGGGCTCGACGCCTCGGTCCTGGTGCACAGTCGCCCCGGCGAGGGCGTGATCCTGCAGACGCCGATCTACCCGCCCTTCCTGGCCGCCGTCACGAAGAGCGGGCGCCGGATCGACGAGAGCCCGCTGGTCCCGGGCCCGACGCGCCATGAGATCGACTTCGACCAGCTCCGCGCCACGATCCGCCCCGACACCCGCGTGTTCCTCTTCTGCAACCCGCACAACCCGAGCGGGCGCGTCTTCGAACGCACGGAGCTCGAAGCCCTGGGCGAGCTCGCCATCGAGCACGACCTGATCCTGGTCTCCGACGAGATCCACTCCGACCTCACGTACCCCGGCCACACCCACATCCCCATGGCGAGCCTCGGGCCCGAGATCGCCGAGCGCACCGTCACGCTCACCTCGGCGACCAAGGCCTTCAACCTCGCGGGCCTGCCCTGCGCCTTCGCGATCTTCGGCGGCGACCGGGCGCAGCAGCCCTTCCGCGAGCTGCCCCCGCACCTGCTCGGCCACTGCGGCATCCTCGGCAACGCGGCCACCATCCAGGCGTGGACACAGGGCCAACCGTGGCTCGACGAGGTGCTCGCCTATCTCCTCGAGAACCGCGATCGTATGGTCGAGTTCTTCGCCAAGCGTCTCCCCGACGTCCGCGTGCTCGCGCCCGAGGCCACGTACCTGGCCTGGCTGGACTGTCGCGCGCTCGAGCTCGGCAGCGACCCCTTCGAGTTCTTCCTGGAGCACGCCCGCGTGGCACTCAGCCGGGGAGGCGACTTCGGCACACCGGGCGAGGGCTTCGCCCGTCTCAACTTCGCCACCTCGAGCGCGATCCTGGCCGAGATCCTCGAGCGGATGGCGGTGGCATTGGAGGGCCGCGACCGCAGCAAGTGAGCCCGCCAGGCGGGCGAGCTCTCAGCGCGGCCGGCCGATGGGGAGCAGCCCGAGCGGCTGCTCGCCGCGTGGAAGCTCGAGGGCACGCGTGAGCGCGTCGTCACGAAACGCGCCCACCATCGTGGTTGCGAGACCGAGCGCCGTGGCCTGGAGGTAGACGTTCTGGGCGGCATGCCCCACCTCCATGTGGACGTAGCGCGCGGCCCGCTTGCCGTACTTGCGTCGGCTGCGCTCGGGGATGCCGGTGATCACGATGATTGCGGGAGCCTGCCCGACCCAGTCCTGGCCTCGCGTCGCGGCGACGATCGCGGCCAGGGCGTCACCCTTCAGCCTTGGGACGAGTCGGTGGTGTCGTGGCTCGTAGCGATACGCGCCCGGCGCGAGCCCGGCGACGTCGTCCACCACGAGGTGGAGCTCGAGCGGGTAGAGGGCGCCGGCCGAAGGTGCCGTGCGCAGACCGTCCGGGTGCGTGATGCCCTGTGCAGCCCAGAGGAGCTGCGCCGCGTCGCCGAGCGAAAGGGGCTCGGAGGCAAAGCGGCGCTGCGAACGCCGCTGCGCCAGCGCTCGCTCGACGGAGACGTCCCCGTCGGCGCGCGTCTCGGGAAGCGAGATCGGGGAATCTCCGGCTGCACGTGCCTGCGAGTCCAGCCCGAACGGACCGAGCGTCAGCGAGACGAGCAGCGCGAACGCCTTGCTTCGGATCATCGTGCATTCCCCTCCAAAGGCGTCCCGGAGTCTACTGGCCCCGCTCTCCGCTTCGCTTCCGCGTCGGGGCTCGTTGCATTCGAGCACGGCGCGCCGAGGGTGGGACAGGCGCGTGAGAACGAGCGGGCCGACGCCCTGCGCGCCTCGTTCGCCGAGCTGGCCGAGGCGGCCGGGGTGCCCGCCGTGGTGCGCGACGCGGAGGAGTGACGCCGGAGCCGGCCTAGCCGAGCTGCTTGGCGAACTTCTCCTGCCAGGTGGCGAAGGGCTGGTACTCGGGCTTGGACTCGACCATCTTGCGCGTCGCCTCAATGATCTCCTCGTCGCTCTGGTCGAGGTCGTAGCCTTCGGCGAAGGGTTGCGCGACGTGGAACGGCGAGTCGACGAAGCACTCGACGCCGTTGCCTTCGGGATCGTCGAAGTAGAGCGACCAGGCGTTGCCGTGGCAGATCTGGAGGATGGGGTTGATGCCGGCAGCCTGCAGCTTCTCGCGCAGCACTCGCAGGTCGTCGAGGGTGCCGGTCCGGAACGCGAGATGGTCGACCATCATGAACTGCTGCCCCGGCGGCTCGACGCCGCCCACCATGGCGATCTGGTGGTGGGCGCTCGGATCCTGGCTCAGGAAGGCGATCTCGGAATCGCCGGGCACGGGCCCGCGATTGGTGACCTGGAAGCCCAGCACGTCGCAGTAGAACGCGGAGAGGCTGTCGAGGTCGCGGGCCGCCAGGGTGGAGTGGCCGAGGGTGAGCCGCGGCGTGGTTCGTTTCTGGGTCATGGGTGTCCCCTTCTGGCCGAAGCGTACGGGCCCCGGGTCGGCGCTGGCAAGCAGCTCCGGAAGGCCGCGCCCGGAGCCTTCCCGGCGGTGCGATGCGCCTCAGACTGTGCCGCAGAGGGACAGCGCTCCCCCATGCCGCCTCTCGAACGGCCCGTTTCGATGGCACACGCCTTGCGATGGAGGGGGCATGAGTTCCTGCCCCCCGCGTCGCTCGTGTGTCCTCACCGTCTGCGCCCTGCTCCTGCTGGGCGCGGGCCCCTCCGCCGCCGTGCCCGAGGACGCCGTCTTCAACGAGGCGTTCTCGTGCGCGGGAACTATCGAGGGGGCTGATCTGGCGGTGCCGGAGCGCGTCGTGCTGGACCGGCACCTGGACTTCGGCCACCAGTTCGTGTTCACCGGGACGGCGGAGACCGAGGGGTTGGGGGTCGCGCTTCCGCTGGCGACGCTCGACATGTCGGGGAGGGCGCTGATCGCGGGGCCGCCGGGCACGTCGAACGTTCGATGCAACGGCACCGCCCAGATCATCTACGACGTCGAGCTGCGGCATCCCGGTGGGGTGGCGGGGCGCTACGTCCCGCTCCGGGCGGCCGCTCGGGGAGGCGCGTGGGCTACGGCCTCCGATTGGGGCAGCTACGGATTCGCGGTGCTGCGCTTCCAGGTCAAGCCGGAAGGCGAGCCGGCGTGGCGGCTGGACAAGCTGGCTTGCGCGGGCACCGCTCTTGGGGTCTGCGCGGGGCATCCGGATACCAACAGTCTGGACTACGCCTACGAGGCCACGGTCTGGGTGCCGGATGGAATCGACGTGAGCAGCCGACTGGAGGTGACGATCTGGGCCAGCGCCGAGACGCGCGTCTTCGTGGAGATGTACGACCCGGCGTCGATGACGGAAGACCGCGCCGGGCAGGTGTCGGTGAGCGGCTGGATCGATCCGCAGGTCTGGATCGACCCCACCTGGGAGCACGCGCACGAGTACAGCCTGCACCTGAGCGCGGGCATGCCGGATCCGCCCGATGGGGACGGCGACGGGGTGCCCGACGACTGGGACAACTGCCGCGACCTGGCCAACGCCGACCAGGCCGACTTCGACCATCCCCTCGACGACGACGCCTCCCTACCGGACGTGCAGCACTACGGCGACGCCTGCGACGCCGATCTCGACGACGACGGCATCGTCGCCCCCTCCGACTTCTTCGGCGTGTTCCGCCCCTGCCTGGGTGCCGATCTCGCGCAGACGCCGGCCTGCACCGAGGCCGACCTCGACGGCGACGGCACCGTCGGGCCGAGCGACTTCTTCGGCAGACTTCGACCGGCGCTCGGGCAAGCACCCGGGCCTGGAGTGGGCGACTAGCGCCCGGGCGACGAGAGTTCCCCGCCAGGGAAGGGCGGTTCGCGTGGCTTGGGCTCGCGGGCCGCCCGACCCGCCTACCTCGGGGTCGCCCCGGTCGAGCTCGCGCCCACTCCAGGCCCGGGTGCTTGCCCGAGCGCCGGTCGAAGTCTGCCGAAGAAGTCGCTCGGCCCGACGGTGCCGTCGCCGTCGAGGTCGGCCT
>JASJCN010000306.1 GCA_030065975.1 Myxococcota bacterium
CTGGTCGGGGTGGCGGGATTCGAACCCGCGACGCGGATCCCCCAAAGATCCGGCTCTGGCCGCTGAGCTACACCCCGGCCAGCCGTAAGCTAGCCAAGGCGCCGCGAGGCCGCCGATCGCGCGCTCGGCTGCAGGACGCCGGCCTGCGGGATACGTTCCGGGCCAGCTCCCCGCGGACGGAGACCGCGGCCCTCCTGGAGATCGCGGTCCCGATGGCGACGAACGAGACACCCTGGCACGCCTTCCTCTCGGAGTTCGACCTCGAGCCCGAGGCCCTGCGGCCGGGCTGCGAGCCGAGCCTGCACGAGCACGACGAGCCGGTGCGCAACGGCATCGTGCTGACCCACGGGCTCACCGACTCGCCCCACTTCATGCGGGCGATCGCCGAGCGATTCCATCGGGCCGGCTGGAACACCTACCTCCCGCTCCTGCACATGCACGGGCTGCGCGACCCGCGCGACATGAGCGGCGTGTCCCTCGCCACCTGGAAGGCCAACGTGGACTTCGCGATCGAGGCCGCGACGAAGCGCTGCGAGCGCGTGTCGGTCGGCGGGCTCTCGACCGGAGGCGCGCTCTCGGCCCACGCCGCCCTGGACGCCCATCGCGTGACGGGCGGCGTGTTCCTCTTCTCGGCCTGCTTCGACATCCATGGCCGGCTCCTGAGCCGCGCCACCCAGGAGCTGCGCCGTGAGGCCCTGGGCAAGTGGATCGAGCTGCTCGAGCGCTGGATCGGCGGCCGCGGTCTGGTGGGCGACAACCCCTACCGCTATGCGCGCATCACCCTCGGCTCCGCGCGCCAGCTCGGCATGCTGATCAGCGAGCTCGACGAGCGCATCCAGGCGGCCGAGGCCGAGGCGGCGCGGGTGCTCGACCAGCCCGTCTTCGCGTCCCACTCGGAGTACGACTTCACCGCCGACATCCGGGCCGTCGACCAGCTCTACGCGCTCTGCGACCCCGAGCGGCGCGGCTTCTTCCGCGTGCGCCAAGACGACGCGCTTCCCGAGGGCCACGAAGCGCGCGTCGGCCACGCCTCGCTGGTGCTGCGGGACGCGATCGAGGTCGAAGCCAGCGAGGGGTCCCTCGAGCAGTCCGAGCGGCCCAACCCCTTCTTCGAGGAGATGATGGACCAGGCGCTCGACTTCGCCGAACGCCACCTTCGTTAGGCGGGCCTAGGCCAGCTGGATCAGGGTGAAGACCTTCTCCTCGATCCAGGTCACGATCTCGCGCATGCCGTCGGGGCCGATCTCGTGGCCCATCGGGTACTCGCGGAAGGCCACGTTGAGCCCGCGCTTCATCAGCCGCTCGCGGCTCTCCTGGCCCCGCTCGATCGGGATCATCGGGTCGTCGCTCCCGTGGATCACCAGGGCCGGAAAGTCGTCGAGCCCCTCCTGCGCTGGGATCGCCTCGTCGATCTGGGCGGGGAGCCACGAGGACAGGGCGATCAGGCCGGCGAAGTCCTGGGGATTGCGCAGCACGAGGTCGTAGGCGAGCACGCCACCCTGGCTGAAGCCCATGGGGACGACCTTGCGCGGGTCGATCGGGTAGCGCTCCTTGGCGGCGGCCAGGAAGCCGCGAACCAGGTCGGCCGAGCGCTCGTACTCGGCGATCCCGGGGTCGGGCGTGCCCTCGGCCTGGGGCATGGCCCAGCCGAAGCCCAGCATGCCCTTGGCGATCTCGAAGGCGAGCGGGCCCTGGGGGCAGAGCACGAGGGCGCCGCCGCCGTGGAGGACCGGCGCCAGGCCCAGCAGATCGTGCGCGCTGGCCCCGAAGCCGTGGAGGGCCAGGATGGTGGGATGGGGGCCGTCGCCCGGCGGAACGTGAGCGGTGTAGAGGAGATCCATCGCGGGATTCTAACGGTCCCGGTAGCGGGGGGAGGGTCTCCGGCCGCGAGCGGCGCGCAGAGGCGGACGGGCCGGCGAAGTCCCCGCCGCATCTGCTAAATCCCACCGATGCCCTCCCCCCGAAGCCTCTTCGACAAGGTCTGGGACGCCCACGCGGTACGCGAGCTGCCGAGCGGCGAGACCCAGCTCTTCATCGGCCTGCACCTGATCCACGAGGTCACGAGCCCCCAGGCCTTCGCCATGCTCCACGAGGCCGGCCTGCCGGTGCGCTTCCCCAAGCGCACCTTCGCCACCGTGGACCACATCATCCCGACGGACACCCAGCTCCGGCCGCTCTCGGACTCGCTCGCCGAGGCCATGATGGCGGAGCTCGAGAACAACTGTCGCAAGCACGACATCGCGCTCTTCGATCCGGCGAGCGGCCATCAGGGCATCGTGCACGTGATCGGGCCCGAGCTCGGGCTGACCCAGCCGGCCACCACCATCGCCTGTGGCGACAGCCACACCTCGACCCACGGCGCCTTCGGCGCGATCGCCTTCGGCATCGGGACGAGTCAGGTGCGCGACGTGCTGGCCACCCAGTGCCTGAACCTCGCGCGGCCCAAGGTCCGGCGCATCGACGTCACGGGCAAGCTCGGCGGCGGCGTGTACGCGAAGGACGTGATCCTCGCGATCATCCGCAAGCTCGGCGTGAAGGGCGGCGTGGGCTTCGCCTACGAGTACGGCGGCGAGGTGATCGACTCCATGACCCTCGAGGAGCGCCTCACCGTCTGCAACATGTCGATCGAGGGCGGCGCCCGGGTCGGCTACATCAACCCGGACGAGACGACCTTCGCGTACCTGCAGGGCCGCGAGTTCTCGCCCTCCGGCGACGCCTGGGGTCGTGCCGTCGACTGGTGGCGCAGCATGGCCAGCGACGGGGGCGCGCCCTACGACGACCGCGTCGAGCTCGCCGGCGCGGACATCGAGCCCTCGGTCACCTGGGGCATCAACCCCGGACAGAACTGCGGCGTGAACGAGCGCCTGCCCTTCCCCGAGGACGTGCCCAGCGACGAGCAGGGCTCCGTGCGCGAGGCCCTCGACTTCATGGAGCTGCGCTCCGGGGAGCCGCTGGCGGGCACGCCCGTGGACGTGGCCTTCATCGGCTCCTGCACCAACGGCCGCATCAGCGATCTGCGCGAGGCCGCCCGGGTCGCGCGCATGGGCAAGGTGGCGCCGGGCGTCCGCACCCTGGTCGTGCCGGGCTCCCAGGCCGTGGCGCGACAGGCCGAGGAGGAGGGCCTCGACGAGGTCTTCAAGTCCGCCGGGTTCGACTGGCGCGAGCCCGGCTGCTCCATGTGCCTGGCGATGAACCCCGACAAGCTCATCGGCCAGGAGATCTGCGCCTCGTCGAGCAATCGGAACTTCAAGGGCCGCCAGGGCTCGCCCACCGGCCGCACGCTGCTGATGTCGCCGGCCATGGTGGCGGCGGCGGCCATCAAGGGCGCCGTGGTCGACGTCCGGGAGGTGCTCTAGCCATGACCGAAGCGCGAATCGACCACGTGAAGGGCCGCGCCGCCGTGGTACGCGGCGACGACATCGACACCGACCGCATCATCCCCGCGCGCTTCATGCGCTGCGTGACCTTCGACGGCCTCGGCGAGTACGCCTTCCACGACGACCGCGCCCAGGCGAAGGGCGATCACGCCCTCGACGACGAGCGCTTCCTCGGCGCCAACATCCTCGTCGTCGGCCGCAACTTCGGCTGCGGCTCCTCGCGCGAGCACGCGCCCCAGGCCCTGATGCGCTTCGGCTTCAACGCCTTCATCGGCGGCTCCTTCGCCGAGATCTTCGCGGGCAACTGCACGGCCCTGGGCCTGCCCTGCGTGACCCTCGAGGCCGACGATCTCTCCGCCCTGATGGACTCGGTGAGCGCCGAGCCCACCCAGGAGGTCGAGATCGACCTCGAGGCCCGGGAGGTGCGCTGCGCCGTCGGGATCTTCCCGGCCAACGTCCGGGACGGCACCCGGCAGCAGCTGCTCGAGGGCACCTGGAACGCGACGGCCGTGCTGCTCGAGGCCGGTGACGCCATCGAGGGGACGGCCGGGAGGCTGCCCTACCTGAGCGGCTTCGCCGGCTAGGAAAGCTCTGCAGGAGAACCCTGTGCAGAGCTTCTAGTAGACCTTCACGTCCTTCGCCCACTCGCGCTCGGCCTCGTACCAGGCCACGGCGCGGGCCACGCCTTCCTGCAGGGTGACCTGGGGCTGCCAGTCGAGCACGCGCGCCGCCTTCTCGATGGCGGCCCAGGTGCTGGGCACGTCCGCGGGGTGGGCGTCCTGGTACTCGATCACCGCCTTCTTGCCGACCGAGGCCTCGATGATCTCGATCAGCTCCTTCACCGTGTAGGGCCGGTCGCTGCCGAGGTTCACGATTTCGAAACCCAGCGGCTTGAGCGCCTTGATGGTGCCGCGCGCAATGTCGTCGACGTAGGTGAAGTCGCGGGACATGCTGCCGTCGCCGTAGACGAAGATCGGGAGCCCCTCGCGCACGCGCTGGGTGAAGCGGAAGACGCTCATGTCGGGCCGGCCGGCCGGGCCGTAGACCGTGAAGTAGCGCAGCACGGTCACGTCGATGCCGTGGAGCGCGTGGTAGGCGTGGGCCATGGCCTCGGCCGCGGCCTTGCTCGCGGCGTAGGGCGAGATCGGGCGGCTCGTGTCCTGGTCCTCGGTGTAGGGCACCTCGTTGCTCGTGCCGTAGAGGCTCGACGTCGAGGCGAGCACGAGCTTCCCGATCTCCCGCCGGCGGCAGAACTCGAGGCAGTTGAGGGTGCCCGTCGCGTTGGTCGAGACGTAGACCCAGGGGTCGTCGACGCTGGCCCGCACACCGGCCCGTGCGGCGAGGTTGAGCAGGCCGTCGAAGCGGCCCTCGCGCAGGGCGGCGCGATCGAAGAGCGAGCGCTCGGCGATGTCGCCCGTCTCGAAGTCGAAGTTGGGCCGCGCCGCGAGCCGCTCCAGGCGGTTGCGCTTGACCCGCACATCGTAGGCGGCGTTCAGGCTGTCGACGCCGACGACCTCGTGCCCTTCCTCGAGCAGGAGCTCCGCGGTGCGCGCCCCGATGAAGCCCGCAGCTCCGGTGACGATGTAGCGACCCATCAGCGTCCCTCGAACTTGGGATCCCGCTTGGCGAGGAAGGCGTCCATCCCCTCGGCGCGATCGTGGGTGGCGAAGACGGCGCCGAAGGCCGTCTGCTCCAGGGTGTTGGCGACGGCGAGATCGGCATCGGCGCTCGAGACCATCAGGCGCTTGGCCTGCGCCACGGCGACGGGGCCCTTCTCGGCCGCCTTGGCGGCGGCGCCGACCGAGGCCTCGAGCAGGGACGGGGCGTCGTCGAAGACGCGATTGGCGAGGCCGATGCGCTGGGCGGTCTCGGCATCGATGGGCTCGCCGGTGAGCACCAGCTCCCGCGCCCAACCGGCGCCGACCTTGCGCGCCAGGCGGGTCGTCCCGCCGAAGCCCGGCACCAGGCCGAGGGCCACCTCGGGCTGCCCGAAGCGCGCTCGCGCTCCGGCGTAGATCCAGTCGCAGGCGCAGGCCAGCTCGCAGCCTCCGCCGAGAGCGAAGCCGTTGACGGCGGCCACCACGGGAATCGGAAGCGCCTCGAGGGCCCCGAACACGCGGTGCCCCAGCTGGCTGAAGCGCTCGGCCTCGAGGGGCTCGAGCCCGCGCATCTCGGCGATGTCCGCGCCGGCGGCGAAGGCGCGCCCTTCCCCGGTGATCACCAGGCCGCGGATGCCGGGCTCGGCGTCCGCCTCCTGGATCCGGACCTCGAGGGCCTCGAGCAGGCCCCGGGAGAGCGCGTTCAAGGCATCGGGCCGGTCGAGGGTGAGGATCCCCACGGCGTCCCGCCGCTCCATGCGCACCAGATTCAGATCGGCCGTCATGTCGTTCCACCTCCCCGCCCGAACCCACCGCCAGGGCGACGCGGGATGGTCGCGCCTCGATCCCGGGGCGCAACCTCCAAGCTCGGAGCGCCGAGGGGGTCCATCTGGCCGTTCGGGCGCGTGCTAGCCTGCGCCGGCAACGGCTCGGGAAGACGCATCTCCCACTCCCAGGTGCCCGGATTCCGGGTGTCGCCCAGGAAGCGCCGCGCGCTCACGGGCGCGGCGTCGAGCATCGCGGCGCGCGCGTCCGCGGCGCCCAGGGGGAGGGAGCGAGGGGCATCAGAGAGGCTCTTCGGCGGACCGGAGCCCCTTCTTGGGGAGAGATTCGTGCAGCAGCGATCCACCTTGGCCCTGTTCTCGACGGCCGTGGCCCTGTTCGGGCTCCTGATGGGGGCGACCGGCGCCCTCCTCGCCAACCTCGGAGCGGTGGCGCCCCAGCGCGGCTTCGTGATCTGCTTCGGCGGCATCGCCCTGGGAGGCTTGATCGCTCTCGTGTCGGGCTTGATCGGCTTCTACACCACGCGCGCCGCGGCCCAGACCGGCGGCCGCGGCCTGGCCTTTGCGGGTGCGGGGCTCGGGCTCGCGATGCTCGCCACCGTCGTCATCAACGCGCAGCCGGGAGCCGGCCTGCCCCGGATCAACGACATCACGACCGATCTCGAGAACCCGCCGGAGTTCGTGGCCGCACCGCGTGAGCCGGTGAACGCCGACGAGGACTTCAGCTACCCGGAGGCGTTCGTGCCCCAGGTGCAGGCCGCCTACGCCGACCTCGCCCCCGTGAACCTGGGCGTGCCGCCGGACGAGGCGATCCGCAAGGCGCGCGCCACGGCCGAGGCCCTGGGCTGGCAGATCATCGAGGTGGACGAGGTCGGCGGCCGTCTCGAGGCGCGAGAGTCCTCCGGCCTGTTCCGCTTCGTCGACGACGTCGTCATTCGCGCGCAGCCGCGCGGGACGAGCGGCAGCGTCCTCGACGTCCGCTCGCGCTCGCGCGACGGCCAGGGCGACCTCGGTGTGAACGCCCGGCGCATCCGCGCGTTCGTCGCCGCACTGAACGAAGCCTGACTAGAGCCGGTCGCGGATCGCGTCGGCCCCGGCCCGCACGCGCTCGCCCATCCGCTCGAACGCCGGCACGAGTTCGTCCGCCGTCGGCGTCGCAGCCTCATCCGGGGCGACCGTCGGCGCGGGCTCCGCGAGCGGAGCGGCCTCCGGCTCGGGAAGCACGGCGGCCGGGTCGGAAGGTGACGCCGGAGCTTCGTCGGCCGCCGACTCGGTGGCGGGGGCCGGCGCGGCCTCGATCGTGGGCAACGCCTCGGCCGGGTTTGCGTCCTCGACCGGCTCCGCCAACGCAGCCGGGGTCTCCTCGGCGGCGGGCTCGAGCGTGGGAAGCGTCTCCTCGACCGCCGGCGCAACGCCGGCGGCGGGATCCTCGACGACCGGCGCGGCCTCCTCCACCGCCGGCTCGACGCTCGCGGCGGCC
>JASJCN010000027.1 GCA_030065975.1 Myxococcota bacterium
GCGACCGCCGCTTCGGGTAGGCTTGGCCCCCGGATCGGAAGGACGAGGAGCGGCACCTTGGACGACGACGGGGGCTGGCACCGGACCGGGCTGCGGCGCATCTACAAGACGCCCTGGTTCGGTGTGCGGCAGGACGAGATCACGCTGCCCTCGGGCGAGCGGATCAGCTACGGCGTGATCGAGCATGCGGGCTACGCGGTGATCGTGCCGGTGTGGGACGACGGCCGCGTCGTGATCGAGCGCATCTTCCGCTGGCCGCTCCGGCGCACGATCCTCGAGCTGCCTTCGGGCGGCTTCGACGGAGAGGAGCCCGAGCGGGCCGCGCGCCGCGAGCTGCTCGAGGAGACCGGCATCGAGGCGCGGACCTGGACCTTCCTCGGGCGCTACGATGCGAGCTCCGGCATCAGCGAAGAGCACTTCCAGATCTTCCTCGCCCAGGACCTCGTCGACACCGGCCGGGTCGAGCACGAGGCCACCGAGCAGATCGAGATCGAGACGATCCCGCTGCGGGAGGCGTTCGAGATGGCGCTCTCCGGCGAGGTCGGCGACGGGCCGAGCGCCCTCGCCCTCGTGTTGGCGGCGCGGAAGCTCGGCGTCGCAGGCTAGGCAGGCGCTGGAAAGCGCGGGGCGCCCTCTTCCAGATCGATCTCGAAGGCGTTCGTCATGAACGAGATCGAGTGGTAGAAGCCGGTGAGCGCCACCAGCTCGACGCACTGGGCCGGGTCGAAGTGGCTGCGCAGGGTCTCCCAGCCCTCGTCGCTGAGCCGGCTCGTCTCGTGCAGCTCGTCCACCAGGCGCAGGATGGCGCGCTCGTCGGGCGCGAAGCGCGGGTCGTCCGCCGGCCCGCTCCGGGTCGCGGCCACGTCCTCCTCGTCGAGGCCGACCCGGGCGGAGAAGAACGCCACGTGCACGCCCCACTCGTACTCCGAGCCGCAGCGGGCGGTGGTGCGCAGGATCGCGAGCTCGCGCTGGCGCATGGAGAGCGGGCCGCGGTCGAGCAGGTTCGAGGCCTGCAGCTTGCGGGCCACGCGGGGGCTGTGGACCAGGGTGCGGAACAGGCGGATGGGCGGGATGCCGGGCGGCATCATCGAGGCCAGCAGCTCGCGCGTCTCGGTGTCGGTGGGCTCCAGAGGGGCCAGGCGGGGCATCGGGACTCCTTTGCTACGTTTTTGGTAGCAACTTGATGCTACTGAATCCGTAGCGACCGGCAAGCCCGCCGGCCTTCGAGGATCGAGAGAGGTCATGGCCACACCCAAGCCCGGATCCCGCGTACGCGGGTCGCGCAGCGGACGGCCGGTGATGGCCGCCCTCGATCTGCTCGGCCGCCGCTGGAGCCTGCGCATCCTCTGGGAGCTGCGGGAGGGCCCGCTCACCTTCCGCGCCCTGCGCGAGGCCTGTGATGGCGTGTCGCCCACGGTCCTGAACGGGCGCCTGGCCGAGCTTCGCGAGGCGGCCCTGCTCGAGAGCGGCGAGTCGGGCTACGAGCTGACCCGTACGGGGCGCGAGCTCGGGCGTGCGCTTCGCCCGCTGGATGCCTGGTCGGAGCGCTGGGCCGAGCGGCTCGAGCGCGGTTAGCCTTCGCCCCATGCACCCGATCCTCCTCTCGCGCCGCGCGGCCCTGCGTCTCGTCCTCTTCGGGGGCCTCGCGCTCGCTCTTCCACTCTCCGCCTGGGCGCACGGCCCGACGGTCAAGCTCCGCTACGGCAGCGTGAAGCCGCTCGTGCTCACCATCCAGGCCGGGCAGACCGTCCACTTCCAGAACGAGAACAGCTCGGGCCTCCCCTGCACCGTGGTGTTCGCGGGCGGTGAGCTCACGGGTCCCACCCTCGAGAAGGGCGGCGGCTGGCATCACACCTTCGAAGAGCCCGGCGAGTTCCCCTACCAGCTGGCCGAGTCGTCGAAGACGCGTGGCACGATCGTGGTCGAGGAGGCTCCCTGAACCTCGTCGAGGTCGGGCTCGCGGTGGACTCGCCCGACGCTCCCGAGCCGCTCCGCGCCGTCGGGCCCGAGTCGCCGAGCCCCGGCGTGATCTGCTTCGGCGACAACGCGGGTGCGCGCCCCGAGCTGCGCAGCCTCTCGCGGCGACTCGCCGGCCACGGCCTCTTCGTCGCGCTCGCCGATCCCTGGGCCGCGAGTGGCGAGCGCTTCCAGCCTCCGCTCGGCCCGGCCGACCGGAAGCGCATCCAGCCCTTGCGCGAGGCCTTCCCCCTGCCGCGCATGGCCGCGTATGCCCGGGACGTCGCCGCGGCGCTCGTTGCCCACCCGCTCTCGCGCGGCGAGCGCGTCGGGCTCGTCGGCCTGTGCATCGGCTCGGGCTTCGTGCTCGCGGCGCTCGAGGGGCTCGGAGCCGAGGGGGTGTTCGGAGCGTCCATCGTCGACGGCTGTGAGCTCGGAGACCGCCTTGGCGCCATCCCGACCACGCTCCCGCCGCTTCCCCTGCAGCTCCTCCAGCCGACGGCCCTCGCGGCCTTCGCCGATCACCTCGTTCTGCACGTGGAGGGGGCCGGGGGCGGGCCCGTCGCGCGCACCGACCTCCCGGGCCTGGCCCACGGCTTCGGCTTCACGGACTGGCCCGGCGGCGTCCACGACGCGGAGGCCGCCGAGCGTCAGCTCGCCGCCGCAGCGGCGTTCCTCCGGGACTGCGCCCTGCCGGAGTGTCGTGGGGAGGTTGGTGGGGAGGACGGCGCGGAAGAGGCAGGGCCCGGGGGACCCGGTTAGCTTTGCGCCACGGGCATCAGGAGGGCGACATGCCGACCCGGATCGACGCACCCACGCTCATCGAAGCGGCGGGCAACAAGCCCAAGCGGATCGAGGAGTACGCGGGCCGCGTGAACAGCGGCCACACCTCGGCGAGCGTGGCGCGGATGGTGTCCCCGGCTGGCTGGGTCGAGCCCGGGCAGCGCCCGAGCTTCGAGGAGATCACCGTGGTGCTGCGCGGCATGCTGCTCGTCGAGCACGAGGGCGGCGCGCTCGAGGTGCGGGCGGGGCAGGCCGTCGTGGCCGAGCCCGGCGAGTGGGTGCGCTACAGCAGCCCCGAGCCCGAGGGAGCCGAGTACGTGGCCGTGTGCCTGCCGGCGTTCTCTCCCGATACCGTCCACCGCGACGAAGAGTGAGCGCCACAGCCGCCGACTTCGAGATGTGCGAGGTGGTCGAGCGGGCGCACCTCGAGCGGCATCCGGCATGGGGGCCGTACGGAGATCCGGGCGACCGCGAGCTGATCCTCGGATCCGGTGTCGCGGCCGACGTCCTCGACGCGGCGCTCTCGCGCTTCGACGACTGCGGGCCCGCGCTGCTCTTCCCGTTGCCCCTCGACGACGGCCGCCTGCCCGACAAGACGTCGATGATGGTGGCGGCGCGGTTCACGACGGCCGCGGGAGCGGATCTCCACGGCTGGGTGATGGAGCCCCACGCGTTCGGACTCTACGCGGCCGACCGGGAGCTCGCCTTCAACCGCACCCTCGTGCGGGGCGCCGCGGAGAAGCTCGAGGAGCTCTCGAGGCTCCTCGCGATCGAGGCGGCGCAGGTCTTTCCGCTGCGCTTCGAGACCGACCTGCGACGGGTCGACGGGAGCGCGCTGTGCGGAACGATCGAAGACGTGGCTCTCGAACCGGGGCGCTAGGTCGACGTTGCCCGAGCGCGAACGCACAAAGCGCACTCAGGCGGAGTTCTCGAGACAGGGCTCGCGCATGGTCGCCTCCAGGGCGTTCGACGCGAGCGAGCTCGCTCTGGCCATGCGGCCGCTGCTCGGCAGCGCCGCCTCGGGCCGCGTGCTCGAGTGGGCGTGTGGCCCCGGGCTGCTGGCGGAACGGCTCGCGCCCGGCGCACGCCAGTACGTGGGCGTCGACGTCACGCGCGCGATGCTCGACCTCGCCGCCGAGCGCGGCGCCCCGGCACGCTTCCTCCAGACCGACGTCGAGACCCTGCCCTTTCCGGACGCGAGCTTCGACGCGGCCATCAGCCGCCTCGCCGTCCACCACCTGGAGTCGCCCGAGCGTGCGCTCGCCGAGATGGCCCGGGTGCTGCGGCCCGGCGGCGTCGCGTTGATCGCCGACATCGAGGGCTGCGCCGACCCCGAGGATGCCCGGCTCCACGACGCGCTCGAGACGCTCCGTGACCCCACCCACGTGCGCCTGCTCCCCGGCGAGGAGCTCGTCTCCCTGCTGGGCTCGGTGGGCCTGTTCGTGCGCACCCTCGAGCGCTTCGAGCGCGACCGGCGCTTTGGGGACTGGGCGTCCCTGGTGGGCGATCCGAGCCGGACACGTCCCCTCGAGGTGGTGATGCGGCACCTGGCTCGCGCCGGCTGCGACGCCGGCATCCGCCTGCGTGAAGAGTCCGGGGAGATCCGCTTCCTGCATCGCTGGCAGCTTCTCGCAGCCAAGCGGGGCGCATGAGGGGGCGCCTGAGCGATTCGCCGGTCCCCGCCGGGGCGGGTAGCTTCTGCGGGTTCGGCCGCGGGCCGAGACGCGACGGACGGATCCCATGAGCACCGAGGCACTGACGCAGATTCCGAAGGAGGTCTTCGAGACCTCCGTCCGGGGCGTGAATCTGTCGCCTGGCACGCTGGGGGAGCAGATCGGGTCCGGGCCCACGCTGCTCGTCTTCCTGCGCCACTTCGGCTGCATCTTCTGCCGCGAGACGGTCGCCGACCTGCGCGCGGCGTCGGAGGGCTCGCCCGACTACCCCGACGTGCTCTTCTTCTACCAGGGCTCCCCCATCGAGGGGCGCGCCTTCCTGCGGCGCTACTGGCCGAGCGCCCGGGCGGTATCCGACCCCGACCGGCGCTTCTACGCGGCCTTCGGGGTGACGAAGGGCGGCCTGCTCAAGATGTTCGGCCCCGGGATCTGGAAGGCTCGCAGCCGCGCCATGGCCAAGGGCCACTCGAACGGCGAGATCGACGGGGACGCCTTCATGATGCCCGGCATCTTCCTCGCCCGGGGCGATCGTCTGGTCTGGCGCTACGCCCACAAGCACGCGGCCGACCATCCGGACTTCGACATCATCCCCGAGCTCCTCGGGAGCCATCCCTAGCGAGGCGGGCCTCGGCGCGGGGGCTCAGGCCGATCGCTCGAGCCGGTGGTCGAGCAGGGCGTCTCCCTCGAAGACGAAGCCGCCGTCGAAGCACCGGCCCTCGAGGAGGTCGGGCAGCCACAGGCGATCGTCCTCCCACATCTCGTCGTAGGGGATGGCGTCGACGGGCGTCCACAGCGGGATCGCCTCGTCCGTCTGCTGGGCTTCGCCCTCGCAGTCCGCGGCGCGATAGACGAACACGTCCGTCGAGTAGCCGTCGACGAACTGGAAGCGCAGACGCCCGAGGTGCTCGAGGCCTGTGGGGGTCACGCGGAGCTCTTCCTCGACCTCGCGCACGGCACACGCGAGCTCCGTCTCGCCCGGCTCGAGGCGGCCGCCCGGCCCGTTGATCTTTCCGGCGCCGAGTCCGCGACGCTTGCGGATCAGCAGGATCCGTTCGTCGCGCACCACGAAGGTGAGCGTGCAGCGATCGACGGCCTCCCAGGTCGACCAGTCGATGTCGTTGCAGCGTCGGGGAATCGGGGGCAGGAGGATGGCCACGCGCCGAGCCTAGCCGAGGACGTCGCCCCCGCGCCCTGTGCCCCGTGCCCGGTTGGGTACGCTCCCCCTCCATGAGCGATTGGTTTCGCATCGCGACCCGGGGCGCCGTCGTGCGGCGTGCGCTCGGCTACGCCGTCGTCGTCGGCGCGATCTTGATCGCGATCAACCATGGCGACGCGCTGCTGCGGGGCGAGCTCGGGCCGACGCGGGCGGCCAAGATGCTCCTCACGATCCTGGTGCCATACGCCGTATCGACACTCTCGAGTGTCGCGGCGATTCGCGACAGCCAGCCGAGCCCGCCTTGAGACCCGACCCGGGGGCCCTGCGCGAGGCCCGACGCGCCTACGCCACGGAGGTCCGTGCGGCGGGCTCGCTGCGGGGAGAGGCCCTGGTCGCGGCGCTCGCCCGGGTGCCGCGGGAGGACTTCCTCGGGCCCGGCCCGTGGAACGAGGCCCTGGGCGGCGGCGAGAGCCGGCATACGCCGAGCGCCGACCCCTGCCACGTCTATCGGGACGCGCTCTTCGTGCTCGACGAACGGCTGGGCCTCAACAACGGCAAGCCGAGCTTCGTGTGCGGCCTGATCGACGTCCTTCGGATCCGGCCGGGCGAGCACGCCGTGCACGTCGGGGCGGGCAGCGGCTACTACACGGCGCTGATCGCGGAGCTGGTGGGGAGCCGCGGGCGCGTCACCGCCTATGAGGTTCATGGCGAGCTCGCGAAGCGCGCACGGGAGAACCTCTCGCGCTGGCCCGTGGTTCGCGTAGTGCATGGCGACGGCATCGGGGCCGCTTCCGGGGCCGGGTTCGATCGTGCGGATGCCGTGCTCGTGAACGCCGGCGTGAACGAGGTGCCGCTTCGCCTGGTCGAACGGCTCGCGCCGGGAGGGCGGCTCGTCCTGCCCCTCACGGTCGATGCACCCCGGCACGGCGTCGGGATGGTGCTGCGCATCGAGGAGCGGGGCGGCGAGCACGAGGCCCGCTTCGTGGGCACCGTCGGCATCTACCCCTGCGCCGCGGCGCGCAGCGTCGAGGCCGAGATCCGCCTGCGCCGGGCCTTCGCGCGCGGACCCCGCGAGCCCGGCGCCGTTCGCTCCCTGCGCCTCGACGCCCACGACGAGACGCCGAGCTGCTGGCTCCATGCGTCGGGCGCCTGCCTCTCGCAGCGGGAGCTCGAGGGCTGAGCATGCTCTGGGTCGTGCTCGCCGCCGGTGCCGGAACGCTCCAGGCCATCCGCAACGCGCTCGCGCGCAACCTCGGCGACGTGGCGACGCCCGCGCTCGTGAGCTGGGCGCGCTTCGCGTTCAACCTGCCCTTCTCGGCGCTACTCGCCTTCTGGCTCTGGCAGCAGGCCGATGCACTGGTGCTGACCGCCGGCTTCTTCTTCGCCTGCACGATCACCGCCGTCACCCAGCTGCTCGGCAACGTCGCCCTGGTCACCGCCTTCCGGCACACGAGCTTCGCGGCCTCCATCGTGCTGCACAAGCTCGAGGTGGTGTTCACCGCCATCGTCGGCACCCTGCTCTTCGCCGAGCTGCCGAGCACGCTTGGCTGGCTCGGCGTCGCGCTGTGCGCCGGTGGCGTGCTCGCCATGAACCTGAAGCGAGAGGGCGGCCGCATCGCCTGGTCGCGGATCCTGCACTTCGACCTCGGCGCGACGCTCTCGCTGGCCTGCGCACTCCTGCTGGTGGCGGCGAGCTTCGCCCTGAAGGAGGCCAACGAGCTCTTCGCCACAGCCAACCCCGAGATCGGCTCGAGCCGCTTCGAGGCCGCGGCGCACACGCTCTTCCACACCACCTGGATCGAGGTCGCGATCCTGTCGGTGTGGCTGCTCGTGCGGGAGCCCCGCTCCCTCGCACAGGTGAGGCCGCTCTTCTGGCGGATGCTGCCCATCGGCGCCGTGGGCTTCGCCGGGAGCCTCGGCTGGTTCTGGGCCTACTCGTTGACGCTCGTCGCCTACGTGAAGGCCGTGGGGCAGATCGAGGCGGTGATCGCCGTGCTGCTCGGGCTGCTCTGGTGGAAGGAGGCGGACCTGCGCGGAAAGCTCCCCGGGATCGCGCTGGTCCTGCTCGGAATCGCCTTCGTGCTGTTGGGTTGAAGCCGGGTTGGGCCGAAGCTCGGCTGGGTGCACCGCCCCGGCTCAAGCCGCCAGGCGGTACTCCTCTTCGTCCACGGGCTCGGGGAGCGCCTCGGGCTCGGCCATCGCGAGCGGCGCCGGCAGGGGAAGTCCGGGGGGATCGTCCGGGTCCGGCGTCTCGTTCATCTGCTTCCAGCCGCGGTAGACCCAGAACCCGACCTTGAGCAGCAAGATCAGGAAGACGACCTCGGCGCCCGCGAGGAGGAAGAATGGGGGGTGATCGCGACGCATGCCGCAAGCATAGCCACCGTCGGGCGCCCGCTCCCGGGTCGTGCGGGCTACCCTGCCCACCAAGGAGGGCCCCATGCGCTTCTCGTACGCCGAATCCATGTGCGATCCGGCACAGTATCTGCCGCTGGCGATGGCTCTCGACCAGGCGGGCTGGGACGGCTTCATCGTGCCGGACAGCATCGCTTATCCCGAGGTGTCGGACTCGAAGTATCCGTACACCCCGGACGGGAACCGCGAGTTTCTGGATGGCAAGCCGTTCATCGAGCCCTTCTCCTTGATCCCGGCGATGGGAGCCGTCACCGAGCGACTGCGCTTCACCACCTTCGTTGTGAAGCTCCCCATCCGGCAGCCCGTGCTGGTGGCGAAGCAGGCGGCCTCGGTGGCCGTGCTCACCGGCAACCGCTTCGGCTTCGGCGTCGGGCTCTCGCCCTGGCCCGAGGACTTCGAGATCACCGGGACGGGCTGGAAGACGCGGGGCAAGCGGATGGACGAGATGATCGAGATCATCCGCGGCCTCACCGCGCCCGGGGATCCCGCCCCCATCACGCCGGGCGAGAGTGAACCGCCGAGCCACACCGTCGGCCGCTACTTCTCCTACGCCGGCGAGCACTATCGGGTGCCGAGCATCAAGCTCTCGCCCACGCCGAGCGAGCCGATCCCGATCCTGATCGGCGGCCACGCCGACCCGGCCCTGCGCCGCGCCGCGCGGCTCGGGGACGGCTGGATGCACGCCGGGGGCGACGCCGAGGATCTCGCGCGCTGCCAACGGCGCCTGGCCGAGCTGCGCGCCGACTCGCCCCGCGCGAACGAGCCCTTCGAGGTGCACGTGATCTCCCTCGATGCCTACACCGTCGACGGCATCCGCCGCCTCGAGGACCAGGGCGTGACCGACGTGATCGTGGGCTTCCGTAACAGCTACGAGGCGGACACGCAGCCCCTGCAGCAGAAGCTCGACGCCCTGCGCGGCTACGCCGACAACGTGATCCACAAGCTGGCGTAGCCCGCGCCCGCCTCGTCCACTCCCGCCCCACTCTCCGCGCGCCCGAGGAGCTCCCATGTTCCGATTCGTCCGGACCGAGATCCCGATCGTCTTCGTCAGCCTGCTCGCTCTCGCCGCCCCGATCGCCGCCGTCGACTGGTCGACTCACGCGGACGCGGACACCGTCGTCGTCATCACCAACGACGAGGACGGGAGCGTGCGCGAGACGACCATCTGGCTGCTCGTCCTCGACGGCGAGGGCTACATCCGCACCGGCAACACCACCTGGGCCCAGAACCTGGAGCGCGGCTCGCGGCTCTCGCTGCGCATCGGCGAGGAGACCCTCGAGCTCGGGTTCTCGCGGGTGGAGGACGAGGCGCTCTTCGAGCGCATCGAGGTCGGCTTCCGGGAGAAGTACGGCTTCTCGGATCGTCTGGTGGGCCTGATGCCCGGCGCCGGCACGCGCGCCTACAAGCTGATCCCAAAGGCCGGCGCTTGACGCGCAGAGCCGCACTCGTCGGACTCGTGGCAGTGGCCTGGCTCGCCGCACTCGGCACCGGGCTGCCGGCCGCGGCCGGGCTGGCCGACGTCGTCTCGGTGCGCGCCCACTGCGAGGAGGGCGTGTGCGTGTTCTCGGTCGCCGTGCGCCACGCGGACGAGGACTTCGAGCACTACGCCGACCGCTACGAGGTCCTGGCCCCCGACGGCACCGTGCTCGGGACGCGGGTGCTCGCGCATCCCCACGTGAACGAGCAGCCCTTCACCCGGCTGCTCCCGGGCATCCGGATTCCCGAGGGCGTCGACCGCGTGCGGGTGCGGGCCCACGACAGCCGCCACGGGCTCGGGGGCCACGAGCTCGAGCTGCGCCTGGCGCTTCCCGACGGCGACGCACAGGTCGCGGCGGAACGCGCCGCGGAAGGATCGTGAGCACCGAGCCGCTCTTCGTGTACGGGACGCTGCTCTTTCCCGAGGTGCTCGAGGCCGTCGCCGACCAGCGGCCGCGCCTCGAGCCCGCCGTGCTGCCGGGCTATGCCCGTCGGGGCCTGCGCGAGCGGGTGTATCCCGCGATCGTGCCGCGGTCCGGGGAGCAGGTGGCGGGGCGGCTCGTCCATGGGCTCGACGACCGAGGGCGGGAGCGGATCGACCGCTTCGAGGGGGATCTGTATCGGCGCCTCCGGGTGGAGGTCCGCGTCGGAGACGCGCGTCTCCTGGCCTTCGCCTACGTGCTGCATCCCGACCGGACGGGCGAGCTGCTCGAGGCGAGCTGGGATCCCGAGGCGTTCCAGCTCGCTCACGGGCCTGCCTACCTCGAGCGCTGCCGCGTCTTCGGCCGCACCGGGGCGTGGTAACGTCGCAGCAGGAGGAGGCGATGAGCGCGACCCCCCTCTCCGAGTTCAACCCCTTCGACCCCGCCATCCTCGAGGATCCCTTCGAGTGGAACCGGCGCCTGCGCGAGGAGGCCCCGGTCTACCGCGAGCCGAAGACGGGCATCACCTTCGTCTCGACCTACGCGGCGGTGACCCAGGTGGTGCGCGACCACCAGACCTTCTCGAACCGCTTCGGGCCCGCGCTCGCGAGCGGCGCTGGCGGAGGGTCGCCCGAGGTCGCGGCCGAGCTCAAGAAGGGCTGGCCTCCGGTGGACACCATGCTCACGGCCGATCCGCCGGCCCAGCGTCGCTTCCGCAAGCTGGTCAACCGCGCCTTCCTGCCACGCCGCGTCGACGGCCTGACCGGCCGCATCACCGAGCTCTCCCACGAGCTCATCGACGGCTTCGCCGCCGACGGGCGCTGCGAGCTGCTCTCGCAGTACGCGGGCCCGCTGCCGCTCACGGTGATCGCCGAGCAGCTGGGCGTGCCACGTGAGGACCTGCCGCTCTTCCGCCGCTTCAGCGACGGCTTCGTGGCGCAGCTCGGCCAGATGGCGGATGCGGCGGGTCAGGTCGAGGCGGCGAAGCTGATCGTCGAGTTCCAGCACTACTTCGCCGCGAAGCTCGAGGAGCGACAGCGCGCGCCGAGTGACGACATCCTCTCGGACATCGTGAACGCCCGGGTCGAGGACGAGCGGCCGCTGGACACGGCCGAGAGTCTCTCGATCCTGCAGCAGATCCTGGTGGCCGGGAACGAGACGACGGCCAATGCCATCACCGAGGGGATGTGGCTGCTGATCACCCACCCCGAGGCGATGGCGGCGGTGCGCGCCGATCCGGCGCTGATCCCGAACCTCGTGGAGGAGGTGCTGCGGCTGGCGACGCCCACCCAGACCATGTGGCGGGTCGCGACCCGGGACACCGAGGTCGAGGGCGTGGCCATTCCCGAGGGCTCGGTCCTGATGGTGCGCTACGCGGCCGCCAACCGGGACCCGGCGGTGTTCGAGGATCCCGAGCGCTTCGACCCGGCCCGCGACAACGCCGACCAGCATCTGGCGTTCGGCCTGGGAGCCCACTTCTGTCTCGGGGCCCTGCTGGCGCGCAAGGAGATGCAGATCGCCTTCAGCACGCTCCTCGAGCGCATCTCGGGCTGGCAGCTCGCACCCGACGCGGGACGCCTGCGGCACCGGCCCAACGTCCTGCTGCGCGGGCTCGAGGCGCTGCCGCTGGTCTTCGACCCCGCCTGACGCGCTCCCCACAACGGGGTGCGGCCGGGTCACGGGGACCCGGCCGCGGGGTGTCTGGAGGGGAGTCCAGGAAGCGACTACCGGCGATCGACTACCGGCGATCCAGCCTTCGATCGATGCGCTGGCCCTTGCGGTCGAGGCGGCGGTCGATCTTGTCGCCGCGACGATCGAGGCGGTTGTCGATGCGGTCGCCCTTGCGGTCGAGGCGGTTGGCGAGGCCCTCCTTGCCCCGCCGATCGGCGCGATCCGAGAGGCGATCGAGGCGGCGGTCGGCGCGGTTGCCGCGCCGGTCGAGCTGGTTGTCGATCTTGTCGCCGCGTCGATCCAGGCGCCGCTCGATGCGGTCGCCCACGCGGTCGGGGTCGGCCGCCGCGGGGTGGGTGATCAGAAAGGCCGCGCCCAGGGCGAGCAGCGTGATGAGTGCGAGACGTCGCATGGAATCCTCCGGTTCGTCGGGCCGGTTTCGTCGGCCTTCGAAGCATCCAACCGGCGCCTCGCCCGTTGGTTGCGCGAGCGCCGAAAACCCTTCTGCCACCGTGGCTTGAGTGCCCTGCTAGCATGGCGCGCGCCGCTTGTTGGAACGCAATCTCCGCCTCTACGCGCTGTATGCGCCGCTCAGCAACGCCCTCTTCTGGGCGCCGATCTTCTTCGTCTACCTGACCGAGCGCTTCCCGGTCGAGGCGGCGCTCTCGCTACATGCCTTCTACTACGGCGTGGTGGTCGTGAGCGAGGTGCCGTCCGGCTACCTCTCGGATCGTGTCGGCCGGGTGCTCACGATGCGCATCGCTGCCGCGCTCGGAGTCGGCGCCTATCTCCTGTTCCTGCTCGGCGGCGACGAGCTGCTCGCGTTCTTCGCGGCCCAGGCGCTGCTGGGCCTGCACTTCTCCTTCCGCTCCGGGACCGAGGCGTCGTTCCACTACGACACGCTCGACGCTCTTCACCGGGGCGAGGAGTTCGCGGCGAAGGCCGCGCGGGTGCAGCGCGATCGCTACCTGGCGGCGGGGCTGGCCGCCCTGGTGGGGGGCGCGGCCGCCGTGTTCGACCTGCGCGCCGCCTATCTCCTCTCCGCGCTCGGGGTGCTCACGATGCTCGGGCTCACCCTCGCCATGGCCGAGCCGCCCCATACGCGCAAGGAAGGAGAGAACGAAGCGCCGAATTCCTTCCTGCAGCAGCTCCGCGCTTGTGCGGCATACCTGCGCCAGCCCTTCCTGCTCTGGCTCTTCGCCTACGTGGTGCTGCAGACGATCCTGGCCCACCTGCCCTACGAGTTCTACCAGCCCTACGTCGCGGTCGTGCTCGGCGAGAGCCTGGACGAGCTGGCGCGGACGCCGCTCGTGACCGGCGTGGTCAGCGCGGCGATCGGCTTCGCGGGCGCCTTTGCGGCCGCCCAGACCATGCGGCTGCGCGGCGTCTTCGGGGTGGTCGGGCTGCTGCTCGCGTTGACGGCGCTGCAGGCGGCGCTCATCGGGGCGATGGCGCTCTGGATCCACGCCGCGGTGATCGTGGCCATCTGCTTCCGGAGCGTGCAGCCGGCCGTGGGCAACGTCGTGGTGGACGCGGCCGTGGCGCCGCGGGTCGAGCATCGCCTGCGCGCCACCTTCCTCTCCATGCAGAGCCTGGCGGGGCGCCTCGCCTACTCGGCCGTCCTGATCGGGCTCTCCCGGATCGTGGCCGACGACCCGAGCGCGTCGACCGAGTCGCTGGTCTCGCTGCTCGAGGCGAGCGCGTGGATCGCCGTGATCGGCCTCGGCCTGCTGGTGGTGTGGCCCCGGGGATCGCGCGCCCCCGCTACGGGCTAGCGGTACAGCTGCCCCTCGTGGCGGATCCAGCCGCCCGGGCGACGGCCGTCGGGGTCGTGATGGGTCCAGTGCACGACGCCACCCTTCTCGTTCCACTCGAACTGGCCGCGCACGGTCACGAAGTCGCCCTTCCTCAGTGCATCGATGCGCGGCGCGAGATCGATGTTGTGGCTCACGAGCACCGCGCGCTCGGCCTCGACGTCCACCAGGAAGCGCTGGTGGCGCGAGCCGCGCAGGTCGTCGGCGAGCAGATGCACGACCTCGCCGATGGCATCCACCATCACGCCCGAGCGGCGTGCACGGATCGCGTCGAGCAGGGCGCCGTTGTCCGGAGTGTCTCCCCCGGTGTCGAGGGTCTGCGAGTCCGACGCGATCTGCGGGAGCCCGAGCTCTTCGAGGGGCCACTCACGCGTCGCGAAGACGCCGATCGCGACGATGCAGAGAAGGGCGAGGCGCAGGTTGCGACGCGTCATGGACGCTCGAACCTAGCGCAGGGCTCGCGCGTATCACGGCCGATAGCGGACCCCTCTCGTTCGAAAGGAGCCTCCATGGGCTTTCTCTCCTGGATCCTGCTCGGCCTCGTGGTCGGCGCGCTGGCCAAGTTCCTGTTGCCCGGCGACGACCCGGACGGCTTCTTCGTCACCATCGGCATCGGCGTGGCCGGTGCCGTCGTCGGTGGCTTCCTCGCATCCAGCCTCGGCCTCGGCGAGGTGACGGGCTTCGACCTGCGCAGCCTCGCCATCGCAGTGGGCGGCTCGATGCTGCTGCTGCTCGGCTGGCGCCGCTTCAGCCGAAGCTGAGCTTCGCAGGCAAGACGCGCGGCGCGGGCCGCTAGTCTCCGCAGCGATGAAGCTCGCCTCGCTCTCGTCGCTCGCGCTTCTCGCGCTCCTGCTCGTGGGCTGCACGAGCCCGATCCTGAGCGGAGCGCGGGACACGGCGCCCGACACCTATCTCAAGTGGGTCAGCTTCGAGATGCTCGGCAACGAGAACGTCGTGCTGCGCTGGCCCACGCGGAAGATGCCCTTGCGGGTGTACCTGCCGCCGGCGCCCGGGGGCCTATTCGAGGATCCCGCGGCGATCGAGGCAGCGGTTCGCGAGGGCGTGCTCGGCTGGGCCGACGTCGTCGAGCCCGGGGTTCCGAGCTTCACGTTCGTGGACTCGCTGGGAGCGGCCGACATCCCCATCGTCTGGGCCGAGGAGCCCGACGGCGACTGGTACGTCGCCCACTGCGCCTACGACATCGGGCAGCGCACCCGCCGCTTCGGCGTGTCACGCATCCTGGTGACCGGCCGCTGGGCCGACGGCCACGTAGCCGACGGCGCGCAGGTCCAGCAAGTGGTGCTCCACGAGATGGGGCACGCCCTCGGACTGGGTGGCCACAGCCCCGACCCCGAAGACATCATGTATCCCTCGGTGTCTCCGCGCGAGACTTCCGGGCTCTCCGAGCGCGACCGCGCGACGCTCCAAGCGCTCTACGCGCTGCCCATCGGCAAGCGCATCTCTGGCGCGCGCGGTCGCTAGCACGGAGAAGGGGCCGAGCGCGGGTGCGCCCGGCCCCGTTCCGTATGGCTCGGCCTACTCGCCCTTGGGTACCCAGTTGCCGTGGAAGCCGAAGGGCACGCGCTCGGGGAGCGCCACCCGGGCCACCGGGCCGGCACCGAGATCCTGGGCGTGGAGCACCACGAACTCGCTCGCGTTCTCGCGGTGGTCGTAGCGGATCGTCACGATCCAGCCGTCGTCCTCGTCGGCGTCGTCGTCGCGGGGGACGAAGACGGGCTCTAGGTACGAGGTCTCCGGGGAGTCGTCGTAGAGGTCGGTCGTGCCCTTCTCGAGGTCGTGCTTCAGCAGGCCGCCGATCTTGAAGCCCTCGGAGAGCCGCGCCGCGTAGCCGTAGCGGTAGGGCCGGCCCACCAGGCGCTCGTCGTGGCGCGGGAACTCCTCGCCGTGGTCGTCGAGGCGCTCTTCCTTCACGGGGCCACCGCTCGGGTCGATGGTCCAGCGATCGAGAGTGGTGGCGCCTTCGTTGGGCCCGCGGAAGTCGGTGGCGAACATCTTCGGATGGCGCACCACGTCGATGACCACGCGACCCGAAGCGTCCTCGTAGGCGTTCAGCGGATGGAAGATCCAGCACGGATCGACCTCGGCCCACACCACGTCCTCGGCGTTGCCCTCGCGCGGAAGCAGGCCCACCCGGGCCGGCCGGTCCTGCCAGCTGTAGGGCAGCTGCACGCCGTGCTCGATCAGCGAGGGGTCGAAGTCGACGGGCAGGTCGAAGATCGCGAACCAGTTCTCCGTGATCGAGCAGTCGTGGATCATCGGCTTGTGCGGGGCCGGGACGTCGACGGTGCGGCGCACGCGCCCGTCCGTCCCGACGACCACCATCTGCACGTGCTCCCAGCCGAAGTAGTAGGCCAGGGCGAAGAGCTCGCCGGTCACCGGGTCCTTCTTCGGGTGGGCCGTGAAGCCGCCGGGAAGCGTGCCGAAGAAGTCCGACGTCGCCACGGTCTCGAGATCGTCGTCGAGCTCCACGGGGTTGCCGCCGGCCTCGACGATCGCGTAGTTGCGGCCGGCGTGGCGGATGATGTTGGTGTTGGCGCCGCCGCCGCCCATCTCCGAGTGGCGCGGGCCGGGAACCGGCGGCCAGCCGAACACCTGGCAGGACGCCTCGTCGCGCACGTAGCGACGGCGATAGCCCATGGCCTTGCCGTCCTCGATGCGGACGCCGTGGACCATGCCGGTGCCGACGAACCAGTGGTGGTGCTTCGGGTCCGGGTTGTTCGCGGGGTTGGGGCCGATGCGCAGCAGCTGCCCTTCGAGCACTTCGGGCAGCGTGCCGGTGACCGGGAGCTCACCGGTGGTGATCTCGCCCTCGACGGGGGCGAAGTTTCCTTCGAGATACGGGTTGGAATCGGTCATGAAGCCTCCTTGGGCGCTTTCAGAGTCGGGTCGTTCAGGGTTCCTGGGGGTTGGAGTGGATGACGAGCTGGACCAGGGTCGCGAGCGCGTCCTCGAGGGACGCACCCGGGACCACGGCGGGAAGCGCGCCTTGCGCCCAGAGCGACGCGAGGCCGTGCACGGTGGACCAGACGGTGCCGGCGAGCACCCGCGAGTCGCGCTCGGGGTGGTAGCCGGCGTCCTGTGCCGCACGGACCATCTCGACGAGCTGCTCGAAGGCGGCCGTGGAGTCGCGCACGAAGGGCTCGGACGTCGGGTCCAGGCGATCGGGCCGGAACATCAAGGCGAAGAGGTCGGGGTGGGTGACGGCGGCGCGCACGTAGCCGTGGGCGGCCGCCTCGAGCCGGGCGATCGCGCCGGCGCCCGGGGCGAGGTCGGCGGCCCCCTCGGTGATGGACCGGTGCAGCAGCCGGAAGCCGTGGGCGGCGACGGCCGAGCGCAGCTCCGCCAGGCTCTTGAAGTGCCGTAGCGGCGCGCCGTGGGAGAGCCCGGCGCGCCGCGCCACCCGGCGCAGGGTGAGCGCCTCGAGGCCCTCGTTCTCGAGGACCTCGAGAGCCACGGTGACCAGACGCTCGGCCGGCTTCGGGGTGGGGGCGTTCATCTGTAGACAGTGTCTACCAAGCTGTAGACGCTGTCAACATCGGGCTCGTGATAGGGTCCTCCACCCGATGTCGGCCCCCTCCCCTGCCAAGCCCGTGACCGTCCGGCTCGAGGAGCCGTCCGAGCCCGTCTCTGGGCTCTGGCTGCGACCGCCCGGCGCCCGGGCGGCCCTGGTCCTGGCCCACGGCGCCGGGGCGGGGATGCAGCACGCCTTCATGGAGGCGGCGGCCACGGAGCTCGCCGCGCACGGCATCGCCACCCTGCGCTTCCAGTTCCCGTACATGGAGGCCGGGAGCCGGCGCCCCGATCACCGCCGCAAGCTGGTCGCCACGATCCGCGCCGCGGTGGCGAAGGGAGCCGAGCTCGCCGAAGGGCTTCCCCTGTTCGCCGGTGGGAAGTCGATGGGCGGGCGCATGACGTCGCTCGCCGCTTCGGAGGCTCCGCTCGAAGGGGTGCGCGGCATCGTCTTCCTGGGCTTTCCGCTCCACCCCGCCGGCAAGCCCGGGGTCGAGCGCGCGGAGCATCTCTTCGAGTCCGCGTTGCCTCTGCTCTTCCTGCAGGGCACCCGCGACAAGCTCGCCGACCTCGCGCTGCTCGAGCCCATCTGCGTGCGGCTCGGCGGGCGCGCCACGCTCCACGTGGTGGACGGGGCCGACCACTCCTTCCACGTGCTGAAGCGCTCCGGCCGCACCGACGAGGAGGTGCTCGGCGAGCTGGCGTCGGAGGTCGAGACGTTCGTCGCGGCGCGCGGCGACTGATTGTCCGCTTAGGGTCAGCTGGGCTCCGGGTCGAGCGACACCAGCACCTCGTCGCTGCGTCGGGCGGGGTCGAAGGCGAGGGCCAGGATCTCTCGTGCCACGTAGCCGGCGGAGTTCCAGTCGGTGCGCTGGCGGAAGCGCTCGACCTCGGCGAAGTCCTCCGCGCTCGAGGCGCGGATCTTCTCCTGCATGTCGGTGTCGACCACGCCCGGCGCCAGCGAGAGCGCCCGCAGGCCCGTCCCCTGCTCTTCCAGCGCGATGCACTCGGTCAGGCGGTCGACGGCGGCCTTGCCCGCGCAGTAGGCCGACCAGCCGTGGTAGGGCCTGCGCGCCGCTCCCGACGAGACGTTCACCAGCACGCCTTCGCCTCCGCGCTCCCGCAGGTGGCGCACGAAGCAGCGCGAGCCGAGAAAGACGCCCTCGAGGTTGACGCGCAGGTGCTCGCGGAAGTCGTCGAGCGCGACGTCGCGCAGGGGCTGGATCGGGTCGAGCACGCCGGCGTTGTTGATCCACAGGTCGATCCGCCCGAAGCGCTCGATGCTGCGGCAGGCGAATGCTTCGAGGGCCGCCTCGTCGGCCACGTCGAGCCGCTCGGACAGGACGCCCTCGGAGTCGGGCAGCGCCGGCTGGCTGCGTGCACAGAGGGCGAGGCGCACGTCGTGGCGCGCCATCTCCAAGGCCATGCCGGCACCGATGCCACGGCTCGCTCCCGTGATGACGGCGACCCTTCCCGCGAACCCGCTCACAACGCTCCTCCTCCGGGCGGCTACCTTAGCGGCCCCATGGACCTTGAAGCCCAGCGACGAAGCCTCGGCGCGAGCTTCGATGCGATCGCGGCCCTCTACGACGAGGCGCGTCCACGGCACCCCGAGGCCCTGGTCGAGCACGTCGTCCGGACCGCGGGGATCGGCCCGGGATCGGCGCTGCTCGAGATCGGAGCCGGGCCGGGCATCGCGACCCGCCCCTTCGCCGAGCGCGGCTGCGAGATCACCTGCCTCGAGCCCGGCGCGGCGCTCGCGGCTCGCTGCCGCAGCCAGCTGTCCGGGTACCCGGTGCGCGTGCTGGAGACGACCTTCGAGGCCTGGCCGCTCGAGCCGCAGGCCTTCGACCTCGTGTTCGCCGCCCAGGCCTTCCATTGGACGGATCCCGCGACCGCCTACGATCGCGCGGCCTCGGCCCTGCGCCCGGGCGGCTGGATCGCGATCTTCGGGAACATGCCTTTGGCGCCCCCCGAGACCGACGTCGCCCGGGCCGTCCAGGAGGCCTACGCGCGGCACGCCTCGTCGCTCTCCGATCGGCGCCTCGGAAAGGCCCACGGCCACGGGGACTACGCCCTTCGGCTCTCGGAGTGCGCAGGCTTCGAGGCGCCTCAGGCCCGGGTGTTCCCCTGGCAGGCGCGCTACGAAGCCGAGCCCTATACCCGGCTCCTGACCACCCACTCCGACCACCAGGCCCTCGACGCCGACGTGCGCGCGGCCCTCCTGGCCGCCGTGCGGCGCGCCATCGACGAGCACGGCGGTGTCTACGAAGTGCACTACGAGGCCCGGCTCTGGATGGCCCGGCGAGTGGACGAGCGAGGAGCGGACCGGTGAAGCGGCTGTGCGTGTTCTGCGGCTCGAGCCCGGGGGCGCGCCCGGAGTATCAGGCGGCGGCGCGCGCCCTCGGTGACGCCATGGTCGAGCGCGGGCTCGGACTCGTCTACGGCGGCGGCAACGTCGGCCTGATGGGGACCCTCGCCGACGCCGTGCTCGAAGGCGGGGGCGAGGTGATCGGCGTGATCCCGCGTGACCTCGTGAAGCGCGAGGTGGGGCACCACGGCATCACGCGCCTCGAGGTGGTGGAGACGCTCTTCGAGCGCAAGGGGCGCATGTTCGAGCTCTCCGACGGCTTCGTCTCGTTGCCCGGCGGCGTCGGCACCCTCGACGAGCTGTTCGAGGTGATGACGTGGGTGCAGCTCGGCTACCTGAGCAAGCCCTGTGCGCTGCTCGACGTGGACGGCTTCTACGACGGCCTCCAAGGCCTGCTGGATCGTCTGGTGGCTGAGCGCTTCGTGCGCCCCGAGCACCGCGACCTCCTCTGGGTCGAGCACCAGCCCGCCGCCCTCCTCGATCGCCTCGAGCGCTACGAGACGCCTCCGCCGACCGACGGTGGGAAGTGGATCGATCGTTCGTGAGCCCGACCCCGACACCCGCAACCACACCCGCAACCATGATTTGGAGGACCGACTCTTCGTGACCGACGCGCCCCGTGTGATCCTGCTCGACCTCGACGACACCATCCTGAGCTACTCCCGCGGAAACGAGGCGCACTGGGACGAGCTGGCGCTGGAGTACGCGCCGCGGCTGCGCACCGGGGTCGAGGAGCTGAGCTTTGCCCTCGAGAAGGCCCGGCGCTGGTTCTGGTCCGACCGCGAGCGCAACGACCGGGGGCGCCTCGACATGCTCGGCTCGCGACGCGCCATCGTGGCCGACGCGCTTCGCCGGCTCGAGCTCGTCGCGCACGCGGAGCTCGGCCAGGAGCTGGCGGACCGGTACACCTGGGAGCGGGAGGAGCGCATGCAGCTCTTCCCGGGCGCCCTCGAGAAGCTCAGTGAGTGGCGGGCTGCCGGGATCCCCCTCGCGCTCTGCACCAACGGCCATCCGTCGTTCCAGCGCGCGAAGATCGAGCGCTTCGCGCTCGAGCCCTTCTTCGACGCGATCCTGGTGGAGGGCGAGCTGGGCTTCGGCAAGCCCGACCCGCGCGTATTCCGCGGGGCTCTCGAAGCGCTGGGCGCCGGCCCCGACGAGGCCTGGATGGTGGGCGACAACCTCTCGGCCGACATCGCCGGGGCCCAGTCCGTGGGCGTCCACGGCGTCTGGGTCGACCACCGGGATGTGGGACTCCCCGAGGGGAGCGAGGTCTCTCCCGACCGGCGGGTGACGGCCATTGCGGAGCTGGATCTGGCTGGGTAGGATCGGGCCTGAAATCAGAAAGCGATTCGGATTCTGATTCGGTTCTGGCCGGAGTCGGCCGATCCTACAGCCGAAAAGCCTCTTCGAAGTTCACGGCCAACGAAGCTCACGGCCAGAGGCTCGGAGCGCCGCCCATGTCCCGCCGCATCCCCAAGCGAACCCAGCGCAGCAACGGCGCCGATCGCGCCGCCCGGCTCCAGAGCGTGGCTCGCCCCAAGCAGGCGCGGAGCCAGCAGACCCTCGAGCGCATCCTCGAGGCGGCCGAGTCCCTGATCCAGGAGAAGGGCCTCGCCGATGCCTCGATCCCCGAGATCGTGCGCCGGGCCGGCTCCTCGGTCGGCGGCTTCTACGGCCGCTTTCGCGACAAGAACGAGCTGCTGCGCGCGCTCGAGGAGCGCTTCTTCCTCGACGTCCTCGATCGCGCCGACGCCCTGGCCGACGCCGGCCGTTGGGTCGGGCACTCGCTCCAGTCCATCGTCTCGGCCTGCGCCGCGGAGATGGTCGAGATCGGTCGCACCCGCGAGAAGCTGATCGGCGCCTTCCTCCACCGCGCGGTGTACGAGGAGGAGTTCCGGACCGAGGTGCTGACCTTCCGCCGCAAGGTGACCGAGCGGATCAGCGCGCTGTTCCTCTCGCGCCGCGACGAGATGCGCCACCCGGAGCCCGAGGTGGCCATCGACCTGGGCGTGCAGTTCGCCCTCGCCTTCATGCTGCAGCTGATGTTGGTGGGCGACGCCCGCAGCGCCGGCCGCGTCCTCACCGATGCGGATCTGGCCCGCGAGATCGCCCGCAACTTCCTCGGTTACGTCGGGGTGCCCTTCGAAGAGCAGCCCGCACTCGCGCCCACAGGAGCTCCCCCGTGAAGTACCAGCAGACGAACCCCGTTCCCGTTCCCGCGTCCGGACCCTACGGCGAGGTCGAGGCGACCATGCACTCGGTCTTCGACTGGGAGTACGCGCTTCGCCGGCAGAACCTGCTCACGCTCTACGAGAAGGGCAAGGCGAACAACTGGAACGCCACCGATCTCGATTGGTCCACCGAGGTGAACATTGCCAAGATGATGACCGACCGGGCGTCTGCCGGCGGTGCCGACGTGTTCAACCAGGTGCTCGCTCCGCCGAAGGAGCTCGAGCTCTCCGAGTCGATCGAGCTGCAGCTGAACATGAACGCCTTCATGCTCTCGCAGTTCCTGCACGGCGAGCAGGGCGCGCTGCTCGCCACCTCGAAGATCGTGCAGACGGTGCCCTGGGAGGAGGCCAAGTTCTACGCCGCGAGCCAGGTGATGGACGAGGCGCGCCACGTCGAGGCGTACCACCGCTACCTCACCGAGAAGCTCGGCATCTCCTACGAGGTGCACCCGAGCCTGCAGGTGCTCCTCGACGACATCCTGAAGGACAGCCGCTGGGACGTGACCTTCCTGGGCATGCAGATCATGGTCGAGGGCCTGGCGCTCGCGGCCTTCGGACTGCTGCGCATGATGATGCCCGACGAGCCGCTGATCCAGGACATCACCACGCGCATCATGGCCGACGAGTCGCGGCACGTGGCCTTCGGCGTGATGGCGCTCGAGAACCTGTACACGAAGGAGATGAGCGAGCGCGAGCTGCGCGAGCGCGAGGACTTCGTGATCGAGGCGACGCACCTGCTGCGCGAGCGCCTGCTCATGCACCAGATCTTCGAGCGGCTCGGCTGGGACGAGAAGCTCTGGGTGCCCTGGGCGACCAACACGCCCTTCATGAAGGGCTTCCGCCAGATGACCTTCTCCAAGGTGGTCCCCAACCTGAAGCGCCTGGGCCTGCTCACGCCGCGCGTGCGCGCCGCCTTCGAGCAGCTCGACCTGCTGCGATTCGAGCACATGAAGGACAGCGTCGAGGAGCCCGAGGCGGCGCCGCCCGAGGAGCTGGTGCAGCTGCTGATGCAGTTCCTGGCACAGGGGCAGGAGGCGGAGGCCCAGGCCCTCCACGCCTGAGGGCGCGTCACCCGGGCGAACGCGGTGAAGGCGTTGAACGCGGGGTCGGGGGCTGGGCTTGCAAAGCGCTGCCCCCGACCCCACCCTTGCTCCTCCAGCAACCCGCGACGCGGGCACAGGGGGCAGGTCGTTGTCGAAGATCCGGGTCGCAATCGTGGGGGTGGGCAACTGCGCGAGCTCCCTGGTCCAGGGGATCCACCACTACGGCGGGGGGGACCCGGCCGGGGCCGTGGGCCTGCTGCACTGGGACCTCGGCGGCTTCGGCCCGGGCGATCTCGACGTGGTCGCCGCCTTCGACGTCGATCGCCGCAAGGTCGGCCGCGACGTGGCCGAGGCGATCTTCGAGAAGCCCAACTGCACGGCGGTCTTCCATGCCGACGTGCCCAAGCTCGGGGTTCCCGTTCGGATGGGCTGCGTGCTCGACGGCGTCTCCGAGCACATGGACCGCGCGCCGCGGGATCGGAGCTTCCGCCTGGCCGACGCTCTCCAGGCCGACTTCGCCGAGGTGGTCCGGGTGCTCCAGGAGAGCGGCACCGAGGTGCTCGTGAACTACCTGCCGGTGGGCTCCGAAGCGGCCACGCGCTTCTACGCGAGCTGCGCCCTCGAGGCCGGCTGCGCCTTCGTGAACTGCATCCCCGTCTTCATCGCGAGCGACCGCGAGTGGGCCCAGCGCTTCGAGGAGCGCGGGCTGCCGATCGTGGGCGACGACATCAAGGCCCAGCTCGGCGCGACCATCACGCACCGCATGCTCACCGAGCTCTTCGCGCGCCGCGGCGTGACCATCGATCACACCTACCAGCTCAACACCGGCGGCAACACCGACTTCCTGAACATGATGAACCGCGATCGCCTCGCCTCGAAGAAGGAGTCGAAGACCGAGGCGGTGCAGTCGATGACCCAGCGGCGCCTGGCCGAAGAGGACATCCACGTGGGCCCGAGCGACTACGTGGCCTGGCAGAACGACAACAAGGTCTGCTTCCTGCGCATGGAGGGGCGGCTCTTCGGCGGCGTGCCGATGAACCTCGAGCTGCGCCTCTCCGTCGAGGACTCGCCCAACTCCGCGGGCGTCGCCATCGACGCCATCCGCTGCGCCAAGCTCGCCATGCAGCGCAGCCAGGGCGGCGTGCTCCACTCCGCGAGCTCGGCGTTCATGAAGCACCCGCCGCGCCAGATCTCCGACGAGGAAGCGCACCGCGACCTCGAGGAGTTCATCCGGAGCTAGTCCGGCGCCCGGTGCTCCGGAGGCCGCGCTAGTCGATGCGGACCGCGATCACCTTGTACTGGGGCGACGCCCCGATCGGCGTGTACGAGAAGCGGAAGGCGCTGGCGAAGTCGAGCAGCGCGCGGAACTCCGCGGTCGGCTCTCGCACCGAGCCGATCTCGTCGAAGATCAGCACGTCGCCGCGCTTCAGGCGCTGGCCCAGGGTGGCCAGCACGAAGAGCGTCGAGCTGTAGAGGTCGGGATCGAGGTTCAGGACGAGGGGCCGGTCGAGGGTGTGGCTCTCGACGAAGCCCGGCAGGGTGTCCTGGAACAGCCCGACCTCGAACGACACGCGCTCGTCATCGATGTCCGGGATCTTGCCCTCGGCCGTGAAGGTCCCGGGCGGCCGCGAGGCCCACGCCTCGGGGATGCCCTCGAAGCAGTCAAAGCCCACGAAACGTGCGTCGGGATGCTTGATGTGCTCGGACCACCAGCGCATGGAGCGCCCCTCGAAGACGCCGAACTCGAGGTAATCCACCGGCTTCTCGAGGCTCTCGTTCTCGTAGACGTACTGGTAGAGGGCGTCCCGGGACTCGAAGTCGGGCTTGAGGCCGGTCTCGTCGATCCACTCCGAGAAGCGGCCGAGGTAGGCGAGGCGGAGCATCTGCTCCTGGGTGCCACTGCCGACGACCTTGTGGAGCGAGGGATTCAGGAGCACGTCCCGGACGGAACGCTTGAAGGAGCGCGGAAGGCTGGGCATGGGGTTCTCCGGAGGCGGGAGAGCATACACGAGGGGCCGGTCGGGGCCCTGCCCCTTCGACCGACGGAATCGCGTCAGCGGGCGCGGTCGATGGCGCGCTGCCAGTCCTTGCGCAGGAGTTGCCGCTCGTTGGATGGGCGCGTCGGCTCGAAGCGGCGTCCCGGGGCTCGCGCGGCGCGGCAGGCCTCGAGATCGGGCAGGCGCTTCGTCGCGAGGCCGGCGAGGAGGGCCGCGCCGAGCGCCGTGGTCTCGAGCTCTGCGGCCCGCTCGACGGGAGTCCCCGAGAGATCCGCCAGGTCCTGCAGCAGCCGGTCGCTCGCCGCGAGTCCGCCGTCGACCGGGAGGACGTCCACGTCGACCTCGAGCGCCTCCAGGAGATCGGTGCAGCGATGGGCGATGCCTTCGAGGGCGGCGCGCACCAGGTGTCCCCGGCGGCTGCCGCGCGTGATGCCGCACAGGAGCCCGCGCGCGTCGTCGTCCATGTAGGGCGTTCCGAGCCCCTGGAATGCGGGGACCAGCATCACGCCTCCGCTGCTCTCGACCTCGGCCGCGATGCGGTCCGCGTCCTCCGGGCTCGGCAGCACGCCGATCTCGCAGAGCCAGTCGAGTGCGGCACCGGCGGTGTGGACCGAGCCCTCGACGCAGAAGGCGTCGCCCGCCGGTGCGGGCAGTCGCCACAACGCGAGGGGGTAGGTCCCGACCGGTGGGTCTACGGGCATGCCGTCGTGATGCACGTCGAGCATGGCCGACGTGCCGAGGGTGAGCTTCGCGTCGCCCGGGCGATGGGTGCCCTGGGCGAAGGCGGCGGCCTGCTGGTCGCCCGCCCGGGCCGCGACCGGGACCGGCGCGCCGAGCCACTCGGCGGCCGTCTCGCCGACGACCGCAGTGGTCTCGACCACCTCGGGCAGGTGGCGCGGATCGAGATCGAAGAGCCCGCAGGCTCCGGCCGAGAACGCGCCCTCGGCGAGGGAGTAGAGCCCCGTCGCCGCCGCGCAGCCCGGGTCGGTCACGAACGGTGCGCCCTCGGTGAGGCGTTCGGTCAGCCACGCGTCGGGATTGGCGAGACGCAGGCTCCCCGCTCGCTCGGCATCGGCGACGGCCGCGTTCTCGCGCAGCAGCCACTGCATCTTCGTGGCCGAGGCCTGGGTGTTGTACGGGATGCCGCGAGCGCGGAGCTCCTCGACGCGCGGCGCGCCCCGCTGGTCCTGCCAACCGATGGCGGGCGAGAGGGCGCGCCCCTCGGCCCAGGCGATCACCGTGGCGCGCTGGGTGGTGATGCCGAGCCCGGCCACGTCCGTGGCCTGCACCCCGGCGCTCGCGAGGGCCTCGCGCAGCACCTCGACCGAGCGCGCCAGCATCTCCTCGGCGTCCTGCTCCACCCGGCCCGGCTCGGGGAAGCGCGTCGTGAGCGGACGCTCGGCGAAGGCGAGCCTCTGGCCCGTCGCATCCACGAGCAGGGCGCCGACCCGGGTCGTTCCCAGATCGAGCCCGAGCAGCAGCTCGCCGCTCACTCGCCGGGGATCAGCGCGCCTGGGTTCAGCAGGCCCTCGGGGTCGAGGACGCGCTTGATCGCGCGCAGGGTCTCGACGCCCTCGGTGCCGATCTCGTCGGCCAGGAAGTCGCGCCGCACCCGGCCGATGCCGTGGTGGTGGGCGATGCCTCCGCCGCATGCGAGGGTCGCCTCCATGGCACGTCGCCAGCACTCGTCGTAGGTGCGCGCCATGTCCGCGGCGTCGGCCGGCCGCGCCAGGAAGGTGAAGTAGAGGTTGGTGCCCGACCGGTAGCTGTGGCTCGAGTGTCCGCTCGCGATCAGGATGCCCTCCACCTCGCGCAGGGACGACACCACGGCGTGATACAGCTCGGCCACGCGCGACCAGGGGGCCGCCACCTCGATGGTGTCGAGGATGATCCCCTTCTCCATGAAGCCGCGGAAGCCGGGCACGTGGTTCCGGCGCTCGAGCCAGTGATCGACGACGGCGGCATCGTGCTCGGTCCCGTCGACCTCGGCGCAGAGCTTGGCCACGGCCGGGAGCGCCGGCGCGACCAGCGCCTCGGGCCCCTCGTGGAGCAGCAGCAGCAGGTGGCGGCCGTCGGGGCAGGCGCCCTCGAAGTTGCGCGCCGACTCCATGTCGTCGTAGAGACGCGCCACCGGCGGACGGAAGCCCGCCCGCATCAGCCGCCGCGTGCCCTCGATCCCCGCCTCGAGGCTCGGGAACGAGATCGCCTGGCCCCGGCTCGCCTCGGGCAGGGGGCGCAGCGAGAAGGTCACCTCGGTGACGACACCGAGGGTGCCCTCGCTGCCGAGGAAGAGCTGTCGCAGGTCGGGTCCGGCGGCCGACCGCGGCGTACGACGGGTGCGCACCACGCTCCCGTCCGGCAGCACGGCGACCAGGTCGTGAACGATCTCCTCGATGTTGCCGTAGCCCGTCGAGAACTGGCCGGCGGCGCGCGTCGCGATCCAGCCGCCCACCGTCGAGAGCTCGATGGACTGGGGCCAGTGGCCGATGGTGAGGCCGTCCTCCTGCACCCGGCGCTCGGCGGCCATGCCGTTGGTGCCCGCCCCGAAGGTGGCCAGCAGGTCGCCGTCGTCGAGGGAGATCAGTCCGTCGAGGCCCGCCGTCGAGAGCACGATGGCGTCGGGGCGGCCCTGGATCGCGCCGCACACGCCGGAGCCGCCGCCGTAGGGGATCACCGGAGTGCGCGTCTCGCGCGCGCAGCGCAGCACGGTCGAGACCTCTTCGGTGCTGCGCGGCGTGACCACCGCGAGCGGCGAAGCGGACGGCGTGCCCTGGAAGTCGAGCAGCTCGTTGCGCGCCCACCAGTCGCGGGCGTGCTCGGCCCTTCGGGCTTCGCCCTGGTCGATGATGGCCTCGAGCCCGGAGGCGGCGAGACCCTCGAGGATCGTGCCCATGGTGCGCTCCTAGGAGTTCTTGAAGTCGACGTCGCGCGCCAGCTGGGCGCGGCTAGAGGCCGCCTCGGACTCGACCTTCGCCTCGTCCCAGCCGAGCCGCTCGCCCATGCTGCGGGCCATCGCGTCGACCAGGCCTTCGCGATCGCCCACCTCGTAGTAGGCCGACCCCGCACGGCGGTACAGGAAGTCGCGCAGCTTGGCCGCGCCCTCGACGTTCGTGGCCCAGTCGAGCTCGCCCACCACGGGGAGCGCCCCGGGCGTGAGCGGCGCCGCCCCGCGCGACACCACCTCTTCGGCCTCGCTGCCGTAGAGCCGCGCCAGCCGCCGCGAGCTCTCGTCGGAGAGGTCGCCGAAGCGGCCGCGCAAGCCGGCGGCCAGCCCTTCGAGGTCGCCGCCGAAGTCGCCGCCGGGAAGCGGCGGGTTCTCCGGCGCGTCTCCGATCGTGAGTCCACTCACCTCGGCGACCTTGTCGAGGGTCATCTCGGCCATGGGGCGGTAGCCGGTGAGCTTGCCGCCGGCGATGGACACCACGCCCTTGGGCCCGATCCACACCTCGTCCTTGCGCGAGATCTCCGACGGCGACTTGCCCTTCTCGCCGATCAGCGGGCGCAGGCCCGCCCAGGCGGAGGTGATCTCCTCGGGAGCGATGGGCTCGGCGGTGAAGTCGCGGGCCACCGGGCGCAGCAGGTACTCGACGTCCTCGCGGGTGATCTCGGGCCACTCCTCGTTGTCGCCCTCGTAGAAGGTGTCGGTGGTCCCGATGTAGACGGCGCGGCCGCGGCGGATCACGAAGATCGAGCGCTTGTCGTCGGTGTTCAGGATGACGAGGTTGCGGACGGCCAGGCGCTCGGCCGGCACGACGATGTGCACGCCCTTCGAGAGCATCAGCCGCGGCTTCGTGGCCTCGTCCTCGAGGCCGCGCACGGCGTCGACCCACGGCCCCGCGGCGTTGATCACGCAGCGCGCGCGCACCCGGAACTCGCGGCCCGTCAGGCTGCAGCGGGCGGCCACCCCGTCGGCCCGGCCCTCGCTCTCGGTCACGTCGCTGACGGGGCTGTGGTTCAGCACCAGCGCGCCGGCCGCGGCGGCGGCTCGCAGGTTCGCGACGACGAGGCGCGCGTCGTCGGTCAGGTACTCGCGGTACACGCAGGCGTGGGCGAAGCGCTCGCGCGAGAGCAGCGGCTCGCCCTGCTCCATCTCGTCGCGGCCCCAGTTCTGGTGCAGATCCTGCGGCTCGACGTCGCCGAGCTTCTCGTAGGTCGTGATGCCGGCGCGGAGCTTCGCGAGCCCGGCCCAGCTGCGAGCCGGGACGACCATCCAGCGCGGCTCGGCCAGGTGGGGCGCCAGGCGGTGGATCACCTTGCGCTCGAGGGCCGATGAGCGCACCAGCGCGACATCGCCCATGGCGAGGTAGCGCAGGCCGCCGTGGATCAGCTTGGAGGAGCGGCTCGAGGTGCCCGAGGCGAAGTCGCGGGCCTCGAGAAGCGCGACCGAGAGCCCGCGCAGCGCCGCCTCGCGCGCGATGCCGGCACCGGTGATGCCGCCCCCGATCACGGCGAGGTCGAAGGTCTCGCGCTCGGCGCGGTCGAGGGTCGAGTCGCGGTCGGCGACTCCGGGGAGGGAGGGAGTGCTCATGCGGAAC
>JASJCN010000028.1 GCA_030065975.1 Myxococcota bacterium
GCTCGCCTTCGTTCCGCCCGCCTGGTATCGCGAGCGCGTAATGGAGCGAGCGCGCGCCGCAGCCGCCGAGGCGTAGCGCCGGAGCCGGGCTACCGTCGGGACATGCCCGAGCTCGACGCCGTCCTGTTCGACTTCGGGGGCGTCTTCACGCCCTCGCCCTTCACGGCGGTGGCCGACTACGGCGCGAGCCTGGGCATCGAGCCGGGGCGCTTCGTGGAGGCCGTCTTCGGCCCCTACTCCGAGGACACCGACCACCCCTGGCATCGGGTCGAGCGCGGAGAGATCCCGCTGCTCGAGGCGCGCGAAGGCATCCTCGCGCTCGGCCGCGAGCAGGGGATGCAGGTGGATCTCTTCGGCGCCCTCAAGGCCCTGGCCGAGGCGGGAGGCGGAGCCGTCCGCGAGCCCATGGTCTCCTGCGTGCGCGAGCTGCGTGGGCAGGGCGTGCGCACCGCGCTCGTGACCAACAACGCGGCGGAGTTCGCGCCCGCCTGGCGGCCGCTCCTGCCCCTCGACGAGCTCTTCGATGCGGTCATCGACTCGAGCGAGGTGGGGCTGCGCAAGCCGGATCGGCGCATCTACGAGCTGGCCCTCGAGCGCATCGGCGGCGTCGAGGCGAGCCGCGCGGCGTTCCTCGACGACTACGAGGGCAACGTCTCGGCCGCGGTCGAGCTCGGCCTGCACGGGGTCCTGGTCGGCGACCCCTTCGAGCCCGCCCTCGCGCGCCTCTCCCGCCTGATCGGGGCCTAGACGCCGGGCCTCACCGGCGGGTGACACCGCGGTGACGTCGCCCCCACGCGCCCATGAAGAGCGGCTGCCGACCCCGAAGGGTCGCCACTCCGCAACCGGCCTGTCACCCGCCGGGGCGATCTCTACGCCCGGACGCGGGACACGCCCCCTCGACCCTCCCCCCTGAGAGACCAAGCGGATGTGGAACGCCGAGAGCCGAGAGCCCGCCCTCGGGCGGATGCGCTGGGGCTCCCTCGAGAACCCGATCCGCGGCCTGTTGCACGGCAGCATGGGCCTCGTCTCCTTCGGCCTCGCCGCCTACTGGTGGGCGCTCTCGAGCTGCGAGGAATCCCTGCGGCTCTCGCTCACGGTGTTCGCGGGGAGCCAGTTCGCGCTCTACACCGCCAGCGCCTGCTACCACTCGGTGCCCTGGACGCCACGGTGGAAGGAGCGCATGCAGCGGCTCGACCACTCGATGATCTACGTGAAGATCGCCGGCTCGATGACGCCGCTGGTGTGGGTGGGCCTCGAGCCGCCCGAGCGCTGGTGGATCCTCGGCGCCGCCTGGGCGGTCGGCGGCCTGGGGGTCGCGCAGAAGCTCCTGCTGCCCAGGGTCCACCCCAAGGCGTGCATCCCGGTCCAGATCGCCCAGGCCACGCTGGTCATCCCGGCGCTGGTCGGCTTCGCCGACCGGTTCCCGGGCCTCCCGGTCCTCCTCCTCGGCTTCATCGCCGGCATCTACTGCATCGGCGTCGTGATCTTCGTGACGGAGCGGCCGCGCCTCTGGCCCCGGGTCTTCGGGTTCCACGAGGCCTTCCACGTGATCACCGTGGTGGCGAGCGCGACCTACTTCTTCCTGGCGCTCACCACCATCGAGGCCCTCGGAAAGACCGGCTAGGCGACCGAGGCCCTCGGCAGGGCCGGCTAGGCGACCGAGGCCCTCGGCAAGGGCCGGCTAGGCGAAGAACGGCGCGAGTGCGGCGGACAGCTTCTCGCGGGCACCGGACAGGGCCCGGGCGCCCTCGGCGACCTCGCGCACCGAAGCGATCATCTCGAAGGCGAGATCCTGCTCGATCTGGTCGAGCTCGGCGATCTCCTGCTCCGTGGCCGCCAGGATCTCGCGGGCGGCGTTCATTCCGATCCAGCGCGGCTCGTCCTCGCCCGCGAAGCTGAAGCAGAAGACCCGGCGCTCGCGGTCGTCGGCACAGGCCAGGGCGATCGCCTTGCGCAGGCCGAAGCGGAGCTCCTGGAGGTGGGCCCGGTTCTGGATCGTGGCCTCGAGGTCGCCCGCGATCTCGAGCAGCTCCTCGGGGCCGAGCTCGCGGTCGGGCGCCTCGGAAAGCTGGGCCAGGGCGTGGGCCTCGGCCTCGTGCCCGAGACGGGGCAGCGCCTCGGCATCGGCGGTGGGGCCGGTCACGAGGGCCGGCGAGAGAACCAGGGCGGCGAGTGCGGTCTTGTCGGTCTTCATGGGCCCCTCCTTGGGCTTCCGGTCCATCCAGTGGGTGTCTGGATTGGACGGTAGGGGTCCCCTGGAATTCGACGTGTGCGAAAGCGCACCACCCGCCTAATCGGAGGTGATCCTCCCGGCCTGCTCCTGGGCTCGCAGGGCGAGCTCCTGGGCGAGGAAGCAGTGGGCTTGCGGCAACGCCTGCTCGGTCCGCTCGACCACGTCGCGCAGGAGCGCCGGCCCGAAGGGCAGCGCGAGCCCCTGGCAGGCCTCGTGGCGCACGGCCTCGCCGTCGAAGAGGAAGAGGTGGTCGCCTCCTTCGCGACCGGCCAGGTCGCAGTTCTTGCGAACCTCGATGGTTCCTTCGCTCCCGAGGATGGTGAGCCGGACGTCGCCCCAGGTGCCGAGGCCCTCGGGTGTGAACCAGTCGACGCGCACGTAGCCGCTGGCCCCCGGCGCGCGCAGCAGGAGCTCGCCGAAGTCCTCGAAGCGCGGCGCGTCGGGATGCGCGTGGTTCGCCACCTGGGCCGATACGACCTCCGCACGGTCCGACCCGGTGATCCACAGGAACTGCTCCACCTGGTGACTCGCGAGGTCACCCAGGATCCCGCCGCAGCGCCGCGCGTCCCAGAACCAGTCGGGCCGGCCCACGCCGACGCGATGGGGGCCGAGCCCGATCGTCTGCAGCGGACGCCCGATGGCGCCGCTGCGCACCAGCTCGCAGGCGCGTTCGGTGGCGCGGTTCTCGAGACGTTCGGAGTAGAAGATCACGTAGCGCTGGCCGCTCTCGGCCTGGACTGCGCGGACCCGCTCGAGCTCCTCGAGCGAGATGGCGCCCGGCTTGTCCATCAGCACGTCCTTGCCGTGCTGCATGGCCGAGATCGCGACCTCGGCGCGCCGTTCGGGCAGGATGGACGACGCGACGAGCGCGATCCCCCCGTCCTCGAGGATCTCCTCGGGCGAGCCCACCCGACGGGCCATGGGGAAGATCTTGCCGAAGCCCTCGGCCGGAGCCCCCTCGGCGTGGAACGCCGCGAACTCGAAGCCCGCGGCCAGGAGGGTCGGCACCATGGAGTACACGTGGGGGTGATCGATCCCGATCACCGCGAAGCGCACCGGCGCATCCGTCATCACTTGCTCCGAGCGACCGAGGCCGTCCGGGCCTGGGCGCGTTGCAGTCTCTGGGGCGGCAGGCCCTCGAGGATCAGCTCGACGTCGTCGGCGAGCATCTCGGCGATGCGCTGATACGACTCGCGCAGGCCACCGGCCCGGTGCGCCGAGAGCAGGATCTCCTCGGCGTCGCGGATCGGATGGTCCTTCGGGACGGGCTCCTCCGGAAACACGTCGATGGCCGCGCGGAAGCGCCCGGCGCGGGCCCGCTCGACGAACGCGTCGAAGTCCACCACCTCGGCGCGACTCACGAAGACGACCGCGGCGTCCTCCCGGATGCGGTCGAGCTCCGCGGCACCGAGGAAGCCCTCGTTCTCGCTGGTGGCTCCGGCGAGGATGAAGAGCAGCTTCGACTCGGCGAGCACCGTGTCGAGTGGGGCCGGCTCGACGCCCGCCTCCGCGAGCAGGCCGTCCGGGAGCCAGGGGTCGTGGACGCGAATGCGCCCGCCGAAGGGGCGCAGCAGGGGCAAGAGCTCGCGCCCGAGATTGCCGAACCCGATCAGGCCCATGGGCTTGCCGCGCAGCAGGAAGCTCTCGAGGTTTCCCAGGATCCCGAAGCGCTCCTCGCCGCTGCGGAAGGCGCGGTCGGCCGGCGTGATGCCGCGGGCCAGGTCGATCGCCATGCCGAGCGCCATCTCGGCCACGGCCGGCGCCATGGCGGGTGCCGCCGAGAGCACCGGGATGCGGCGCCGTTCGCACTCGGCGTAGTCGATGTCGGGGCGCCAGTTGCCCTCGACGTTGATCACCGCCTGGAGCTTCCGCGCTCTTGCCAGGCGCTCGGCGGGAAGCGGGATCTTGCCGACCAGGAAGGACGCCTCGGGGAGATGCGCTTCGAGCAACGCGTCCGGCATCGGCTCGTGCTCGTGGATCACGAGCTCGAGCTTCGACTCGAGACGCGCCCGGGTGTCGTCGGTCATCACCATCCACAGGGCCCTCGGGTAGGGCGCGACCAACGCCAGGGGCTTTGCGGCCATCGGACCTCCGTGAGCGCCCGGTCTCGGTGACGGGTCTCGGTGACGTTCCCGGGACGGGACGCGGCGAGGATACCGTTATCCTCTTCCGCTGGAGGCCTTCGACCTGGACTACGACGCCGTGGTCATCGGCAGCGGCGCCGGTGGGGGCGCGGCCGCCCATGAGCTGTGCCGAGCCGGCAAGCGCGTGCTGCTCGTCGAGCGGGGACTCGAGCCCGACCGGCGCGTGGGCCGCGACGAGCAGCGCATGGTGATCGAGAAGGCGGCCGGCGACGATCGCCCGCTCGAGCTGAACGGCCACCCGGGTCGCCTGCTCACCGGCGGCGTGCTGGGCGGCAGCACCTCGCTCTTCGGCGCCTGCCTGATGCGGCCGAGCCCCGAGGACTTCGTTCCCGGTCGCCACTACGCGAGCCATCTCCCGCCGCATCTCCACGAGTGGCCCCTCGCCTACCAGGAGCTCGAGCCCTACCTCGACCGGGCCGAGGACCTGTTCGGCGTGTCGGGGGACGTCGCGCGCCAGGGGCCGCACCTCGGCGCGAGGCGAAGGCCGTACGCCGCGCCGGCGCAGCCCTTCGAGCCGCTCTCCGAGCGGCTGGTGTCGGGCCTCGAGCGCCAGGGGATGGCTCCCTTCCCGCTGCCCCTCGCCATCGACTTCGAGACCTGCCTGCGCTGTCCCAGCTGCCCCGGCTTCCACTGTCCCAACGGCGCCCGGGGCGGCAGCCTCGAGCGGCTGATCGAGCCCATGCAGCGCGAAGGCAGGCTCGCCGTGTGGACCGGATGCGAGGCCGAGAGCCTGGTTCGCGAAGGCGGGCGCGTTCGCTCGGTGCGCATCCGGCGACGGGGCACCGACGAGACCGAGGAGATCCGCGCCGAGAGCTTCTTCGTGGCCGCCGGCGCCGTCGGTACGCCGGCGCTGCTCCTCCGCTCGGGCCTCGAGGGCGAGAGCGACCAGGTGGGGCGCAACCACATGTGCCACCTCGGCGCCGCACCGATCGCGATCTTCCTGCGCGCGACGGGAGCGGGACGTCGCTTCGCCAAACAGGTGGGCCTCTCGGACCTGTATCTCGGGGCTCCCGACTTCCCCCACAAGCTCGGCGTGGCCCAGTCGATCCCGGTGCCGGGGCCCCTCACCGTCCGCAAGCACGCCCCGTTCCCGTTGCCCATGGCCGTGGCCAGGCGGCTGCCGGATCGGGCGGTGCTCTTCACCGGCTCGATCGAGGATCTGCCCCAGCCCGAGAACCGGGTGACCCTGCGCTCCGACGGCGGCATCCGCCTCGAGCGGCGCTTCCACGCGTACGATCTCTTCCGCGCCCGCTACCTCTCGAAGCGCCTGGCGCGCCTGCTGCGCGGCTGTGGCGCCGCGTTCGCCATCGGGCACGTGGCCGAGGACGCTCACGACCACGCGGCCCACCAGGTCGGCACCTGCCGCTTCGGGCGCGATCCCCGCCACTCCGTCCTCGACGCGGGCTGTCGCCTCCACGGCCACGAGGGCGTCTACGTGGTCGACGGCAGCTTCATGCCGACCTCTCTCGGAGTCGGGCCCGCGCTCACCATTGCCGCCAACGCCCTGCGCGTGGCCTCCCTCGCGATCAAGGAGATGGGATGAAGAAGGTCGTCGTCACCGGCGTCACCGGAACCCTGGGCGCCGCCCTCGCCGAGCACTACGAGCGGGCGGGATGGTCGGTGACCGGCGTGAGCCGAAAGGGGGAAGACGCGCCCCACTGCCAGAAGGTGCTGGCCAACGCCCAGCAGACGATCGAGGATGCCCGGGCGCTGGTCGCCGAGGATCCGGACGTCCTGCTGCTGAACGCCGGACAGATCGAGGACGAGGTCGGCGAAGGCGGGCTGCCCCTGGCCGACCAGACCCTCTCGATCTACCAGGTGAACGCGATCTTCCCCTCCCTCGTCGCCATCGCGGCGGCGGAGTCGAGGCGGCCGCGCCGCCTGGACGTCGTGTGCATCGGCTCGATCGCCGACGGCGCGCCTTCGAGCTTCGGGCCCGTCTACCACGCCTCCAAGATCGCGGCGCACTACTTCTACACGGGCGTCGGGCCGATCGCGAGCGGCCACGACCCGAACCTGCGCCTGCGCCTCTACCGCCCGGGCGCGATCCAGGGCCCGCTCTCCTGGGCCCCGGCGATCCGGCTGAACGAGCGCGGTCGCAAGATCCGCGCGAAGCGCTGCGAGTCCGCTCCGGAAGCCCGCTACGTGGCCATGGAGATCGCGCGCTTCGTCGAGGGCAACGCGCCCGTCGGCACCTGGGACGAGCCCTTCTCCTTCCGCGCCCTGCGCGTGTTCTTCGCCGTGGCGCCCGGCCTCTACGCGCGGGTCCAGAAGCTCGGCTGGAAGCAGGGAAGCCGCTTCGCCTAGCAGGAGGTCGCTTCGGGCTCGCAGTTGGCGGGCCAGCGCAGCTCGCCTCCTGGCGCGCTCGAGCCCTCCACCTCGAGCACGCGATGGGCGTGGTGGGTGCGCCCGAACTCGTCCTTCGCGCGTACGGTGACGGTGTACGTCCCGGGCCGGAGCTCGTCGGGCAGATCGGCCTCGAAGACGTGGGAGGAGGGCTCCGCCTTCACCCAGGGCTTCACGCTCTCCCGGTGGCGAGCGAAGAGCTCCTTCACGAAGGGGTCGAAGGTGCGGCGCCGGGTCATCGGCCGGTACGGGCCGTCGCCGACCTGGAACGAGAGCTCGGTCTTCGGCCCGCCGTCGAAGAAGTTCACCACGACGTGGGTCGCCGCCACCTCGTCCACGTTGAGGCGCCCGTCGAGGAGCTCGCCGTGGCGAAAGTCGTCCTGCACCTCGGCGCGGTGGTGGTGATGGGTCGCATCGAAGAGGATGCGCATCTGGTAGTCGGCGGGGCGGCCGGCGGCCTTGTAGCGCACGGCGAGGTCGGTGCCGTCCACCTCGAGCACGTGGTAGCCGTTGGGCGTCCCGTCTCGCTGCTCGGCCACGGCGATGCCCCGCTCGTCGATGGGTCCGCTCCACCAGCTCCCCGAGACGGTGGTCAGCACGTGATGGTGGAAGGTTCCGGGCCCGTCGAAGCCGTCCTCCTCGCCGAAGTGGTGATGCTCGGTGGTGTGGGTGTGGCCCGCGACCGAGTAGAGGTGCTCGCGGCCCTCGAGCAGCTCGAAGAGCTCGCGACGATCCTGGGTGTTGGCCTGGGGCCGCTCGGTCTCTCCCGAGTAGGTGCGGAGCGGCGCGTGCATGGCGAGGAACACCAGCTGGTCGTCGGGCACGAGGGCCAGATCCTTCTCGAGCCAGCGCAGCTGGGCCTCGCCGATGCGGGCCTCGTAGCCGCCGCTCCCCCGGTAGTCGCCGGGATCGCTCTCACCGTTGCCCTTGTACTCGATGTTGTCGAGCACCACGAAGTGGGCGTCGCCGACGTCGAAGGAGTAGTAGGGCGGCCCGAAGAAGCGCTTGAAGGTCTCGAGCGAGCCCGCGTCGTCCTCGGCCAGGAAGTTCAGCTCGTGGTTCCCAGGCACGTTGTACCAGGGGACGCCGATCTGGCCGATCACGGCGTTGAAGCGCGGCAGGAGCGAGAGGTCGTCGAACATGATGTCGCCGAGGGTCATGCCGAAGAGCGCCTCGGTCCCGATCAGCTCGGAAACGATGTCGTCGCGGATGAAGTCGACCTCGGCGTGGCTCTGGGGCTGGGTGTCGGCGAAGAGGATCGCCTCGAAGCGGCTCGGCTCCGTCGCGCGCCGCAGAGGGAAATCGACCGACTCCGGGAGCGGTCCGGTCGGCGCCACCCCGGCGTAGCGCAGCCCGGGCGGCGAGCCCTCGGGCTGATGCACGTAGTAGAAGCGTGGCAGCATGTCCGCACTCACGGGCGTCTGGAAGCCCGCGGGCTTCACCACGAAGAGCACCACCGGAGGCGTCGCGTCGATCTCGTAGCGGCCGGACTCGTCGGTGCGCACCAGGTCGCGGCCGTTGGAGACGCGGACTCCGGCCAGGCCGGGCTCGCCCGCGTCGCGGACGCCGTCGGCGTTGCGATCCTCGAACACGAAGCCGACGGCGGTCTCGGCACGAAGCGCCGTGGGAGCGGCGATCGACAGTGCGGCCAGAATGGCGATGGCGAGCAGACGCATGGATCCCTCCTGGCGGGATTCTACGGCTCGGGCCGCAGGACCGGGAGCCGGGCGGAAATCCGTCGTCGGATCTTCGCTTCAGTCGAGGAGCGCGTCGATCACGCGCTCGACCAGCGCGCCGCCCGACCAGCTGATCAGGGGAATCAGCCCGTAGAGGCCGATGCGCGTGAGGGCCCCCGCGTCGAAGGGCCACTCCCGAACCGCCTGGACCCGCGACTCCCACGCCACCCACTCGGAGAGCGGCGGCTCGGGGGCCCGGCCCGCCTCGAGGGCCGTGCGGGCGGCGCGCAGGCCGACGCGGCAGCGCTCGAGCTCTGCGGCCTTGGCCTCGCGGATCCGCTGGTGGATCCCGCGCAGGGAGAGCCACATGCTGAGGCCGCCGAGCACGGCGGTGATCCCCCACACGAGGCTCACGGTCGGCGCATAGCCCCCCTCGAAGAGGAAGAGCGACACGATCGACCCGAGCCCCACCGACGCCAGCAGGGAGGCGAGGGCCTGCCGCGTATAGGGCTCGAGTGCGGTGGGATCGAGCAGGTCGAGGGAGCCGATGTGGCGGGCGCTGCGAGACGTGCGCAGGGCCTCGGCCACGCCGGAGACGGTGTACTCCCCCACCCACCAGCCGACCCACATCCCGAGCACGCGGTGCCAGCGCGCCTCGGGATCCATCACCCCGAAGTCCCAGAGGTAGTGCCAGAACTCGCGGGGCGTCGAGAGGTAGGTCACCCCGACGAGAAGGCCGATTCCAAGCCCGCGAGCGACCCAGCGGGCGGCGGCGGGCGACCGGCCCACCTGCTCCACCATCTCCGAGAGCTCCTCGCTCCCGAAGCGGCCCGAGAGGGCTCTCAGCTGGGTCCGCGTGGCGACGCGGACGCCGATCGTGGCCAGCGGGATGTAGACGGTGAGCAGGATGTGGACCACCGCGATGCGCGCGTCGCGCATGGCCAGGATGGGATCGGGCTCGAGCGCGAGCACCCGGTGGCGGCCGAGCAGGAGCTCGCTCCCCACGAAGACGGCCACCCCGACCACGGCGAGCCACAATCCCAGCCACGGCAGGGAGATCGGCAGCGAGAGCAGGAAGCCCTCGAGGCCCTTCCCCTTGCTCCGCCCCCGTAACGGGACCGCCGCGTCCGCCATCTCAACAGGATACACGGGCAGGATCCCGTCCGGTCCGGCTACGTTCCGCTCCTACCCCCCGCTTCTGGACCGTCCCCAGGAGGATCCGCATGGCCAGCTACGACTACGACCTCTTCACCATCGGCGCAGGCTCGGGCGGCGTCCGCGGCAGCCGCATCGCCGCGAGCCTCGGTGCGCGGGTCGCGGTGGCCGAGGACTCCGAGCTCGGCGGCACCTGCGTGAACCTGGGCTGCATCCCGAAGAAGCTGCTGGTCTACGCCTCGCACTTCGCCGAGGAGCGCGAGGACGCCATCGCGGGCTTCGGCTGGAGCGTCGCCGAGCCCGAGTTCGACTGGGCCACGCTCATCGCCAACAAGGACAAGGAGATCAAGCGCCTCAACGGGGTGTACGACCGCATGCTCGTCGACGCCGGCGTGACCATCGTCCCCGGCCGCGCACGACTGGTCGACGCCCACACCGTGGAGGTCGCGGGCCGCCGGATCACCGCCGAGAACATCCTGATCGCCGTCGGCGGCTGGCCCTTCGTGCCGGACTTCCCCGGCCGCGAGCTGGCGATCACCTCCAACGAGGTCTTCCATCTCGACGCCCTGCCCGAGCGGGTGCTCGTCGTGGGCGGCGGCTACATCGCCGTCGAGTTCGCCGGCATCCTCCACGGCCTCGGCAGCCGGGTCACCCAGATCTACCGGCGCGAGCTCTTCCTGCGCGGCTTCGACGACTCCGTCCGCGAGGCCCTCGCCACCGAGATGAAGCGCAAGGACATCGACCTGCGCTTCTCGCTCGAGGCCACCTCCATCGAGAAGACGGAGGGCGGCCTGCGGGTGGCGCTCAGCGACGGGAGCGACATCGAGGTCGATCAGGTCCTCTACGCGACCGGGCGGGTGCCCAAGACCGACGATCTCGGGCTCGAGGCGGCCGGCGTCGAGGTCGGGCCGGGCGGCGCGATCCCCGTGGACGCCGTCTCGCGCACCAACGTTCCCAACATCTTCGCCATCGGCGACTGCACCGACCGGGTCAACCTGACGCCGGTGGCGCTGCACGAGGGCACCTGCGTGGCCCACACCCTGTTCGGAGACGGCGAGCGGGCACCCGACCACGAGTACGTGGCCTCGGCCGTCTTCAGCCAGCCCCCGATCGGGAGCGTGGGGCTCACCGAGGCGAAGGCGCGCGACCGCTTTGGCGACGACCTCGCCGTGTATGAGTCGCGCTTCCGGGCGCTCAAGCACACCCTCACCGGCAGCGCCGAGCAGACCCTGATGAAGCTGCTGGTGGATCGGAAGAGCGACGCGGTGGTGGGGCTCCACATGCTCGGGCCCGATGCCGGCGAGATCACCCAGGGATTCGCCGTCGCGATCAAGGCGGGCGTGACCAAGTCGCAGTTCGATCAGACCATCGGCATCCATCCGACGGCGGCCGAGGAGTTCGTCACCATGCGCGAGCCGACCCGCTAGTGGGCACGGCCCTCGTCACGGGGGCGGCGTCCGGGATCGGCGCGGCCACAGCGGCCCGCCTCTCGGCGGCCGGGATGCGCGTGATCGGCGTGGACCTGCGGGGGGCCGACATCGAAGCCGACCTCGGCTCGGCCGACGGGCGAGCCGACGCGATCGCCCATGCGCGGGAAGCCTGCGCGGGCACCCTCGATCGACTCGTCTGCTGCGCGGGGCTCGGTGCCCACGTGGACGACCTCGCCGCCATCGTCTCGGTCAACTACTTCGGCGCGGTCGAGCTGCTCGACGGGCTCCGGAGCGAGCTCGAGGCGGGCTCGGATCCGGCGGCGGTGCTCGTGTGCTCGAACTCCGCGCAGATGGCGCCCCTCGACGAGCACCCGATCGTGACCGCCGCCCTCGCCGGAAACGAGCAGGCGGCCCGCAAGGCGGCCGCCGAGTCCAACGGCTTCTTCGCCTACGCCGGCTCCAAGCACGCCCTCTCCCGAGCGGTGCGCCGACGCGCGGGCGAGTACGGGCGCGCCGGCATCCGCCTGAACGGCATCGCGCCGGGGGCGACGCGCACGCCGCTGCTGGAAGGCGGCGCGAGCCACCCCGTCTTCGGCAAGGGCATGGCGCAGCTCGACATCCCGCTCGGGCGCCACGCCGAGCCCGACGAGATCGCGGGCGTGATCGAGTTCCTGCTGGGCCCCGCGGCAGCCTACGTCCACGGCAGCATCGTCTACGCCGACGGCGGCAACGACGCCGCGATCCGGCCCGACCGCTTCTAGTCGGGGACGCGAGCGAAGTCGACCCCGCAGAGCTCCTCCCGGGTCGCGCGATCGGCGAGCTCCCGGTCGTTCGAGACCGAGAGGCTGCGGCTGCCGTCGGGGCGGTCGCACAGGAGCGCCGTGCGGGCCGGGGTGTCTCCGTCGTAGAGCACCGTGTAGCTCGCGACCCGTGCGGGCCCCGGTGTCGGCGCGCCGAAGGGGATCGGCTCGCCCTCGGCGGCGGCCGTCGCCCGGGTGCAGTCGAACGCGGCGAAGGGGACGGCGGGCTCCGTCGACCAGACGCTCGCGCCCTGCTTGTTCACGATGCCGCTCACGGCCGTGAGCAGGCCCCGGCTGCCCGGATCGGCACGCAGGGCGCGGGCCAGGGTCACCAGCGACTGCAGCGCGAAGGAGTTGAGGGGGCCACCCGCGAACGCCATGCCGCCGGTGAGCGTCGAGGGCCGCGAGGCGTCGAGCCCGAGGGCGCGGCGCTGCATGCGCACCGCGATCGGGAAGCAGCTGTAGAGCTCGAGGTGTGCGATCTCCTCGGTGCCGAGACCCGTGTGGCTCAGCACCGCCTCGAAGACGGCTTCGAAGCCCGGCGAGCGGTGCAGGAAGCGGCGCTCGGGGACCACGCGCATCTCGTCCGAATCGGCGATCGCGAGGGGATGCACGAAGCGCTCGGGCGGCACCCCGAGCCGCCGCGCCTTGCCCGCCGAGCACAGGATCAGGGCCGCCGCCTGGTCGACGTTCCAGCTCGAGCAGTGGGCGCGCGTGTAGGGGAACGCGAGCATCGGATTCCGCGCGCTCGCATCGCGCAGATCGGAGGCGGCGACGCGCTCGCGGCGCCACGCGTCCGGGTTCGCGACGGCGGCCTCGCTCTGGGCGGCCCACTCACGGGCGACGTCGTCGCGATGGGCGTCGAGCGCCTGCTTCTCGAACGCGCGCAAGGCGTTCTCGAGCAGGGCGTAGCCCGTCACCGGCCGCGCCAGGCCGAGCTCGATCTCCCGCCGGCTCAGGATCGGGCCGTCGGGCCGGAGCACCTCGTCCGGCGTGCCGGGCGTCTCGAGGGTGGGCGCCGTCCGGCCGCGCCGTTCGGCGGAGACGGCCCGGTACTTCGCCTCGGTGCCGCCGACGAGGACGACCTCGGCGGCGCCGGTCTGGATCGCCCGGGCGGCGCGCGAGAGGAGCGTCGTCTGCAGCACGCCGATCTCGGCGACGAGGGTGCGCGGCCGCTTCGCCCCGGCCCCGAGGCGCTCGGCGAGCCAGCCGGTGGGATCCGCGTAGTCCCACAGGCCGCGGGGCATCATCACCGCGTCGGCCCCTTCGAGGAGCGCCCGGCTGCCCGCGTCCTCCGCCGCCTGCTCGAAGGCGCGAGCGAGCAGCTCCACCGGCTCGTGGGCGCGCTCGGGATCCTCCTCGCGCTGGGTGATCCCGCCGACGCCGACGAGGACGGGTGCGTCGTCCGCTGCAGGGCTCACGCGGCGATCAGCCCCTCGAGGTTGTCGCGCATCACCCGGCGAACCGCGTCGGCCGGAAGCCCCTCGAGCTCTTCCACGAACTCGACGGGCCAACGCAGGCCTTCGGGATGCGGGTAGTCCGAGCCGTTCAGCACGTGCTCGACGCCGAGCGTCCGGGTGAGGCCGACCACGTCGTCCTCGAAGAAGGGGGCGACCCAGAGGTTGCGCCGCAGGGTCTCGCTCGGCGAGAGCGGCGGCACGCCGAAGCGCCACATGTCCTTGGAGTGCAGCCGCGCGATGTGGTCGAGCTTCTTCAGCAGCGGCGCGACCCAGGAGGAGCCGTACTCGACGCTCAGGATGCGCAGCTCGGGGAAGCGGCCGAAGAGGTTGTCTCCGACCAGGGCGGTCAGCGTGTCCACGATCGGGCGCTCGGTGAAGGAGATGGCGTACTCCATCAGCGAGTGGCGGTGGGAGGGCGGATGCGGCCGCAGGCCCCAGGGCGTGTTGTACATCTCGCTGAAGGGCGTGCGCCCGATGTGGTAGACGACGTTGACGCGCGCCTCCTCGCAGCGGGCCCAGAAGGGATCGAAGTGGGGGTCGCCGGGCGAGCGCCCGTCGATCGGGCCGGCCGTGAGCACCACGAAGCGCGCGCCGCACTCGAGCACCCGATCGAGCTCGGCGATGGCAGAGCGTACGTCCGCCAGGGAGAGCAGGGGCGCGCCATGGATGCGCCCGTCGCCGCCGTAGCCCCAGTCCTCCTCGAGCCAGCGGTTGAAGGCTCGAACGACGGGGTAGAGCACGTCGCGGTGCTTCGGCTGACGCAGCTGGGGCTCGACGCCGACCCCCGCCGTCGGGAGCATCAGGCAGGCCTCGACCTGCTGGCGGTCCATCTCGACGAGGCGCGCCTTGCGGTCGACGAACTCGGGCACGGCGAGGCCGTCGATGGGGTGGAGGCTCGGGCTCCCGCCCTCCTCCGACAGGCCGCGCAGGAACGCCTTCATCACGCCGGGCGCGCCGATGCTGTCGCCCGCCCCGACGCTGAAGAACTGGCAGCGCTCGTCGCCGACCCACATGCGGCCCGGCCCCGGCTGGCTGCGATCGATGTGGATGCTGCGCTCCCGGTGGGCCGCCTCGATGTGGCGGGTGAAGCAGTCGTCCGGCTCGTAGTAGTGGTTGTCCGCGTCGAAGATGCGGTAGTCGAGCTCCATCTCAGTCCTCTCCGATGCCGGCGGTCTCGGGGATGCGCAGGCGTACGCGCCCGAAGGGAGTGCCGTAGAAGATGCGACCCGCCTGATCGAGGAGCGTCCCCGAGAAGAGCGGGTTGAAGCGTTGGCCGCCGATCACGCTGTGGAAGGCGGGGGCTCCGCTCTCCCAGTCGAGGGCCTCGAGGGTCCACTCGCCCTCGCGCGCGCCGATCAGGTAGACGAGCCCCGTCGCGTGGCTCACGAGCGGCACGCAGCTCGGCGAGCTGATCTCGGCGTTCACCCAGGAGACGGCGAGTCGCTGCTCACCGGGATCCCAGTGGAAGCGCTGCACGCCATAGGGCTGGTGCGCGGGGTCGCTGCCCTGGAACCCCGCCATCACCCGCGCGACGTCGCGCGGGACGTACCACGGCACGCCCCTTGCCTGGTTGTTCACGACCAGGGCGCCGTAGCCCGCCACCACCACCGACTGCTCGGACTGGATGGCGGCGAGCCCGGGATCGCCCATGTCGGCGGGCAGCATCCCGGCGATGCGGGCGTCGGGCGCACCCTCGGGCGACTCGAAGCCATCGGGGATGGCGTCGCGCCAGAAGAGCGTGAGGTTCATGCGCGGCTCGCCGTCGGTGATGACCACGAAGCGGTCCTCGTCGCCGAAGCCCATCAGGCTCGGCGTGGCGCCGGTGCCGTCGCCACTGCCGTTGCGGTAACGGGCGGTCCACGCGCCGTCGGCGGGATCCGTCGAGAGCGCGTCTCCGGTCCACACCACCTTGTGCATGTGGTCCTGGGAGGCGACGTAGATGCCCCCGGCCGCGTCGATGGCGAAGCCGTTGCGCACCCAGCCGTATCCGGTGCGGCCCGTCGCCTTCTCCTCGGCGCCTTCGCTGTGCCGCAAGCGGGTGACGCGGATCTCGGAGAAGTCCCGGCGGAGGGCGACCAGATACCCGTGCTCGGTGCCGACGACGATCCAGCCGTCATAGGTGAGGTTCATGCCCACCAGCGCGCCCGTCACCTCTTCGGGCAGGGCGAGGCGGCGAAGGATCACGATGGGAGACTCGGGGTCGCCCGGCGTCGCGTCACCGTGAGCGACGATCGTGCCGGCCTTGTCGCCGATGTAGTAGACCCCGTCGGCGTCGAGCAGGGTGTACACGCCCGAGAGCTCGCGCAGCTTCCACATCTCGCGGAGCGAGCGCAGGATCGCGAAGGGGCCACTCGTCGAGCGGTCGAAGGCCGCATAGATGCGATCGGCGTAGGCCTCGTCCCAGCCCGCATCCTTCAGGGTGAGCCAGGCCGTCGCCAGCACCTCGAAGCTCTCGTGGTCGAGCTTCACGATCCGGTCGAGGCCGTTGCTCCAGATCACGCGACGGCCATCTTCGTAGGGGCCCGACACGGTGGCCCCGAAGTGGGCGGGCCCGGTGTGCGCCTCGTCCACGTGGGACGCGGCGAGGCGCGGGGGCGCGCTGCGCGGGCCGGCGACGGCCACCGAGTCCTGCTGCGCCGAGTCGCCGTGGCCCAGCGGATAGACCGAGTCCGCGAGGTGGGGATTGCGCGGCGGCAGCTCGACCGCGGTGGCTGCCGTGGCGAGCGCGAGCACCAGCAGGACGACGCTCGCCCTCACGAGTCCGCGTCCGCTCGCGCCGCGATGCCGGCGATCACCTGCTCGAGCCCCGCATCGAAGCCGCGTCGCCGCGCAACGAGGGAGGCCAGCTCTCCCGCACAGTCGACGATCTCGGGGTGCTCCGTCCGGGAGGCCGCAGCCAGCCGTGCACGCATGCGCCGCCTGCGCTCGGCGCGATCCTCGGGTGCGGCCGCCGCTTCCTCGTCGCCCTCGGCGGCACCGAGCGCGGCGTCCATGGCGGCGCAGCCGATGGTGAAGCCGAGCAACGCACCGAAGGCCTCGACGGCCTCGCGTCGCGAGAGCCCGGCGCCGCGCAGCACGGCGAGGGACTCGTCGAGCACCGCGAGCCCGGCGTCGCCGAAGCGCCATCCGTGGCCCAGGTAGCCCATCACGCCGGGCGTCGAGAGCAGCGCCCGGTGCATGCGGCCGAAGCTCTCGCGCAGCCAGTCCTGCCAGCGCGCCGGTTCGACGCCGTGGGCCGTGGGCGCCGACTCGGCCACGAAGGCCTCGAGGATGGCGTCGACCAGCTCGGCCTTGTCCCGGTAGTGGCGGTAGATCGCCATGGGAGAGACCCCCAGGGCCTGCCCCAGGCGCTTCATGGTGAGCCGCTCGAGGTCCCCCTCCCGCGCGATGCGCAGGCCGGCGGCCGCGATCTCGGGGGCCGAGAGCGAGCGGGGCTTGCGGGGGCGGGGCGACGCCGGATCGGCATGGCCCGCACGAGGGGTGCGCGGCATGGCCTAGTGTATGGCGTACACTAAGCCTGCCAGCAAGGCCTAGGGCGAGCCCACTCCCGGGCCCGGGGTCTCCCCGAAGGCCGGCCGGAGGACGCTGAAGAAGTCCGTCGGCGAGACCAGGCCGTCGCCGTCGAAGTCGGCCGGGGCGCAGGCCCGCGTGGTGACCGGCCCGAGGCAGGGGCGGAAGAAGCCGAAGAAGTCGTTGCTTCGCACGAGCCCGTCGTTGTCGAGATCGGCGTCGCACGCGTCGCCGTAGTGCTGGATGCCCTTCAGGCTCGAGTCGTCGTCCTCGCTCGAGTTCGCGTCGGCCTGATCGGGGTTCGGGACGAGGCGGCAGTTGTCCGCGAGATCGTTGATCCCGTCGAAGTCGCTGTCCGGAATCCGTCCCCGGAGCACCAGCGTCCCGTCGATGCGGATCCAGGGCACGCAGGAGTTCGAGGAGATCGGAATCCGCTCGGCCAGGGGCAATCGCACCTCGATGGGGACGATGCCACTGGACTGGCCCACCTCGATCTCTCCCTGGCCATGGCCGAGGAGCGCCTCCTCGATGTCGAAGGGTCGCACCACCCCGACGACGACCTCGAGCGCGTCTCCGTTGGCGGTGAAGAGACCGTCGTCGATCTCGATGTCGACGCCGTCCTCGGGAAGCGCCGACGTTCCGAGGCCCGTGGCGGGCGTGACCAGGGTCGTGCTCGAGAACGCGACCTCGGCGTCCTCGAGATCGGCCGTCACGTCGCTCAACGCGTCGCTCAGGGTCCAGGCGACGTCGGCGGCGAAGAGGCGGCTGCTCGGCAGGAACCGGATCTGGCTGACGGTCAGACCGTTGATCAGATCGGAGCCGCCCTGGATGTCGACGCGCACGCTGCCCGTGAGGGTGAGCGGCTCGGCGGTGGCCGTCGCGACGTCGAGGACGGCCTCGAGATCGGTGGCCGCGTCGACGGTCAGGGAGAGCTCGAGCGAGGAGGCCGCGATCGGAAGACCGAGCCAGACGGCGAAGAGGAGCAGGCCTGCGCGACGCATCACGCGCTCCTCCGGCCGCGGGCGCGTCGGCGCAGGAAGGGCAGCACCAGGAGCGCCTCGAGGCCGATCAGGCCGCAGGTCACGCCGCCGCTCGGGATCCCGGGTGGCGCACCCACGAGGGTGTCCGGGAAGCTCGAAGCGCCCACCTGCGTCTGCACGACGGCGACGTTGCCCGCCGCCGGAAGGCCGGTGCAGGTGCCGTTGATCGAGAACCACTCGAAGCAGCACGCATCGGTCGCACTCCCGGCCGCCAGGAACCCGCTGGCGGGCGCGATGCGCGCGATGTTCGTGCCCGGAACGGTGCAGCTCGCCGGCGCTCCGTCCGCGAGGTCGATCGTACTGATCGGACCCGGGTCGAGGAACCAGGGCCCGGGGAAGCCGCCCTCCTCCGACAGGAACACTTGAGCGGAGGTCTGCAGGACGTCGCCTCCCGCGTTCACCAGCAGGTAGCAGTTGCGCTGCGCGACGATCTCTTGTCCAGCCACGATGGGCGAGCTCGAGTACTGCACCATGCGAACGCCCGGGGGCGTCTCGGCGGGGGGCACGCTGACCACGCCCTGGCACTCGCCACGCATCGGAGTCGGCAGCAGCAGCAGCCCCAGCAAGGCGGCGCAGAGCGCCGCGGCGATTCGGTTCATCATGTCGTCCTCGATGTTGCCATCAAGGCGGCGTCCATCGCTTGTGGAATCGCACGCCTCCGTGGATCTTCCGCGATTCTCAATCCGCATCTGCCGTTCCCCTGCACAGGAGCTGCGCGATCCCGAGGGGTCCATCCATTCCCCGGGCCTCGGCGACGGCCAGGGCCTCCTGGGCGGCGCTCGCGGCGCGGGTCGGATCGCCCGCCCGGATCCGCGCGCGGGCCAGCTCGATCCAGGTGGTGGCGAGCCAGGCATCCGCGCCCATGCGCCGCTCGACCTCGAGCGCCTCTTCGAGCCGCTCCACGGCCTCTTCGTGCCGACCTTGCACCGAGGCCAACACACCGAGGCAGCGTGAGGCACAGCCCGTGGTCAGCGTGTTGGAGACGGTGAGGTAACGGCCGGCGTCGGGTAGCAGGATCCGCTCGAGCACGGCCGCGGCCTGGGCGTCGTCGAGCGCCGCGCAGATCTCGGTGAGCAGCGCGAGATTCAGCCCGCGATGGACGCGCTGGTCGACGACCTCGTGGAAGTCGTCGCGCGAGAGCTCCTCGAAGAGTCGCCGCGCCTCGTCGAGCCGACCGCGCTCCACCTCGATCGAGGCGAGGCCGGTGCGGAACGCGGCGAGCGCGGGATAGGCCTCGGCGGTCGCGCGCGCGCCCGCCTCGAGCTCGTCGAGCCGACCCTGCAGCCGCCGCAGCGCACCGACCTGGGCCGTGAGCGCCACCGTCGCGTGCTCGGGATCCTGCTTGGCGCCGAGCGCGGCCGCCTCCTCGATCAGGCGCTCGGCGTCGCGGACGTCGCCGCGCCACAGCGCGCGGGCCGCGCGGGCGCGCGCCACGTGGCTCGCGTAGAGGGGATGGTGGAGGTCGTCGGCGATGCGCTCGAGCGCCGCGAGATCGCGATCCACGCCCAGGGAGTCGGCGCGCTCGACGCGATGCTGGAGGCGCAGGGTCAGCGCGTCCGCCTGGAAGATGCGGCTCCCGACGCGACGCGCCTCCGCCAGGAGCTCTTCGTAGGTCTCCTCGCGTGCGGCATCCCCACCCACGAGCTCGAGCACCGAGCCCCGGGAGCCCAGGACGTCGAGCAGGGTGTCGCGGTCGGAGAGCTTGCGCGCCATCTCGACGGCTTCGCGCGTCAGCGCATCCTGGAGGTCGCTCTCCGGGGTCCAGGTGAGCTGGCGCGCGAGGTGCGAGAGCAGGCGCGCCCGGCGCGGCGTGGCCTCGTCACCGAGCCGCTCGAGCGCCTCGCGCATCAGGCTCACCGTCTCGGCGTTGGAGTGCGCGGTGAACACGCTGACCAGCGCGATGGACTCGGCCGCATCGGCCAGGGTCGCGGCGTCGTCTTCGGCGCGCGCGAGCGCCACCAGCTCCCACCAGGCCTGGGCCGCGGCCTCCCGGCGGCCGGCGCGGAAGCGCGCGTCGGCGAGCGTGCGCAGCGCGCCCGCCCGCTCCGATGCGGGCACCTCGCCGCTCCCGTCCGCAATCTGCAGGGCGAGCTCGGCGTAGGGGATCGCCTGCTCGAAGGCGAGCAGGCGCAGATCCTGCTCGGCCGCACGGCGCGCATAGTCGAAGGCGCGCTCCGCTCCGCTGGCCGGCAACGCCGCCGCGAAGTGCGAGGCCAGCTCGGAGAGCACGCGCTCGGGCTGGCGTGCATGGATCGCCTCCAGCGCCTCGGCCACCGAGAGATGGGCGCGCACGCGATCCCGCGTGGAGAGGTCGCCGTAGAGCGACTCGCACACGAGGCCGTGGACGAAGCGCAGCCGGCCCGTCGTCTCGCCCGGCTCGACCAGCCGCGCCTGCTCGGCCGGGTCGAGGTCGTCGAGCAGGTCGGCGGGCGAGCGTCCGGTGGCGCGCGCCAGGACGACGAGGTCGAACTCGCGTCCGATCGTCGAGGCCACGCCGAGCAGCGCGCGCGTGCCCTCGTCGAGCTCGGCCAGGCGCTGGCGGATCACCGGCTGCACGCCGGGGGGGACCTCGAGCCCTCCATCGCCGTCGGGCGCACGGGTGACCAGCTGGGCGAGCTGCCGCGCGAAGAGCGGATTGCCCTCGGTGCGTTCGACCAGGGTCTCGAGCAGCGCGGGAGACGGCGACTCGCCGATCTCGTCCTCGACCAGACGCGAGAGCGCCTCGCGCTCGAGGCCTCCGAGCAGCAGTGTCTGGCTCCCGTGCGGGCTGCGCGCCACCGCGGCGAGCGTGGCTCCGAGGGCGGGGTTCGCGCTCTCGGCCTCCCGGGTCGTCGCCACCACCAGGAGGCGTACGCTCGCGAGCTCCTGGGTCAGGTAGTCGAGGAGCAGGAGCGACGACTCGTCGGCCCAGTGCAGGTCCTCGAGCAGCAGCATCAAGGGCTCGCGCCGAGCGGCGCTCCCGATGAAGGCCGTCACGGCGTCGAAGAACGCGAAGCGCTCGGTATCCGGGTCGGGCGCCTCGTCGCGCTCCTGCAGCCCACGCGGCAGGCGCTCGGCGATCTCGGGCACGACGCGCGCAATCGCCGCGGCGCCGCTGCCGAGATCGGCGACCAGGTGCTCCACCGGAATTCGGGCGGCATGGCTGCGCAGGATCTGGACGAAGGGCCAGAAGGCCGGCTCCCGGTCGCCCTCGAGTCCCCGCCCGACGAGCGTCTGCACCGACCGCTCGCGGGCCTCCTCCGCGATCTTCTCGGCCAGGTGGGACTTCCCGATCCCGGGCTCGCCCTTCAGGATCAGGAACTGGGGCTGGCCGGTCAGCACCGTGTCGAGCACGCGGCGCATCTGGCCGAGCTCGGCGTCGCGTCCGAAGATCGGCCGCGCGGGTGCCGGCTCGACGGCGTCGTCCGATGCCGGCGCATCCGTCGTCACGTCGACACCGATGCGGAACCCGCGCCCGCGCACCGTCTGCAGCACGCTGCCGTCGCGTCCCTCCCCGAGCGCCACCCGCGCGGCACGCACCGCCTGGGAGAGCGAGGCCTCGGCCACGTAGGTGTCGGGCCAGAGCGCCTCCATCAGCTCCTGCTTGCTCGGTGCGGCGGGGTGTGCACGGAGCAGCTCGAGCAGCAGGTTCAGGGGCAGGGGCGCGATCGAGATCGGCTCGCCGTCCTTGCGCAGCTCGAAGGCGGACTCGTCGAGCTCGAAGCCTCCGAAGCGGTAGCGCATGTGGCCAAGGTAGCGCCGAGTGGGTTCGGACCCTGCGTCGGAGAGAGCCCGCGATCCGGGCTCGGCAGGGGGTGTGCCATCAGTCGGAGGAACGCTTCGCGAAGCGTCATGGAGACCTCCCGGGCCCCCCGCGATCTCGTCGTCGCGGGGGGCGTCTTGCAGTTGACTCGCCTCGCTCAGCGCCGCGGACATCGCAGCCGCCGCAGGGCGAAGAGGGGAAGCAGGGCCAGGGCGCCCTCGAAGCCGAGACCGCAGGCGATGCCCGACTGGCGCGGCGCCGAGCGCCAGGCCTCGAGCCGGACCTGGGAGTCGAAGAAGCCTTCCTCCGCCAGCAGGAAGTCTCCCTCGGCCGCGTCGCCGGGGATCCGGCACAGGCCGACCAGGTCGCCGGACACGTCGGTGGTGCGATCGATCAGGAGGTTGAGATCGTCGAGTCCGGCGGTGTCGCGATCCACCGAGAGCGCGGCCAGACCCGTCTCCGGGTTCGACCCGCTGGCCTTGGCCGCGACGAGGACCCCGCGCTCGCGGTAGCTCTCGATCTCGAGCCGTCCGGCCGGGCCAACCTCGAGCTCGGACACGCCGAGCGAGCCCTCGAAATCGATCGTTCCGAAGAAGCCCATCTGGTAGATGCGAACCAGCGGCTCGCTGGAGGCCGTCCGGTAGGCGACGGCGAAGACCTCGGCCCAGGGGTGGTAACCCTCGACCCGTGCGATCCGAACGTGGGTGCCCGTGCCGAAGCTCACCGCGTTGAGCGACAGGATCGCCCCGTTGGGCAGGACCCGGTAGCTGCGCGTGACGACGGAGTCGCCCGGCGCGCGGCTGGCCACGACGAAGCGCGACTGGAAGTCGGGGAACGAGCCCGGGATCGGGAGCTGGTAGTTCTCGAAGCTCGTCTGCCCGTCGATCCGCAGCTCCTCGACCTCGTGACCGGCGACCGAGGCCAACGGATCGAGGGATCCGTCCCCTGCGTCGATCGACCAGCTCTGCAGCTGGAGGAACCCGTCCGTGTCGCGATAGGCGACGACGGCGAGGTTCGGGTTCGGGCTGTGCACCCGGACCTCGGTTCCGACGCCCACGTTGGCCTCGGCACGGAAGAAGGGCTCGCCGTCCGCGGGGAGTCCCCACACCTGCAGCTCGATCACGTCCTCGCGCGCCACGCCGACGGCGACCTGGCCGTTGCCGACGTAGGCCACGTCCACCTGGAGGGCGTCGCCGCCGATCACCTCGATGGGGAGGTCGAGAGGATCGAAGGGCGTGCCGTGGGTGGACGGCATGGTGGTTCCCTTGCCGTCCAGGGAGAACATCTTCCACTTGGCGGGCCACTTCGAGGTCTGCGCACTCGACCCGGGCGGAACGCGCACCGAAGTGCGGAACGGATACGAACGATCCTCGAAGGTCCGCGCCTCGGCGTATTCGGCGTAGGCCGTCACGAGCTCGAACTCCTCGTCCGTGCGCGGGTCGAGCACGAGATCGTCGATCGGGATCGGATCGCCGCCGATGCCCCGGATCAGGTCGTCGACCACGACGATGGGGCCGGGCCGCGGGTTCTCGAGCAGGGAGATGGACTGCCCGCTCCCACCGATCGCCCAGGTGTGGACGTCGACGTCTCCGCCCTGGGTCGCGACGGCGCTCACGGCGCGAACGCTCGACGCGCACTCGAGGGCGTGGTCCACGGGGGGCGCCAGGCTGTCGCTGCTCTCGCCCCGATGGGTCGGGTGGAAGGTCGTGGCGAAGCCGTAGTCGAACAGCGCGTCGCGGCCGCCGGGGCCCTGCAGGTAGGTCCCGATCATGGTGCGTCCAGCACGCTCGGAGGAGGCCACGTTGCAGGTGCCGCAGTCGGAGTTGCTCCCGCCCTTCTGCCCGTTCATCCCGGGGTAGCCGAAGCTCGCCGTGGCCGAGTAGGAGGCGGCGCTCCCGATGGGCGTGAAGGTATAGGTGCCCTGGCGGCCGATGATGTCGCGGAAGACGGGGTTCTGCATGCCGTGGTCGTACCAGATGGCCATCTCGCGAGCGGTGGTCTCGTGGGGAACGGAGCCCGTGCTGTTACCCACCGCGTCGTGGCCGTGGTCGCTGCCCTGGGCGTTGAAGAAGAGCGTGTCCGAGAGGCCCAGCTCGCCGGCCCGGGCGTTCATCTGGCTCACGAAGATCGCTTCCCAGAAGGTCCCGACGCAGATGAAGGGGAACACGTTGCACATGTTCACGAGCGCGGGGTTCGTGCGACGCGCGATGTGCTCGCCCACCGAGATGGTCGCGTCGGCGTCGGAGTCGAGGATCATCGTGGTGAGCAGATCCTCGAGGCGGAACAGGGTGCCCGGCGCGATCGGAGGCCCGTTCATCGCGCCGTGGCTGTGCTGCAGGTTCACCCGCTGGGCGTTCGCGCTCACGGGCACCGCGTCGTCGTAGTCGGCGAGGCCCGCCTCGATCGCCTCGGCGGCGAGCAGCAGCGTGAAGGTCTTGGTGGTGCTCGCCATGCCGTCGGGGTCGTCGGCCAGCCGCCCCCAGAGGCTTCCGGGCTGGCCCGGCTCGAGGCCAAGGAGCGGATCGCCGACGAAGGCGCGGTCGGCGGTGACGTCCGCCTCGGGCGGATCCGGGAGCTCCGCGCCGGCGGAGCCGGCGAGCACGGCGGCGCCGAGCGCGAGACACAGGCTGCGGAAGGGGCGGGTCTTGGGTCGAGAGCTGCGGGCCATGGGATCCTCCGAACGCCCCCTTCGTGGGAGCATCCGCAGCATCGGCGCTGGCCCGAAGCGCAGCTTGAACACGCCTTGAGGATTCCCTGATGAAGGAAATCCCGTTCCAAAACGGGGGCTTGGCGAGGCCCAGGGAGCGCCCTGGGGCGCCGGGCAGCACCCCTAGATCTCGAGCTCCCACTCCACCGCGAAGCGGGGGTCGGGCTCGTAGCTGCAGAAGATGCCGGTCGAGATGGTCGTCTCGAGGTAGCGGCCGAGGCCCGGATCCTCTTCGGCGATCTTCTTGAGCACGCTGCGCAGGGCGCGGGTGACGTTCACGCGGGCGCGCTCGGCGACGGAGCCCGAGCGGCGCTCGCGTCCGGCGAGGCCGTAGGCGCCGGCCAGCTCCGCGGTGATGGCCTCGACCTCGGCGCGCAGGATCTCCGCGCGTGCGTCTCCGTTGGCCTCGGCCTCCTCGAGCTCCGGAACGATCTCCTCGAGGCGCGCCTGATAGTCAGCTCGCGCCTGGGCGTCCAGGTGCTCGCCGGAGTCCGAGTCGGAGACGATGCTCGCCGCGTCGGCGTCGGGAGCCGGGCCCCCGGTCGCGTCCGGCGGGAGCTTCTCGATCCGCCGGACGAGATCCAGGGCGTGGAACTCCCGGCCCGGATGACTGAGCAGCTCCGCCAGGTGGGAGAGCCCCTTGCGATCCTTCAGTCGCATCGAGCTGCCGTCGAAGCCGAGGCTCCAGTACTCGCCCTCGCGCTTCAGGCTCGCCGCGCGCGGAGCGTCGGCGTCGGGCTCGAGCACCGGAGCGACGGCCGCGTCCCCGTCCTTCGCTTCGAGCGGGGGCAGGCCGAGCGCCTCGAGGCGGCTCGCGCTCTCCGCTGCGAGCGAGCGGGCCCGCTGGGCGTCGCCGTCGGCACCGCGCTTCGAGAGCGTCGTCGCGAGCTCGAAGCGTGTGCGCGCCGCCAGGATCGGCGCGCCCATCCGATCGTGGAGCTCGAGCGCGCGCTCGAAGTGCTCCGCCGCCTCGTCGTGGCGTTCGCAGGCGGCCGCCAGCAGCCCGAGGAAGTGATCCACGGAGCCGAGACAGGAAGCGGACGTCGCCACCACGATCATCTGCCCGGCCTTTTGGAGCAGCCGCTCGTACAGATCCTCCGCGGCTTCGGGGCAGCCCGAGCCGCGACACACGATGGCCAGGCTCGAGATCGCCGGAAGCCAGTTCGCGTCTCGCGGGATGTGATCGAAGCCGCGGGCGCGGAGCAGCTCGACCTCGGCGCGCGCCTCCTCGTGGCGGCCCCCCTCGCTACGCGCCAACGCGCGAGCGCAGCGCCAGACCGGCATCACCTCGCCCACCTGCTCGGCGAGCTGCTCGAAGACCGGCGCGAGCTCCTGGGAGCGACCCTGCGCGCGCCGGATCTCGAAGAGCTGGATGCCGAAGAACTGGAACGCGTTGGCCGGCTCGGGAACGATGCCGAGCTCGCGGGCCTCGCCGGCCAGGCTCTCGGCCTCGCCGAGGCTGCCGCGCAGGATCGCGAGGCAGGCGCGCACCACCCCGATGTGCCAGAGCACCCGGGGCGTCCGCGCCTCGGTTCCTCGGCGGTCATAGACGGCGAAGGCCTCGAGGGCCCCGTCGAGATCGCCCATCTCGAGCCGGTTGTAGACGCACCAGGCGCGTGACTCGAGCTCGAGGTCGCGCAGGCCGGCGGCGCTCGCCAGGTCCACGGCCTCCTGGATCACCGCGAGCTGCCCGTCGGGCGACGTGTCGGGCCCCCAGCCGGTGAAGTGCCGCGCGATCAGCGCAGCCACCAGGGCCTCGTCGTCGCCGAGCTTGCGCGCCAGCTCGACGGCCTCGACGGCCAGCTCGTTGCGGCGCGGGTCTCGCGAGAAGTAGAGCGCGGTCGCGAGCCGCGAGCAGACGTTCACGCGCAGCGGCGTGGGCTCCTCTCCCTGGACCGCGAGCGCCCGCTCGAGCAGGCTCACCAGGGCCTCGTCGACCACGCCGGTCTCCGCCGAGACGTTCCCCATCTGGAACGCCGCCGCGGCCAGGAGCTCGGCGGCAGAGGCCTCCTCGGCCGCCTGGGCGGCGTCCATGCAGGCGCTCCGGGCGCCGGCCGGATCCGAGCCGGTGCGCCAGCGCGCATCGCCGAGGGCGAGCAGGATGCGGGCACGGGCTTCGCCGTCGAGCTGGGCGCGGCCGGCCGCCTCGAGCGCGTGCTCGAAGTGCACGGCGGCCTGCTCGTACGCCAGTCGTCCCACCGCTCGCTGGCCGGCGAGCACGGCGTAGTGGACCGCGGGCCCGGCGTCCCCGAGCCGGGCCGCCTCGAAGTAGTGCCGCGCCAGCTCCTCGATGCGCTGCTCGCCGTCCCCCTCGCCGCGCTGCTCGAGCGCCTCGGCCGCCTGGCGATGCAGGAGCGTGCGTTCGGAGACGGCGAGGTCGGCGTACAGCGCCTCGCACACGAGACCGTGGGCGAAGCGGAAGCTCGACAGCGAGCGTCCCCAGGGAGCGACGAGGCCTTCGGCGATGGCTTCCTCCACCGCCTCGAGCAGCTCGCTCTCGGAGAGCCCACTGAGATTGGCGGCGAGTCCGACGTCGGGCTCGGCTCCGAGCACCGACGCCAACTGGAGCGCCTGGCGGCACTCCGGAGTCAGGGCGTCGAGCCGACGTCGCACGGCGTGGCCGACCTCGCGCGGGAGCGGCAGGGGCTCGCCCTCTTGCTCGTGCTCCAGGCGACCCTCGGCCCGCAGCAGGCGCACCAGCTCGCTCACGAAGAAGGGATTGCCGCCGGTGGCCTCGCGGATCCGTTCGACCAGATCGGGATCGGGGTCGGCCTCGGAGACGTCACGCAGGTAGTCCCGCACGGCCGAGCTCGGCAGCCCGGTCAGCGGAAGGCGCTCGCCCACCCGGGTCAGGCGGCCCAGGCAGTCGGCCATGGCGTCGTCGCGACGCAGGAACGTGTCGCGATAGGTGCCCACCATGGCGACGCGGCTCTCGCGCAGGTGGCTCGCCACGTACTCGAGCAGCAGGAGCGACGGCGTGTCGGCCCAGTGCAGATCATCGAACACGACGAGCAGAGGGAACTTGCCGCCCATCCGGGACAGGAAGCGCACCACCGCGTCGAAGAAGCGCATCCGCGCCTCGGCCGGGTCGCGCTCCGGGCCCTCCTCCGCAGGCCCCTCGAGCGCCGGGGTGAGCCGGGCCAGCTCGGCCACGTGCGGGGCCGCGCACTCGCGCAGGCAGGCGAGACCGTGGGCCTCCTCGAGCCCGGCCATCACCTGGCTCCAGAGCCAGTAGGCGGGGGCCACGTCGCCCTCGAGCTCCCGCGCCCACAGCACCGTGAAGCCCTGCCCCCGGGCGATCTCGGCCAGCTCGCTGGCGGTCCGGGTCTTGCCGATCCCCGCCTCTCCCGCGATCAGCTGGAGGGACGAGCGCCCGGACCGCGCGCTCTCGAGCGCGCGCTGCAAGCCTTCGATCTCCCGTTCCCGGCCCAGGAAGGGATGCGGCCGTCCGGGCTGTGACAAGGGACCTCCACCAGGCGAGTGGGATCCCCGATGGTACTCGGGCAGGCGCGGCCCCGCCGGTGTCTCCGATGGGTGTCTCCGATCGGTGTCCCCCCTCTCGACTTCCCTACGCCGGGCCGCGCTCATCGGTTTGATAGGGTCGTGTGCAGGTGGCGAGCGAAGGGATCCCGGGGCAGAGCCCGCAGCAGGATTGGGGCGCCGTACTGGATCGCCTGGCGAAGGGCGATGCCACGGCCTTCCTGCGCTTCACGCGCCTCGTCACCGGCTGCCTGATCCAGCTGCGCGCCTACGATTTCGAGAGCGAGTGGGACGATCTCCGACAGGAGGTCACTGCCGCCGTACTCGAGGCCCGGGAGAAGGGCCGCCTGCAGGAGCCCGAAGCACTCGTGGCCTACGTCCGCGCGGTCACGCGCAACAAGGTCTTCGACCGGATCAAGCGCCGCATCCGCCGGAGCGAGAACGAGACGCTCCCGTGGGAAGAGGCCTCCCTGCCGGCCGCGGCCGTCTCGGGCGAGCCCGAAGATCCCGTGGGCCGGCAGGACCTGCGAGACGCCCTCGCGACCCTGCCGGACGAGGAGCGCACGCTGGTCGTCGGCGTGTACGTAGAGGGCCACAGCTATCCCGAGATGGCCCGCCGCTCGGGCGTCCCGCTCGGTACCCTGAAGCGCCGCCTGCGCGACGGGCTGGCCCGCCTCCGCGCCCGGCTCGATGCCGCTGCAAGCTCGCGTCCGGATCGAGCGGGGAGTGATCCGGAACCGGCCCGCCGGGAGACCCATTCCCCATGAGCTGTCGTCGTGCCCAGGACATCGATCTCGCCGGGTTCCTGCTCGACCCGCTCGGGCCCGAGTTCGACGACTTCCGCTCCCACTACCCGGGCTGCGAGGCCTGCGCGGGCGAGGTCGCCCGCTGGAGCGAGCTCGAGCAGGGGCTCGGCGCGCTCGGATCCGCCCATCCGGAGCCCGAGGACCTGGCCCGCTACGCCAGCGCCCGCGCCGAAGGAGGCCGCCTCGAGGCGACGCTGCGCGAAGAGATCGACGCGCACCTGCAGACCTGCACGCCGTGCCGGGAGGAGCTGCGCGCGCTGCGGGCGTGGGCGCCCGCTTCCGCGACCGCGGCTACGGGCGCCGAGCCAATGGCGCCCGTAGCCCCCTGGTGGCGTCGAGGCGCGTTCCGTCCGGCCCTGGCCAGCTTGCTGCTGGGCATCCTGCTGCTGCCCGTGCTGTTCGTGGCGATCCCCGATGGCCCCCTCGCACCGGGGGTCCAGGAGATGGCGAGCACACAGGCCGTGCGCGAGCAGGAGCCTGTGCCCGACGAAGACGTGCCGGCGCTCGCGAACCGGCCGGCCGTGCGGCATCCGCGGCCGCGAGGGGCGCGGCCTCTTCCCTTGCGCCGCGCGGCTCCGGCCGGTTCGCGAGCGCCGGCACGTCTTCGTCGGGCACAGGCTCCTGCTCGCGCACGGCCTGTGTGCTCGCCATCTCCTGGACCCCCGGTGCGAGGGGGCCATCGGGG
>JASJCN010000307.1 GCA_030065975.1 Myxococcota bacterium
CCGCTCCGCATCGACGTGATGCGCAGGCGCTTCGGCCGCATCCGGACCTTTCAGCCGGGCGCCGCGACGAGTCCACTCTCCACACGGGCAGGCCTCGCAGGCGTGTTGCTGTGCAACGAGGCCATGTTGCCGGAGGCGGCGCGCGAACGCGTGCGTCGAGGTGCCGAGTATCTCTTGAACCCGTCGAACGACACCTGGATCTCGGACCCGAAGTACAGCGAGCAGCAGCTCGACATCTCGATCGTTCGTGCGATCGAGCAGCGGCGTTGGCTGGTGCGCGCCTCGACCTCCGGCCCCTCGGCCCTGGTCGGCCCCTTCGGGCACGTCACCGCCCGGACCCCCGGAGACGAACGGGCGCTCATCGTCGGCGAGATTCGACCTCATCGGGCTCGAAGCCTCTACGCTCGAATCGGTGACGGCTTCGCGTGGGCGTGCCTGCTCCTGGTGGGTGGATGCCTGCTCGCCGCTCGCTGGCGAACGTCGACACCTCGGCGAGCGCTCACCGCGCCCGATTCATCGCCCATGGACTGAAGATCTCCTCATCGATCTCGGTCCGATACTGCACCTCATGGGACTGGAGCCGCGTCTGGTGCCCCGACTTGTGGTTCGTGGCCTCGATGCGGTGCGGGGTGAGGATGCCGTCGACGCTGCGAAAATCCTCGAAGCGAACCTGTTTCAAGGGGTTGCCGCCGATGTCCCAGGAGTCGAAGCGACGGACGACGTACTGCTCGCGATCGACGAGCAGCTCGAGCCTCCCGTATCCCAGGGCTCTCGCGAGGTCATCGGAGCGAGGTTTGGCGCTGACGCGCCAGCAGGGGCGATCGGAGACGTTCTCGATCCCGACGGTCTCGAAGCGATAGTCCGATGCGTTGATGCGGTTCTCGTTCTTGATGTCCTCGTAGGTGAGGTCGGTGCCCATGAAGTAGCGGCCGCGATCGGCGGCCGAGATCCGACGGGACTTGCGCGCCGCCGGCAGGTAGAGCCACTGATCGTCTTCGCCCTCGGGGTAGTCGAAGGTCAGGAAAGCCGTACCGCGCAGGCTTCGAGGTGACTCGAACGCGACGAGTGACTGCCGATCGGGCCCGACGCGGCGTCGGTACGTCCGGATCTCACGTGTTCGCACGCGGCCCCGCTTGTCCGTGAGGGTCATGGCGATCGATTGCACGAGCGTCTCGCCGTCGTCTCGGGCATTGACCTTCTCCACGATCTCGATGCCGGGCGGCGGAGCGGGATCGAGTGAGGCTGCCGTCGCAACCACCGCAGGAGTGAACAGCAGGAGTACGGGCAGGATCTGGGTCATCGGGATTCTCCTCGCCAGGCGCGAACGCCCTCGAGCAAGCGGCTGCCGCCGTCCTTGACGCCTCCGACCAGCTTGTGCCACGCGACGAAGGCCTTTCCGTCCGCCCCGATCAAGAACAAGCCATCCATGCCACGAGCCCGACGCAGGGTCTCGAGCGCCTGTACCGGCGTCTGGGCGATGGGCGCGCCTACGTTGAGCGACGTGTTCACGGAGACTTCGGCCCCGTTCCGGCGCCCCAAGGCAACGAGGTAGGCGTGCGTCAAGGGGTCCACGTCTCGCCGTACGATCTGTACCCGGCTCGTGCCGTCGCGATGGACCACCGCGGGGAGCCGCTCCCACGCCTCGGGACGCGCGCGAGCGGTGAGAACCATGAAATCGTAGGCGCAGAAGTCGTGGATCGCGGCCCCAGACGACAGCTCGAAGAAGCGATCGGCGGCTTCCAGCGTCGCCATCGGCGCCAGGGGTCGAACGGACTCGCGGTGCTTCACCTTCTCGTTCAGGATCGAGAGGGTGTCGGGGTTGCGCGGGTTCGCGAGGATGCTCCGGTGCCCGAGTGCGCGGGGCCCGGTCTCCGCCGCGCCCTGGTAGAGCCCGATGACGGCATCCGAGGAGACCAGCGCCGCCAACAGCTCCGCCAACGCCTCCCGTCCCGTCTGGGTCGACGCATCGCCCAGGTGCTCGAAGCCGATCTCCTCGGTCGACGAGAGCGCGGTCTCGATCTCCGTGCTGCTTGGCGCGTCACCACACAAGAACGCGTGGCGCAGCGGTGCCCCGGGCTTGGCACCGGCGGCCACCGCGAAGGAGAAGGCCGCGCCTGCGGGAATGCCCGCGTCCCCTGGAGTCGGCGGGATCCAGAGCTCGAGCCGTACGTCGCGTCCCATCACGCGTCGGAACCAGGCCCGATCGAAGTGCTCGACCAGGCGCATGCTGGCAAGGCAGTTCAGCGCGGTCCCGCCCGCCATCACGAGGCGGTGAGCGCCAGTCTCCCGGATCAGGTGCTCCACGACGTGGAAGACGACGTCCTCGAAGAGAAGCTGCGTGGCCGCCGCCTTGTCCACACGGTCGCGGGTCACGCCCTCGTGACGCACGTCCTCGGGATCCAGCACGGCGTCGGGATTCCACATGTCGTCGAGGGCGATCGGGTCGCCGAGCACGTCGCAGAGCACGTCGTTGTAGGGCTCGAGCTGCCCGGCGAGGTGGACGTTCCACATGCTACGGTTGATCTCCAGGTGGCCTCCCGCACCGAAGTGCACCAGCTGACGCAGGCGCTTGTAGTACGGATTCGTCAGGCGATCCCCGTCTCCCCAGGCCGCAGCTCCCATGTACCTGCCCTCGCTACTGAGGGGCGACCAGCCGCCCTGGGTCGAGCTCAGGATGGAGTAGAGGACGCCGAGGGAGTCCACCGTGCTGCCGTTCTGGCGAACGCACTCGAGCTCTGTCCCGTCGGCCCGGTAGAGCGAGATCGCGCCGTCGTCGCCGAATCCATCGAGCACGGTCACCATCACGGGCTCGTCGTCCCCGGCGAAGGGTGAACTGGCCCACGCCAGCGCCGCGTGGTTGTCGTGGTGACGCATGCCGATGATCGGCATCGGGCGATCCAGGCCGAGTGCTTCGCCCAGTCGCTGCGAAGCATGCTTCGCTTGGATGGCGTGGCTCGGATTGAACGCGCCCGCCGAGCGCGGGTGCATGAGGCGCCAGCTGAACGGCACGTGCTCGGCGAACGTCTTCACCATGTTGGCGAGGTACCGAGGATAGTCCCAGCCGGCGAGACACGCGTGGAGGTCCTCGGGCCCCTTGCCACGCCGCGCGATCTGCTCGCGCACGACGCGCAGGCTGTGCTCCGGGAAGACGTCACAGTGCTTCACGCCCGTGAAGCGCTCCTCCTCGTTGTTCGAGATGATGGTGATGCCGTCGGCCCGGCTGACCTCGACCAGGCTGGCTCCGGAGTTGTGTCCGAACGGTGTGATCCCGAGGAGGAGGACCCTCTCACCTCGTTCTAGCTTGGCGTCGAGCGCCGACATCCGCTCGCGCGCATACGGACTGTCGGGTCGGTGGAACCCGGCGCGGCGGTAGCCGGGCTCACTCCACCTGAGGAAGGCCCTTTCCGCTAGACGACCGAGGCGAGGGTGAGCAGGGCCGATGGACGTGACGATCCGAGACATGACGCTCCTCCGATTCAGTAGGCGTTTCGAGCCTGGGCGGGCACCTGCCCGGCAGGCTGTTGGGAAGGGGTTGGCGAGCCGAGGCGACCGACGATGGACGCCGGGCGAGCCAGCCAGACCAAGGAGGGCAACAGCAGCATGCTGGCTGTGAAGCCCGTGGCGATGCACACGACCAGAACCACCCCGAACTCACGCATCGCGGGCACCAGGCTGGTGGTGAGGACCCCGAAGCCCAGAAAGAGGGCGAGCGCGTTCAGGATCAGGGCGCGGCCCGTGCCCGCGAAGAAGGCCCGAATGGCCTCCTCGAGGGTGAGCGGTACCGCCGCGGCCGATCCCCGGGACAGGAGCCTCAACCGGTCGATCGTGTGGACGGCGAAGTCGACCGAGAGACCGATCGCCAGGGCCGAACCCATCGACGTGATCAGGCTCAGCCAGATCCCGGAGAGACCCATGACGGCGAACTGGAGCAACAAGGCTGCTCCCACCGGAAGGAGCGCATAGAGGCCAGCGACACCGGACGCGAAGCACCCGATCGTCGCTGCCAGCACCACCAGCGTGGCGAGAGCCGCGCCCTGGAACGAGCTCTCGGCCACGTCCTCGCGAAGATGGAAGCGCACGTTTCCCCAGCCGGCGAGCGTGGTCTCGAGCCCCGCCGGGAGCTCCATCTCCGAGAGATGGGCGGCCGCGGCCTGACGCACGGACCGCGAGGTCTCCCAACGACCGTCTTCGAGAGAGACACGCAGGTTGGCTCGCCGATACTCGTAGTCGATCACCTCCTCGAGCTCGGCCGGGTCTGCGTTCGAGGAGTAGAGCAAGAGGTATTGAGCGACGAGATCGGAGGTTGCCGGAAGCCGGTGTCGAGACTCGTCGCCGTCGTTCATCGCCTGATGCATCTGACGCAGGTAGTCGACGACGGAGAAGGTGCCCGTGACCTGCGGGTGGTCTTCCAGGTGGTCTTGTAGAGAGGCGATCCGCTGGAGAGCGGCCGGCTCGAGGATGCCCTCGTACAGCGTCGACTCGAAGATGATGTCCAGGTTCGAGATGCCGCCGAGGGCGGCGTCGATCTCGAGCTCGGCCTCTCGCAACGGCTCGTCGTCGGACAGGTACTTGACGGTGTCCTCCTCGATCTCGAGTCGAGCGAGGCCGAGCAGGCCGAGCACACCGACGAAGGCGAAGAGACCCGTGACCCTGCGTGGATGCAGCAGCACCACGGAAGCGAGCCACTGGCTGGCATTGGCCAGACGATCCGGCCGATCTCCGTCGAGTGCCGGGCTCGTCTGCACGGGAAGCAGCGAGAGCAGCGCGGGGAGCGTCAGGACCGAGAGCAGCAGAGCAGCGACGACGCCGATCGACGCGAAGATGCCGTAAGCCCGCATGGGCGGCATGGGCGAGGCGACCGAGAGGGCAAGGAAACCGGCGATCGAGGTCAGGGAGGTGATCAGGACCGGTCGCCAGACGTTCGACAGGGTCGCGACGACGATCTCGTCTGCGTTTCGACTCGGCCCGTCCCGGACCGTCAGGTAGTAATCGCCGAGGATGTGGATCGCGTCACAAACCGAGACGGCGATCAGGATCACGCTCATCGAGCTCGTGATCCCGTAGACGGGCGAGCCGGCGAAGCCCATGGTGCCCATCCCGATGACGACGGAGCCACCCGCGACCAGCAGGGCGAGAGAGACCGCCCGAACCCGGCGGTAGCCGACGAAGAGCATCACCACGATCACGAGCGCGGCGACCGGGTTCAGCCTGGCCGCATCGGCGTCGACGTAGTCGCCGACGAGAGCGTTGTAGGCTCCGATTCCTGCGACGTGCACCCGATCTCCCGCCCCCCGAGGCGCGCGTTTCGCGACCTCGAGGAGGCGCGCGTAGACCTCGGCACCGTGTTCTGCATCGAGGAGCTCGACGGCGATCAGCGTCGCGCGCCCGTCTCGTGAGACGAGCTTGTCGAGGAAGAGCTCCGTGCCGAGAACGGCGTCGCGGACGCGGTCTGCCTCGGCCTGGTCGGCGACTGCCGGCGCCGCACCACGCGTCTCGAGAAAGGGCTCGATCTCGATCCCCGAGACCGATCCGCGAATGCTCCTCACCGTCGAGAGGCTTCGGACGCGCTCCGGATCGACGCCGGGAATGGAGCGGGCCTTCTCGGTGATCCAGGCGATCAGACCGAGGCTGGTCGGGTTGAAGAGGTCGCTCTCGCCGGGATCACGCAGCACCGCCACGACCACGCCATCGCCGAGCCCGAACAGCTCTTCGACGCGGTCGAGTCCCAGGTAGGCCGGGTGGTTCGAAGCCATGTACGCCTTGCTTCGGGTGTCCTTCTCGAGCCGCGTGAGGCCGGCCAACCCGATCCCGAGGACGGCGACCGAGAGGCACAGGATCGGGCGGGCGTTCCGCACCACCGCACCAAAGAAGCCCCGGGCTCGTTCTCCGGAAGTGGATTCGAAGGACTCCATCTGCGTCGCTCTCCGTTGACGGGTTGGCCGGTTCGAGTACCAGCATCGTCGGCGACGCGGCTCGTCGCAGTGAAGCGCTTCACAGGCGCGCAGAGAGGTCCGGAGTGAAGCAATTCACTGCAATCCTCCGGCGCGGATCCGATCGTCGGAAGCGAACCCGAAGAGGAGTCGCCACATGCCCCACCGACCGACCGCGCCCCCCGACATCGTCGATCCCCACACCTTCGCTACCCGGGGCTACCCGCACGAGATCTGGACCCGGCTGCGCCGCGACGCTCCGGTCGCATGGTGCGAGCACGAGGACTTCGCGCCCTTCTGGGCCATCTCGCGACACGAGGACGTGGTTGCGGTGGCCCGACGGACGACTGATTTCGCGAATACGGCCCGCTTCGCGATGGTGCCCGACGACGCGGCGGACCTGACCAAGCTCCCGATCCGCCACCTGCTCAACATGAACCCGCCGGAGCACCGGGACTATCGGCGCGTGATCAGCTCGCACTTCACCCGGAGGGCCATCGGGATCCGCTGCGAGCGGATCTCCGCCCTGGCGGACGAGATCCTCGGAGAGATCGAGGACGGTCAGGAGATCGACTTCGTCGACTCGATCGCTGCCAAGCTCCCTCTGGCGGTCATCGCAGAGCTGCTGGGACTTCCCAGAGAGGACCGAGAACGGTTCTATCGGTGGACCAACCAGATCGTGGGCTGTACGGATCCCGAGTTCGCCGGCGGTGCCACTCACGTGCTCGAGACCGCGCTGAGGGAACAGCTCGACTACTTCGCAGACCTCGTGCGCCTCCGGCGTCGCGAACCTCGGGATGACCTGACGAGCGTGCTGGCTCACGCACGGGTCGGAGGCAAACCGATCGGCGAGATCGAGCTCTTGTCCTTCCTCTTCCTGCTCGTCACTGCGGGAAACGAGACCACTCGCAACGCCATCAGCGGCGGTCTGCTCGCTCTGCTCGAGTGGCCGCGAGCCCTCGCGGCCCTGCGCAACGATCGCTCGGCCATCGTACCGGCCACTGAGGAGATCTTGCGATGGACCAGCCCGATCATCCACATCTGCCGCGAAGCGCGTCGGGACCTCGAGCTTCGGGGGATCCGGATCCGGGAAGGCGAGACGGTCGTGATGTTCTATGCATCCGCGAACCGGGACGAATCGGTCTTCGAGGAGCCCTCCAGTTTCCGGATCGAACGTTCGCCGAATCCGCATCTCGCATTCGGAACGGGTGAACACTTCTGCCTGGGCAGCCATCTGGCCCGGCTCGAGATCCAGGCGGCGCTCGCGGGCCTGATCCGGCACTTCGACTCGATCGAGCCCACCGGGCCCGTTGCGCGACTGCGCGGGAGCTTCGTCGGGGGGATCAAGTCCATGCGCGTCCGGGTGTCGCGCAGTGCGAGCCGGGCCGGCGTGGAGAGGGTGC
>JASJCN010000308.1 GCA_030065975.1 Myxococcota bacterium
CGCGAGCGCGCCACGTGCCCTTCCAGGATCCAGAGCTTTCCGCCCGGCCGCAGCACGCGATGGTACTCGCTGAAGGTGGCCTTCAGGTCCGAGACGTGGCGCAGCGCGATCCCCATGGAGAGGAAGTCGAAGCTGTCGTCCTTGAAGGGCAGCTCCTGGGCGACTCCGCGGGTGATCGGGCCGTGGAACTTCTTTCGCGCCTCGCGCAGCATCCCGGGGTTCGGGTCGAAGCCGAAGACCCGCCCGGTCGGCCCCACGATGCGCGCGGCGCCGATCGCCACGTTCCCGGTTCCGGTTGCGACGTCGAGGCAGCGCATCCCGGGCTTCAGGCCGTTGAAGCGCATGGACCAACGCCGGTAGACCAGGCCGCCGTTCCCGAAGAGCCGCTCGATGGTGTCGTAGTGAGGAGCGGTCTTGTTGAACAGGTCGAAGACGTAGCGGCTGCGTTCGGGATCCGCGTCGTAGTAGCTGGTCAGCGTCTCGTGGGGAGGCAGGGACTCGTCGTTTCGCTCACGGGGCTCGGGCATCGCGGGAGACTACCCGATCCGGCGGGATCCGAGATGCATCCCGACGCCCGTGGACGCCGCTAGCGCTGGATCGAGCGCAGGTGATCCACGAGTGCGCGCGCCTCGCCCATCGCCTGATAGACGGGCATCGGCTCCCCGCGCTTCTCCTCGGCGAGCACCTTCCCCCAGACCGGCATCTCCCGAGGTCCGTGGGCGGCCACCTCGCGCCGCCCGTCGATGCTCGCGAGCACCGCGGCCTCGTCGAAGGTTCCCCCGTTCCGCTCGGCGAGGGTTCGCAGGTCGGTGAGCTCGAGATCGAGGCGCTCGGCCTCGGGCCCGTCGCCGCCGCCCTCCGTGCCGTGGCACGACGCACAGTACTCGGCGAAGAGGGCCGCACCGCTCTCGGCCCGCTGCGTCTCGTCCACGCACGCGAACGAGAGGAGGGCGGCCGTCAGCGCGGCCGTGGCTCGGATTCGCGATCTGCGCATGGGTCCTCTCCCAGGGGCCTCCTGGAGCCCCCACGAACGGCAATCGTGCGCACCGAGGCGCGCCCGGTCAAGGGTAGGAGGAGGTCGAAGCGGGATGGCCTCCACGATATGATGAATGAAGCGACAGGGAGGATCAGCCGTGGCCTACTCCCACTACGACCGTCTGACGGCACTCGACGCCACCTTTCTCGAGCTCGAGTCGCCGGGCGTCCACATGCACGTGGGCTCCGTCGGCATCTTCGAGCCCGGCTCGCTGGCGACCGAAGACGGCGGGATCGACTTCGACCAGGTGCTGGCGCTCACCGAGGCCGGGCTGCGCCGCGCCCCGCGCTTCCGGCAGAAGCTCGCCTTCGCGCCGGTCACGGGGCACCCGGTGTGGGTGGACGACGAGCACTTCAACCCGCTCTACCACGTGCGACACACGAGCCTGCCGCTCCCGGGAGACGAACGGCGCCTCAAGCGGCTCGTCGGCCGCATCATGTCGCAGAAGCTCGACCGCGGAAAGCCGATGTGGGAGCTGTGGTTCGTCGAGGGTCTCGAGGGCGGGCGCTTCGCGGTGATCTCCAAGGTGCATCACTGCCTGATCGACGGGCTCTCGGGGGTGGAGCTGCTCGCCGCCTTCATGGGCCCCGATCCGGAGTATCGGGCGCAGCCCACCGAGTCGCGCTGGATCCCGCGGCCGGCTCCGAGCGGCGGCGAGCTCGTGAGGGACGAGATCGCGCGGCGCGTGGGATTGCCCGGCCGGCTCGTGGCCGACACCGCCCGCGCGCTCGGCTCCCTCGGCGATCGCGTCGAGGACGCGTCGCACAAGGCATCGGGCTTCATCGAGACCCTGTCGGCGAGTCTTCGCCCCGCGTCGGACACGCCCTTCAACGTGCCGGTCGGGCCCTACCGGCGCTTCGACTGGACCCGCTTCGATCTCGACGTGGTCAAGGAGATCAAGCAGAAGCACGGCGGCACGATCAACGACGTCGTGCTCGCGTGCGTCGCCGGTGCGGTGCGCGACTACCTCGGAAACCACGACGTCTCGCTCGAGGAGATCGACTTCCGGACCTTCGTCCCGGTGAGCACCCGCAAGGAGAGCGAGCGGGGCAAGCTCGGCAACCGCGTCTCGCTGCTCGTGGCTCATCTGCCCGTCGGAGAGCCCGATCCGCGCAGACGGCTCGAGGCGGTTTCCGAGGAGACCCGCCATCTCAAGGAGTCCGGCCAGGCCAGCGGGACCGAGATCATCGAGGAGGTCAGCGACTGGACGACGACGTCGCTCCTGACCGCCTTCAGCCGCCTGGCCGCTTCGCGGCGCTCCTACAACATGGTGGTCACGAACGTTCCGGGGCCGCCCTTCCCGGTGTACCTGAGCGGGGCGCGGCTGATGGAGTCGTATCCCCTGGTTCCGCTCTTCACGAACCAGGCGCTGGGCATCGCGCTCTTCAGCTACGACGGCGGGCTCTACTGGGGCTTCAACGCCGACTGGGACGCCGTGCCCGATCTTCACGACTTCGTGACGGCGCTGGAGAGCGAGTTCGAAGTGCTGCGGAAGCTCTGAGGAGGCGACCATGTCCGAGGCCTACTACGACCGCCTGACCCAGATCGACAACTCCTTCCTCATCTACGAGTCCGCGCCGGGCGGCTCCGCGATGCACGTCGCGTCGACCCAGATCCACGAGGCGGCACCGCTGCGGCGCGACGACGGCGCCCTCGACATCGAGCGCATCCAGGAGTACGTGCTGTCGCGCCTCGACAGCATTCCTCGCTACCGGCAATGCCTGGCCCACACGCCGATCGAGGGGCATCCCGTCTGGGTCGACGACGCCTCGTTCAACATCCGCTACCACGTGCGCCACTCCCGGCTCCCGCGTCCGGGCAACGAGCGCCAGCTCAAGCGCATGGCGGGGCGCATCTTCTCCCAACAGCTCGATCGCGAGAAGCCCTTGTGGGAGCTCTGGGTCATCGAGGGCCTCGAGGGCGATCGCATCGCCGTCGTCTCCAAGGTGCACCACTGCATGGTCGACGGGGTGTCGGGCTCCGAGCTGATCTCCGCCCTGCTCTCCAGCGAGCCCTGCGAGAAGGTCGACGCGCCGGCGCCCTGGACGCCGCGCCCGATGCCCAGCCAGTTCGACCTCGGGCTCGGCGAGGCCGCTCGCGTGGCCCGTGCGCCGGGGCAGATCGCGGCCGCGCTCGGCCGGCTGGCCCGGGACGAGGACCACGATCGGCACCAGCTGGGAGAGCGGCTGCGAGCACTCGGCCGCACGCTGTCCGACGGCTTGGGCAAGACCACGCCCGTGCCCTTCAACCAGCTCATCGGGCCGCACCGGCGTCTCGACTGGATGAAGATGCCCCTCGACGGCATCAAGGAGGTGCGGAGCCGCACCGGCGCATCGGTCAACGACGTCGTGCTCGCCACGACCGCCGGGGCCATGGGGTCCTTCCTCACGCGCGAGCGCGGCCTCGACGTCTCCGACGTCCACTTCCGCGTGATGGCTCCGGTCAGCGTGCGCTCCGACGACGAGAAGGGCAGCCTCGGCAACCGCGTCTCCGCCTGGACCCTCGACCTTCCCATCGGCGAGCCGGATCCCATCGCGCGCCTGGAGCGCATCCAGCAGCAGACCGCCGAGCTCAAGGCCACGAAGCGGGCGCAGGGAGCCGAGATGCTCACCCAGGTGACGGAGTGGACGGGCTCGGGGCTGCTCTCCTTAGGCTCCCGCCTGATGACCCTGGGCACGCCCTTCAACATGGTCGTGACCAACGTGCCCGGACCGCGCGTCCCGCTCTTCCTGCTCGAGTCGCCGCTGCTGGAGATCCATCCCCACGTGCCGCTGATCGGAACCCTGGGCCTGGGCCTCGCGCTCTTCAGCTACGCAGGGACGCTCTCCTGGGGCTACTCCGCGGACTGGGACCTGGTTCCCGATCTCCACGAGCTGCTGCTCGCCACCGAGCGCTCCTTCGAGGAGCTGCAGCGCGCAGCCGTCTCGACCTGAACCCGCTGCGGATGTCCGATCCGCTCTTCTTCCTGATCGTCGACGCGGTCCCCTTCGACCTCGCCCACCAGCTCTGGGCGCGCGGCCAGCTGCCCGGGTTCTCCGAGCCGCGACCCATGGTCGCCGTCTTCCCCTCGCTGACCGACGTCGCCGTTCCCGCCTTGCTGCGCGGCGTGTTCCCCGTGCAGCCGCCGGGCTACGAGGCGCGCTACTACGACCCCGAGCGCGGCGAGGTCTGCGGCCATCCCGGCGACCCCGAGGTGGAGGAGGCGACCGCTCCGCTCCGCGCCCGACCCCAGGGCTTTCTCGGAACGGCTGCGATCTACCTGCTGCGGAGCAGCCTCTCCTACGCGCAGATCCGCTGGATCACCCACCGCTTCCGCGTCGAGGGCGGACCCTGGCTGGGATACCTGTCGGCCACCGACGGCGTCGCCCACTTCGACGGCCGCGAGGCCCTGGGAGAGGCGCTTCGCGACGTCGCACGGCAGGTCGACCAGGCGCGTGGCGACTACGCCCGCGAGCACGGCGAGCTCCCGGGCGCGGTCCTCTGCAGCGACCACGGCATGTCCTTCGGACGGCTCGACCATCTGGAGTCATCGCTGATCGCCACCTTGCTCACGCGTGCGGGCTTTCAGGTGGGTGTCCCCGGTCGGGACGGCGTGATGCTCGCGCCGTGCGGAGACGTGGGCGCGGGGGTCGCACACTGCGACCCGAGTCGGTCCGTCGAGGTGGCGGGCGCCATCGCGCGGGCGCCGGGCGTCGCCCTCTGCTTCGCGCGAACGCCCTCGGGCTGCCTGGTCTTCCGCCCGCGGCCGGATGGATCGCTCGAGACGGCCCGCATCTCCTGGCGCGGAGATCACTTGCGCTACGAGCCCGACGCCACGGCCGGGATCCCGGGGGACCCGCTGGATCACCGGATCGTCTTCGATGGTCTCGCCGCTCGGGGTGTTCTTCGAGACGGCTGGGCTCCGGATCGCGAGCTCTTCGCTGCTTCCGCCGACCATGCCCTACCCGATGCCATCGGCCGCATCCGCTCGGCCTTCGTGGACCTCGTGCAGTACCCGGCCAACGTCCTCTTCTCCATGCACGACGCGTGGAGTACGGGCCCCGCTCTCACCCACTACGGGACCAGTCTGATCGGAGGGCAGGTCGGGACCCACGGTGCGATCACCCGAGCCGCATCGTTGGGCTTCGCCGCGGCGAGCGACGACCGTGCCGATCCCTGGCCGCATCGCCCCTACCTGCGGCCGACGGACGTGTTCGCCCCGTTCCGCGACCGGGTCCGTGCGGGGGCCGAGCCCGGAGCCTGACCCCCGGTACGCCTCTAGTGCACGGGCGGATCGTCGCGGAAGTTGCCCGTGAGCCGGACGCGTCCACTGCGCAGGAGATCCTTGACCGTGGCCACCACCTCTCGTTCGTTGCGGGCCACCTCGCTCACCACCTGCACCAGCTCGAGCAGGGTGGTCTGAACGATCTCGGTTTCCGGGCGTCGGGGTCGCGCTTCCAGGGCCATGATCATCTCCTCGTACCCCTTGGAAGCACGAGGCGTGCCATCTATTCAGATCCGGCGTGAATCGGCTCTGCGCGCACCAGCGAGCTGTTGAGCGCCCCGCGGGTGGGCGCGAGGCGGTCTCCTGCGGGGAAGGGGGTGCACAACCTGCGGCAGCTGTGCAAATTCCTTCGGCTCTGGGCAGCCCCGCGCCGGGCGCCCGCTAGCTCGTCGCGATGCCGGCGTCCTCGAGCAGGGCGCGGACGGTCCGATCGAGGACACCGCGGGCCCGGGCCATCGAGAGCCCCCGGCTGCGGCGCAGGTACTCCCACGAGGGCGCGTTGATCGCGGCGGCCATGGCGTCCACGAGCTCCGTGCGCTCGCGCAGCGCGAGCGTCCCGAGCTCCGAAGCGAGGAGCGCCTCGATGTCGGCGCGCTGGGCCTCGAGGCCCTCTCGCGAGACGCGCCAGGCCTCGCCGCTGGCGGCGCCCACCAGCACCTGCGCCGTGAGCGCTCGGGTGAAGGGCGCCGTCGCCTCGAAGAAGCGGCCGCGCGCATCGACGAAGGCCGCCACGCGCTCGGCGACGGGGAGCTCGCGCGGGATCTCCTTCAGCAGCGGGGCACAGCGCTGCATCCCAACCTCGACCACCGCATCGTAGAGCTCGGAGAGGTCCTTGAAGTGGTAGAAGATGGAGCGTCGCGAGAGTCCGGCCCGATCGGAGATCTGGTCCGCGCTCGGCTGGAGCACGCCCTCCTGGATCAGGTCGAGGCAGGCGTCGCAGATCGCGAGACGCGAACGCGTCACGCGATCCAACGAGCCCGAGTGGCCCGGATCGGCCGCCGCCCCCCGCCCTGCCATGCCTAACGCTGCTCGAGGCCGGCCAGGTCTCCGGCCTGGCGCCAGCCCTCGAGGATCCGGATGAACTCCGGAGAACCTCCGCCGTAGAAGCCGTCCTGGGCGCTGCGCTCGCCGGTCTTGCCCTCGTTGTTGTAGTAGCCCGGCGTGCAGTTCTCGAAGAACTCGCCGCCCACCTGGGCCTTGGCGATGCACTGGTCGACCCAGCCCTGCTCGCCTTCGGCCGTGGCCTCGACCGCGCGAAGCCCCTCGTTGAGGCCGTGGCGAATGATGTAGGCCAGGTGCTTCGCCTGCTCGTTGAGCATGTGCGGATAGCTCGCGGTGAAGCCGGCCTGGGGGTTGCTCATGATGAAGCAGTTGGGGAAGCCGTGGACGTGCATTCCGTGCAGGGAGCGCACGCCCCCCGACCAGCGCTCGGAGAGGGTCTCTCCCAGGCGGCCGTGGATCTGGAAGCTCGCTCGTCGCGAGTAGTCGGTGCCCACCTCGAAGCCGCTCGCGTAGATCAGGCAGTCGAGCTCGTACTCCACGCCGTCGACCACGACGCCCTTCTTGGTGATGCGCTCGACGCCCTTCCCCTTGGTGTCGACGAGGGTCACGTTCTCGCGGTTGAAGGTCTCGAGATACTCGTTGTGGAAGCAGGGGCGCTTGCAGAACTGCCGGTAGTACGGCTTCAGCGCCTCGGCCGTCTCGGGATCCTTGACGGTCGCCTCCACGCGGGCGCGGATCTCCTCCATCTTCTCGAAGTCGGCGAGCTCGACGGCCTTGGCGATGCCCTCCGGCGAGAAGTCGTTGCTGCGCCCCTGCTGCATGCCGACGACGAGCTTGCCGATCAGGTCGGTCCATCCGTCCTGGACCAGGTCGATCTCCTGCGGGACGCCGGACACGAGCGCGTTGAAGTTGTCCATCCGGTGCTGGTGCCAGCCGTCTCCCTGCTCGGCGGCCCACTCCGGATCGGTCGGCGGGTTGTGCTTGACGTCGATCGACGACGGCGTGCGCTGGAACACGTAG
>JASJCN010000029.1 GCA_030065975.1 Myxococcota bacterium
GCGCAGTAGCGGATGTCCATCTCCGGCTTCACCGAGAGCACCGGCTTCGACATGATCTCGTAGACGTTGGTGCGCTCGGGCGAGCGGTTGGGTGCCAGCACGTGCTCGGCGATGTCGCGGATCATCACGATGCCGAACTCGTCGTCGTCGTGGCGCTTCGAGACGATCAGGAAGTGGGCCTCCCGCTCCCTCATGATCGCGAGCGCCTCGGCGACCGTGGCCACTCCGTCCACCACCGCGAAGTCCTGCTCCATCACGTCGGCCACGCGCACGATCGTCTTCTCCGTCACAGCTCTTCCTCCTGCAGGCTCGGAGTGATGCTCGCCACCTGATGGGCCACTCCCACTGCGTCTTCCACGTCGATCTGGAATGCGATCCCCGTACCCGACGTCGCGTCGAACTCGCCCGCCTCACCGAGGGTCTCGAGGATCGAGCGGGCGCGGTGCTCTTCGACGAGCAGCAGGATCATGTCCCGCTGCGTCTCGAGGGTGAGGCCGAGGAAGGTCTTCTTCTTCTCGAGGCCTTCGCCCCGCGCGTTGGTCAGGACGGTACACCCGGTCGCTCCCGCCTTGCGGGCGGCCTCGGTCACGGGGGCCGTCAGGTGGTCGTCCACCATCGCCACCAACAGCTTGAACCTCATGTCGGATCCTCCTCGGACGCCGGGGGGCGCGCGGAACGGGCCCGTGCGTGGCGCGCGGCCCGCCACTCCGATGCCTGGGCGTACGTCATGACGGTGATCATGGGAAAGAGACTGGCGAAGGCAATCAGGCCGAAGCCGTCGACGAGCGGGCTTCGCCCGGGAATCGCCTCGGCCAGCCCGAGGCCAAGCGCCGCAACCAGCGGGACCGTCACCGTCGAGGTCGTGACCCCGCCCGAATCGTAGGCGAGCGGGACGATCAGCTTCGGGGCGAAGAGCGTCTGCACGACCACCACCACGTAGCCCACCGCGATGAAGTAGTGGAGAGGAGCTCCGATGACGATCCGGTAGGCGCCGAGGCTGATTCCGAAGGCGACGCCGATGGCCACCGCGATGCGCAGGCCCCAGGCGCCGACGGCCCCGCCCGAGAGCTCCTCGGCCTTGATGGCGACCGCGATCAACGCGGGCTCGGCGATGGTCGTGCTGAAGCCGATGGCGAACGCGAAGAGGTAGACCCACCAGTAGCCCCTGGGGTCGATGACCGCGTCGTCGGGCTTCCCGACGGTGCCGAGCACCTCGGGCGAGGTCAGCTGGGCGGCCATGGACTTCCCCAGCGGGAACACCGCCTGCTCGAGGCCCATCAGGAAGAGCACGAGGCCGGCCATCACGCAGGCGATCCCGCCCAGCAGCCGCACCGGGTCCGGCAGGGGCCGCCGGAGCACGAAGAGCTGGAAGACGGCCAGGATCGAGACGATGGGCAGGACGTCCCGCAGGGTCTCGACCGCGGTCTCGAGCAGGTCCCACAGGAAGGGGATCATCGGAGCATCCCGTAGCCGAGCACGAAGATGATCGGCGTGAGCGAGGCGAAGGCGATCAGGCCGAAGCCGTCGACCACGGGATTGCGGCCCTCGATCGAGGAGGCGAGGCCGACGCCGAGCGCCGTCACCAGGGGCACGGTGATGGTCGACGTGGTGACGCCGCCGGAGTCGTAAGCGATGCCGATGATCTCCTTGGGCGCGAAGGCCGTCATCGCGACCACGATCACGTAGCCGCCGGCGATCACCAGGTGGATGGGCCAGCCCATGAGGATGCGGAAGACCCCCATCACGAGGGCCACGCCGACCGCCGCCGCCACCGTGAGTCGCAGGCCGATCGCGTAGCCCTCGCGCGAGTCCTCGGTATCGGCGATGCCGCCCGCCTGGGCCACGATCTCCGACGCCTCCTCCGCGATCGCGATCAGCGCCGGCTCGGCGACGGTCGTGCTGAAGCCGAGCGCGAACGAGAACACGAGCAGCCAGACGAGGGAGCCCTTGCGCGCGAAGGCGTGGGCCATGCTCTCGCCGAGCGGGAAGAGCCCGAGATCGAGGCCGCGCACGAAGAACGAGAGCCCGAGCAGCACCAGCAGCAGGCCGAAGAGGACGCTGCCGAGCTCGGGGAGCGGCTGCCGCAGCACGAGCAGCTGGAAGAGCGCGATGACCAGGACGATCGGCGTGAGGTCGCGGGCGCTACCCGAAACGAAGCGGAACAGCGCCTGGAGCCAGGTCACGGTGTCGAGGAGCCCCCCTCTGCACACGAACGTGCGCAACGGCGAGCATCATAACGAGACGACGCCGCAGCCTCGACGAATCGGCGGAACTCGCGCGGGAAACCGAGGGCGCGGTGATCGCGGCCCGCGTCCGTCCGGGTCAGATCGGGACGAACAGCCCCAGACCTCCCCAGCCCTTTCCTGTTCCCGAGACCAGGATGTCGGGGCACGGCGACCCCTCGGGGGCATGGGCTCCGCGAAACGTCACGAACCGCTCTCCAGCGCGCACCTCCCCATTCAGGTGGAACCACGTTCAGAGGCCGGCCGAGCGAGCGGGCCCGAGGGAGAAGGTCGTGTCGAGTGAGCAGCGGAGCAGCAGGCGGTTCGCGGGAGAGGAAGCATCGACGGAGGGGCCGAAGACGTCACGGCGGGGCTTCCTGATGGGGGCCGGCACCACGGCGGGGCTCTCGGTGATCGCCGGACTGGGTGTGCCGCGCGCCGGATCCGCCGCCGAGATCGGCCCGCTGCCGACTGCGGAACGCGAGGCCGAGGCCCTCGAGCGCCGCATCGATGCGGCCGAGCGACAGGCCGAGGCCCCGGTGCCCGACCTCCCGTGCAACGGCGACGAGGAGCTCTACCCGAGCCGGCTCGCGAGCTTCTCCAAGACCCTGCCCCACGACGACCTGGGCGAGGTGGATCCCGCGGCCTACGACGCCTTCCTGCTCGCCCTCGAGACCAACGAGCAGGCCGACTTCGACGCCATCCCGGCCGGGGGCCCGGCCGCGCTCGCCAACCCGCGCGCGGCCAACGCGTTCTCGCTCGGAGGCGCCGACTCGCACAAGATCGACATGCCGGCCGTCCACGCCTTCGCGAGCGCGCGTCAAGCCGCCGAGGCGGGTGAGGTCTACTGGATGGCCCTCACCCGCGACGTGCCCTTCGATCGGTACGACGACAGCCGGCTCGTCGAGCGCGCCGCCCGGGATCTCTCGCGCTTCAGCGACTTCACCGGCCCCCGGGGTCGGCACGGCGACATCACGCCGGACACGCTCTTCCGCGGCCAGACGCCGGGCGACCTCGCGGGCCCCTTCCTCTCGCAGTTCCTGCTCCTCGCCATCCCCTACGGCAATCGCACCAACCGGCAGACCGCGAAGGCGCCCGTTCGCGGCGCGGATTTCATGACCGACGTCGAGAGCTGGCTCGCCGTCCAGCGCGGCCAGCTCCCGAGCTCGGACGTGCCCCTGCGGCGCCGCGCCCGCTTCATCACCTGCGGGCGGGATCTCGGCGAGTACGTGCACCGGGACTTCAGCTACCAGGCCTACCTGAACGCGGCGCTCATCGCGCTCGGCTTCGGCGCCCCCGCGCTCGACCCGAGCCCCTACGCCACTGCGCTGCGCGAAGCGGGCTTCGTCACCTTCGGGGGTGCCGCCATCCTCGACCTCGTGGCCCGGGCCGGCGTCGTGGGGCTGCGGGCCGCCTGGTTCCACAAGTGGCTCGTCCACCGGAAGCTCCGGCCCGAGGCCTTCGGCGGGCGCGTGCACCAGCACCTCGTGGGCTCGGCCTCCTACCCGATCCACGACGAGTTCCTCGACTCTCCGGTGCTCGACCACGTGTTCTGGCGCCAGGGCACCTACCTGCTGCCCCAGGCCTTCCCGGAGGGCTCGCCGACGCATCCGTCGTACCCGGCGGGGCATGCCACGATCGCCGGCGCCTGCGTCACCGTGCTCAAGGCCTTCTTCGACGAGGACTTCGAGATCCCGCGCCCGGTGGTCCCGAATCGGGGCGGAAACCGCCTCACCCGCTACCGCCGCGAGCGCCTCACCCTCGGAGGCGAGCTGAACAAGCTCGCGAGCAACATCGCCCTGGGCCGGAACATCGCGGGCGTCCACTGGCGCGCCGACGGCGACGACGGCCTGGTGGCCGGGGAGACCGTGGCCATCAGCCTGCTCCAGGACTACCTCCGCACGGTGACCGAGCCCGGCGGAGCCTTCGGCCTGGTGCGCTTCGACGGCACGCCGATCCTCGTGACGGCCGACTCGGTGGACCCGCGCTGAGCCGGGCGGTCCGCCCGGACCACCGGAGCGGACCGACCCAACGGACCCACGGGACCGGATCAACGGGACCGGACCCACGGGACACACGCCCCACCCCTGAGGCTCGGGGCCCCGCTGCCGCCGCGAGCCCGGGCTGAATCGGCTCGAGGCGGCTCGAGCCGGCGGGGCTCGGAGGCACGGCCCTTGCACACGGGGGAGCGGGAGGATCCCGCCATGCCCACCCCGAACGAGGAATTCTGGACCCACGACAGCTTCGCGTTCGTAGCCCACTCCGAGAAGAAGCCCTTTCCGACGCTCAGCTTCGGCGAGCTCAAGAAACAGGGGAAGAAGGTGTTCGCCGTCGACCCATCGGTCGGCGACATCGAGGGCGAGCCGACGTACCCCGACCTCGACTCCCTTCCCGAGCCCGTGGAGGCCGTGGTGCTGGAGTCACCCCGGGAAGAGACGGCCGAGTGGGTCCGCCGGGCGGCGGACGCGGGCATCCGCGACGTGTGGATCCACATGAATCGCGACACGCCCGAGGCCCTCGAGATCGCTCGCGAGCGCGGCCTCGACGTCCACACCGGCACCTGTGCGGTGATGTACGTGAAGCCGGGCTTCACGTATCACACGCTGCACAAGTGGATCAACCAGGCGCTCGGGAAGTACTGAGCGCCTCCACTCCACCCGGCGTCGGCTGCGCGACAGACGGACGCAGCGCACAGACCCGACGATCCAGCGAGCTGTGCTCGAACCGCGCACCGGCCGCACTGCCTGGCCCTCTGGCCAGCCGCCCCAGGCTCCTCCCGCGACGAGACCGACACAGAAATTTGACACCCGCGTAACGGCACACAGTTTGAATGTGCTTCGGGCATCCCCCTCATCCCCAACCCCCCCACCCCCCATAAGGCGCGCCGTGCAATTCCACATCCTCTCCTTCGAAGGACCGGATCAGTACTCCCGAGCCGGAGGGCTCGCGACCCGCGTGATGGGTCTCTCCGAAACGCTCTCCTCGCTCGGCTTCGAGACCCACCTCTGGTACGTCGGCGACCCCGGCCTGCCCGGATACGAGCGGCAGGGCGATCTGCACCTCCACCGGTGGTGCCAGTGGGTCAGCCAGCACCATCCCGAGCACGTCTACCAGGGCGAGCTGGGCAAGCGTGCCGAGTACAACGCATCGCTTCCGCCCTTCCTGGTGGAGCGGCTGGCACCCCACCTCGAGGAGGGGGGCCGGGCGGTCATCTTGGCCGAGGAGTGGCAGACGGTGGACGCCGTGCTGCACCTGGAGTGGCTGCTGCGCTACCGGGGCCTGCGAGACCGGGTCACCATGCTGTGGAACGCGAACAACACCTTCGGCTTCGATCAGATCCCGTGGACGGAGCTCGGCAATGCCGCCCGCATCACCACCGTGAGCCGATACATGAAGCACCGGATGCGGGAGTGGGGCGCCGATGCGTCGGTGATCCCGAACGGCCTCGGGGCCGAGGCCTTCGACGCACCTCCCCGGGGCGCCGTCGCGGCGGCGCGAAGCCGCCTGCGCGACCGCACGGTGCTGGCGAAGATGGCCCGCTGGGATCCGGACAAGCGCTGGCTCGAGACCCTGGGCCTCGTAGCCGAGATGAAGCGCCAGAACTGGCGCCCCCTGCTCCTGGCTCGGGGCGGGGCCGAGGAGTACGGCTCCGAGGTCCTGGACGCGGCGAGAGCACACGGCCTGAAGGTGGTCGACCGCACCTGGAGCGAGCCGGGCGCCGAGGGCCTGCTCGATGCGATCCAGGGAGTGGGCCAGGCCGACGTGGTGAACCTGCGCTCCCACGTGGATCCGGTGGCGCGCCGCGTCCTGTTCCGCTCGTCGGACGCCGTGATGGCCAACAGCGGCCACGAGCCCTTCGGACTCGTAGGCCTCGAGGCGATGGCCGCGGGCGGCGTCACCTGCACGGGCAACTCGGGCGAGGACTACGCCCAGCCCGGGCAGAATGCCCTGGTGCTCGAGACCGGCGCTCCCGCGGAGTTCATGAGCCTCTACCGCCGGCTTCGGGGCAACGAGGCCGAGGTGCGGCGAATGCGCCGAGCCGGGCAGGCGACGGCCAAGCGCTACGCATGGCGCAACGTCGCCGAGAGTGTGCTGCTGCCCCGGGTCGAGCTCAGCCAGCACGTCGGCTGACGTCGCCGCGCTCGCCTAGCGGGGCGCACGCCGGCTCGCCGGAATCGCCGCCAGGCAGGCTCGGGCCGGCTCCGCGTCGAGCAGGGTCTCGAGCGGCCGTCGCACACGCCGGCGCCAGCTCGGGTGTCGCTCGGGAGGGACCCCGGGCAGGTTCACGGGCTCGATCTCGAGGGCCAGGTCGTCCAGCGACACGCCTACCAGACAGGCAGGCGTGGCGCAGAGAAAGGCAGTGAGCGCAGCCGCCCGATCGGTCGGACGCACCTCGCCCTCGCGCAGGAAGCCCTCGCTTCGCAGTCGGTCGTCCAGCTGCTCGCGGTCGCGCGCACGCTCGACCTGCGCTGCTTCGAGCGCGGCATCGTCGGGCAGGTGGCCCACGGAGTGCCGGAGGCGAAGGTCCGAGTCTCCGGCGAGCGCCGCGAGCGGCGGAAGGTCGTGGGTGTTGGCCGTGACCAGGGTCTCGCGCGGGTACTCGCCCGAAGGCCGGAAGCCAAGGTCGTCCCGCTCGAAGAGCGCGACCCGCGACGACAGGATCCCCCGCTCGGCGAGCGCGTGCCCGAAGCCTTCGGGAACGGTGCCCAGGTCTTCGGCGATCACGGCCGCACCGTGGCGCAGGCTCTCGCGAACGAGCACGCCGAGAAGCGCGTCTCGCGGGTAGCGCACGTACGCGCCTTCCGAAGGCGGACGACCTTCCGGGATCCAGAAGAGCCGCTCGAGGCACATCGCGTGGTCGATCCGAAGGGCGCCGGCGTGGCGAAAGCCGGCTCGCAGCAGGTGGGTGAAGAACGCGTACCCATCCTGCGGCAGGGCGCCCGGGTCGAGTGGCGGGAAGCCCCACTCCTGACCCTCGGGAGAGAAGGCGTCCGGCGGAGCGCCGACGCGCACGCCGGAGACGAAGCTCTCGGGGAACGACCACGCGTCGCTCCCCGCCGGATCGCTCCCGAGCGCGAGGTCGGTGTAGAGGCCCAGGGAGAGGCCGGCCCGGCGCGCCTCGTCCGCCACCTCCCCGAGCTGGCGATCGAGCTCGAACTGGATCCACGCGTGGCGCTCGACCTCGGCGGCGTGCTCCTCCCCGAACTTCCGCGCTTCGCTCGAGCCCGGGGAGCGGAAGGGCGCGGGCCACCGACGCCAGTCGCGGCCCATCCCCCCGCGCTCGAAGAAGTCCCCCAGGGCCTCGAAGAGCGCATGGTTCGCGAGGGCCGGGCCCTGCTCGTGCCGGTAGCGCTCGAAGGCGCGCGTCCGCTCGCTGCCGCAGACGCCGCGTCGGAAGCTCGCGTGGAGGGGCGAGAGGATCGTCTCGAGCAGCGCGCCCACCGCCACCACGTCGAGCTGCTCGCTCGAGCGCAGCCTCTCCCGCTCTTCGCGGAACGCCTCCCCTTCGAGGCGGCGGCCCGCCTCGGGTGTGTGGACGAGCTCCGGGATGGCCGTGGGATCGAGGTACAACGGGTGACGGAACAATCGGCTCGAAGGCAGGTAGGGGCAGACCCCGCCGGGCGGGAGGGCGTGGAGCGGGTTCACCCCGACGAAGGCCGCGCCTTCGGCCCCGGCGCGGCGGACCAGGAGCGACAGGTCTGCGAGGTTGCCGAAGCCGAGGTTCCGGCTGGAGCGCAGGCTGTACAGGTTGACGCAGAAGCCGAAGCCACCGGAAGGGCCGAGCCGCTCCCAGGCGCTCACACAACGAGAGGCGGGAGCCTCAGCCATGCCCCCGGCATCCGCCGCCTGCGCCTCGAGCCGGGTGAGCTCCTCCTCGGCCGTCGCCTCGGTGCTGGCGTCGAACCCGAGCGCGGCCAGCAAGGCCACGCGGGTGCCGTCGCGGGTCTCGACGTACCGGCCATCGAGGGCCGAGTGGTGGCCAGGGAGGATCCCGACCCGCTCGGCCAGGGCGTGCAGGAGCGGGCGCTGGCTCACGAGGGGTCGCGCGTCAGGACCGTGGCCGAGAGGGGAGGCAGGGCGATGCGGATCGAGTCGGCCTCGCCGTGCAGCGGAGCGGGCTCGGACTCCGTGCGGAGGCGTCCGCCGTAGCCACTCCCGCCGAACTCGGTGTAGTCGCTGCACAGCAAGGCCCGCCAGACTCCCGGCCGCGGCACCCCGATGCGGTAGTCGGGGCGGGGGGCGGGCGTCAGGTTCAGCACCACGAGCAGCTCGTCGTCGTAGAACCGCCGGAGGTAGACGAGGATCGACTCCTCCCGGTTGTCGCAGTCCACCCAGTGGAACCCCTCCGGCGAGGGATCGCTCCGCCACAGGCACGGGTGGGCGTGGTACAGCGCGCCGAGCGCCTCGAGGAATCGTGCGAAGCGGGCCCGGCGCGGGTCTTCGCCGAGACGCCAGTCGAGGCTTGCTCCGGCGTCCCACTCGCCGGAAGGGGCGAGCTCGGTGCCCATGAAGAGCAGCTTCTTGCCCGGACGGGTGTACTGGTAGGCGAGCAGGACCCGCAGATTGGCGAACCGCTGCCAGTCGTCGCCCGGCATGCGCGAGAGCAGCGAGCCCTTGCCGTGCACGACCTCGTCGTGGGAGAGCGGCATCAGGAAGTGCTCCGAGTGCTCGTAGAGCGAGGCGAAGGTGAGCTCGTCCTGGTGCCAACGGCGGTGGATCGGCTCGCGACCGAAGTAGCGGAGGGTGTCGTGCATCCAGCCCAGGTTCCACTTGAAGGTGAAGCCGAGCCCGCCTTCGCCTTCGGCCCGCGAGACGCCCGGCCAGGCGGTCGACTCCTCGGCGATGGTCAGACAGCCCGGGCACTCCTCGTGCACGGCGCGGTTGAGCTCCCGGAGGAAGGACACGGCCTCGAGGTTCTCGCGGCCTCCATGGAGGTTGGGCACCCAGTCTCCCGGCTCGCGGCTGTAGTCGCGATAGAGCATGGAGGCCACGGCATCCACTCGCAGCCCGTCGAGGTGGTACTCCTGCAGCCAGAAGAGCGCGCTCGCGATCAGGAAGTTGCGCACCTCGTTGCGACCGAAGTCGAAGACGAGGGTGCCCCAGTCGGGATGCTCGCCGAGTCTCGGATCCGCGTACTCGTAGAGCGGCTCGCCGTCGAAGCGGCGCAGCGCGAAGTCGTCTCGTGGGAAGTGCGCCGGCACCCAGTCCAGGATCACGCCCACCCCGCCCTGGTGGCAGACGTCCACGAAGGTCTTGAAGTCGTCCGGCTCGCCGTAGCGGCACGTGGGCGCGAAGTAGCCGCTCACCTGGTAGCCCCAGGAGCCGTCGAAGGGGTACTCGGTGATGGGCAAGAGCTCGATGTGCGTGAAGCCGAAGCGCCGGCAATGGCCGACCAGCTGCCGGGCCAGCTCCGCGTAGCCGAGGTGGCTTCCGTCGCGCTGCCGACGCCAGGAGCCGAGGTGCACCTCGTAGATCGAAAGGGGCTCGTGGAGCGGAGTCGGGCTCCGGCCCGCCAGCCACTCGTCGTCGCTCCAGACGTGCCCGGAGCGCTCGACCCGTGCCGCGCACTCGGGTGGTCGCTCCATCCGGAAGGCGAACGGGTCGGTCTTGAGACGCAGCGACCCATCCGCGGTCTTGATCTCGAACTTGTATCGCGCTCCCGGCTGGAGCCCGGGAACGAAGAGCTCGAACACGCCGGAATACCCGGCCCGGCGCATGGGCAGGCGGCGGCCATCCCACTCGCAGAAGTCTCCGACCACCGATACGCGCGTCGCGCGGGGTGCCCAGACGGCGAAGCGAACGCCCTCTACGCCGTCGAGGACGCAGGGGTGGGCCCCCAGGACCTTCCACAGGGATCGATGGGTGCCCTCGGCGAAGAGGTGGAGGTCGAGGTCGCCGAGGCTCGACGGGAATCGATACGGATCGTCCACCTCCCAGGGCGCCGAATCGGCGAAGAGGAAACGGACCCGATAGCGGGGCGGCAAGGCGGTGGTCAGGATTCCCTCGAAGAGGCCGGGCCAGGGTCCGCCGTCCAGCGGCTGGACGACGCCGTCGTCGAGGAGCAGCTCGGCGCCGCTCGCCTCCGGATGCCACACGGCCACCGCGAAGCCGTTCCCGTCACGCGAGTGGAGACCGAGCAGACGCTGGGGCTCGGCCAGCTCCGAGGCGAGGAGCGCCTCGCGAAGCCGGCCCCGTCCCTCGTCGTCGGCCACGGCGGGAGTCGCGCTCACGGGCTCTCCTGGAACGACAGGAGCGTCACGCACTGGGCCGGGACGCGGGTGTGCGAGCTCCGCAGCAGCCGCTCCACGCTGCCGCAGGAGCAGAGCTTGCGCCGCCAGACGCCGGCTCGGCCGGTATCGGGCAGGCGGAATCGCACGCCACGCCTCGCGGCGTTGAAGATCAGCAGCAGCGTCTCGGCCGCGATGAGCTGGCCCCTCTCGTCCTCGTCGCGGTTGGGGCCGTGGGGGATCCACATGCCGAGGGAATGCGCTTCGCGAGCTTCCCAGTCGGCCCCCTTCATCTCCTCACCGTCCGGCCGCAGCCATATGACGTCCTTCTCCCCGGTCTCGGGGTCCAGCTCACCGTCGAAGAATCGGGGGCGGCGCAGCAGCGGGCTCTCGGAGCGAAGGTCGAGGAGGCGAGCGACGTAGGAGCGCAGGTCTCCCGGGTCGTCGGGCTCCTGGCTCCAGTCGAGCCAGCTGATCTCGTTGTCCTGACAGTACGCGTTGTTGTTGCCGCGCTGGGTCCGCGACAGCTCGTCGCCGTGGAGGAGCATGGGAACGCCCTGGGAGAGGGTCAGGGTCGCCAGCATGCAGCGCGCGAGGCGCCCGCGAATCGTCTCCACCCCCTCGTCGTCGGTCGGCCCCTCGACGCCCCAGTTGCGGCTCCAGTTGTGGGTACTCCCGTCGCGGTTCTCCTCGCCGTTCGCCTCGTTGTGACGCTCCTCGTAGCTGACCCAGTCCCGCAGCGTGAAGCCGTCGTGACTCGTCACCATGTTGATGCTGGCCGAGGGCAGGCGATCCCCGGGCTCGAAGACGGGCGCGCTGCCGGAGACCGCCGAGGCGAAGGCCCCGAGAACGCCCTCGTCGCCGCGCCAGAAGCGGCGCACGGCCGTACGGTACGAATCGTTCCACTCGCTCCACTCGCCCGGGAAGCGCCCGAGGGAGTACCCGTCGGGTCCCAGGTCCCAGGGCTCGGCGATCCGCTTCACCGGCGCGAGCACGGGATCCTGCTCGATCAGGGCGAAGAAGCGCTCGACCTGGAGCTCCCCGGAGCTCTGACGCGAAAGCGTGGGCGCCAGGTCGAAGCGGAACCCATCCACGTGCATCTCCTCGACCCAATAGCGAAGGCAGTCGAGGATCTGCTGCAGCGTGCGCGGGTTGGACGCATCCACGCTGTTGCCGCAGCCGGTGTAGTTCGCGTAGCGCGTGGGCTCCGTCGGGTCGCGATGGTAGGTCGCGCGATCGTCGAGCCCGCGCCAGCACAGCACGGGACCGTCCGCACCGCCCTCGGCCGTGTGGTTGAACACGACGTCGAGGATCACCTCGATGCCCGCCAGATGGAAGCTGCGGACCATCTGCTTGAACTCGAGCACCTGCTCGCCCGTGTCCCCCTGTGCGAAGCGGGAATCGGGGGCGAAGAAGCCGACGGGGTTGTAGCCCCAGTAGTTGTCGAGCCCTCTACGGACGAGCGGCGCCTCCGAGACCCGGTGCTGTACCGGAAGCAGCTCGACCGCGGTGACACCGAGATCGAGCAGGTGATCGATCACGGGCTCGGAGGCCAGCCCCCGGAAGGTGCCCCGCTGCTCCTCGGGGACTTCCGGATGCAAGGCGGTCATTCCCTTGACGTGGCACTCGTAGAGGACGGTGCGGCTCCAGGGCGTCCGCGGGGGGCGATCGTCTCCCCAGGGAAAGGAGGAGTCGATGACCACGCTCCGCGGCACGTAGGGCGCGCTGTCGGAGAGGTCCCGGCGCCCATCGGGCCGGGCACCTGCGAGCGAAGAGTCCCAGTGCAGGTTTCCGGCGATGGCCCGGCCGTAGGGGTCGAGCAGCAGCTTGGCCGGATTGAAGCAGTTCCCGACCTCGGGCTCCCAAGGGCCGTCGACCCGGTAGCCGTAGACCTGGGATGGCTGTACTTCGGGCAGGTAGGCGTGCCAGACCCCGTGCTCATGTCTGCTCAGCCGGGTCTCGTGGGCCGGCTCCGCATCGCCGGGTGAGTCGAAGAGACACAGGCGAACCGAGGTGGCCCGCTCGCTGGCGAGCGCGAAGTTGGTCCCGAGGCCGTCCCAGTGGGCGCCGAGAGGCTGAGGATTTCCGGGCCAGACGCTCAAGGCTTGCTCAGAGCATTCGTTCTTCGAGGGGAGTCGGCCTGGAGGCGCGCCCCCGGGCGACAGGATAGCGCGCGCCCGCGCCGCAAACGACGACCGGGGAACGCGAATCGCTGCCCCAGGGCCGAGGTTCCCGGTATCCTTCGCCGGGGCGACAGATCCCGGGGGCGGGTCCGGCGACACCAGGGCACGCGTCCGGAAGCCGAGCAGTCTGGAGGGACGAGGGCCGATGAGCGAGAAGCTGGCGGGAGCGGACGACCTGCGCGTTGCGGCGGATCAGCTCGCCGCGCGGCTTCCCTCGAACATGGCGCCCTTCGCTCGCATCGCGTTCAACTACCGCTGGTGTTGGACGACCGGCGGGGACGCGCTCTTCGCGGCGATCGATCCCTGGCGCTGGGCCGCGTGCGGCCGGAATCCCGTGCGGCTGCTGCAGGAGGTCCCCACTTCCGCCCTGGAGGAGGTGTCGACCAACCGCGAGCTGATCCGCGAAGCCTACTCCCTCGAGGAGTGCATCGCCGTCGAGTCGAGCGCGCCACGAACGGTCGACGGCTTCGACCCCGATCACCCCGTGGCCTTCCTGTGCGCCGAGTTCGGAGTCCACGGCTCGCTGCCGATCTACTCCGGCGGTCTCGGCGTGCTGGCCGGAGACCTGCTCAAGGCCGCCTCCGATGCCGCGTTCCCGTTGGTCGGCATCGGCCTGCTCTACTGGCAGGGCTACTTCCGCCAGCGCATGGACATCTCGGGCTGGCAGAACGAGTACTGGGTGGAGAGCGATGCACCCAGGCTCCCCGGGGCGCGGATCACGCACGACGGGGCGCCCCTCGAGATCCACGTTCCGATCCGCGGCCGCGACGTGACCGCCCACGTCTGGCGCTTCTCGATCGGCCGCACCCCGCTCTTCCTGCTGGACACGAACGTGCTCTCGAATGCGCCCATCGATCGCTGGATCACGTCGCGCCTCTACGCCGGAGATCGGGACACGCGCCTGGCCCAGTACGCGCTGCTCGGCATCGGCGGGATCCGCGCCCTGCGCGCGATGGAGATCGATCCGGCCCTGATCCATCTCAACGAAGGGCACGCGGCGCTGGCCTCGCTCGAGCTGGCGTCCGAGCAGGTTGCCGAAGGCTTCACCTTCGAGGAGGCCCTCGGGCGGGCGCGAGCGAGCACGATCTTCACGACTCATACGCCCGTACCGGCGGGCAACGAACGCTACTCGGCCGAGGAGATGCATCGCGTCTTCTCGGGCCTCGACGAGCGCCTCGCGACCACCTGGTCCGAGCTCGAGGGGCTGGCGCGGGTTCATCCCGGAGACGCGGAGGAGCTGCCGGGGATGACCTGCCTGGCACTGCGCATGAGCGAGGTGCGAAATGGCGTGAGCCAGCGCCACGGTGCCGTGGCCCGAGGCATCTGGCGGCCCCTGTTCGGAAGCAAGAGCGACGAGACGGTGCCCATCGGCCACGTGACCAACGGAGTCCACGTGAGCACCTGGATGGCGGAGCCCGTTCGCAGCCTGCTCACCCGCTACCTGGGCCACGACTGGGAGCAGCGCAGCCTGCAGCCGGAGCTCTGGGAGCTTCTGGACGACGTCCCGGACGAGGAGCTGTGGGCGGTGCGCTGCGAGCTGCGACGCCGACTGGTCGACTACGTCCGCGAGCACGCGACGATGGACCGGCTCGCCCGCGGCGAAGCTCCCGACTACGTGGAGCAGGCCCAGCACGCCTTCGACCCGGACCGCCTGACCCTGGGCTTCGCCCGGCGGCTGGCCACCTACAAGCGCCTGCACCTGTTCAGCATCAACCTGCCGCGAGCTCTCGACCTGCTCGAGGGCCCCGAGTCGATCCAGATCCTGCTGGCCGGCAAGGCCCACCCCTCCGACGACGAGGCGAAGCGAGTCGTCCAGGGGCTCTTCACCGTGCGCTCGGATTCGCGGGTCGGTGAGCGCATCGCCTACCTGCACGACTACGACATGCACATGGCGCGATTCCTGGTCTCGGGGTGTGACGTCTGGGTGAATACGCCGCGGCCGCCTCTCGAGGCCAGCGGCACCAGCGGGATGAAGGCCGCCCTCAACGGCGCCCTCAACCTGAGCGTCCTCGACGGTTGGTGGATCGAGGCGCACGACGGGACCAACGGGTGGGGGATCCAGGGAGACGAGAACCTGGATCCGCACGACCAGGACGAGCGCGACGCCCGCGCCCTGCTCGACCTCCTGGAGAAGGAGGTGATCCCGCTCTTCCACGACCGCGACGAGAACGGCGTCCCCCGCGCCTGGATCCAGCGGGTCCGCTCGTCGATCCGCGTGGCGGCCCAGGGCTTCTCGGCGCGCCGGATGCTCGCCGACTACGTGGATCGCGCCTACTCGAGCGGCTAGCCGCGGCGCGCCGGCCGCGCGTAACGTTCTCGCGAACTCCGCATCCACCCGTCTGCACGCCGTGTGAACACCGTTCCATCCGGCCCCAGCCGGCCCCATCCGGCCGGCTGCGAAGAGGAGAGCGAGAATGACCTTGAACGAGAAGCAGGAGCAGCTCTGCGAGAACCATCGCTGGGACTTCTCCGACCTGAAGGCGATCTTCCTGAACTGCACCCTGAAGCGATCCCCCGAGCTCTCGCACACCGAGGGCCTGATCCAGATCTCGAAGCAGATCATGGAGAAGAACGGCGTCGCGACCGAGCTGATCCGGCCGGTCGATCACGAGATCGCCTACGGCGTCCAGCCCGACATGAAGGAGCACGGCTGGAAGCAGGACGAGTGGCCGGGGATCCTCGAGAAGGTGATGGCCGCCGACATCCTGGTGATCGGCACCTCGATCTGGCTCGGCGAGAAGACCTCCGTCTGCACGAAGGTGATCGAGCGCCTCTACGCCGCATCGGGCCTGCTCAACGAGCGGGGGCAGTACGCCTACTACGGACGCGTGGGGGGAGCGCTCATCACCGGCAACGAGGACGGCGGCAAGCACTGCGCCATGAACATCCTCTACTCGCTCCAGCACCTGGGCTACGTGATCCCGCCCCAGGCCGACGCGGACTGGCTGGGCGAGGCGGGGCCCGGGCCCTCCTACATGGATCCCGGCTCGGGGGGACCCGAGAACGACTTCACCAACCGCAACACCACCTTCATGACCTGGAACCTGCTTCACATGGCGCGCATGCTGAAGGACGCGGGCGGCATCCCGGCCCACGGCAACCAGCGCTCGGAGTGGGACGCCGGCTGCCGCTTCGACTTCGACAACCCCGCCTATCGCTAGCGACGCGCACCCACCGTGGACCCCGCGTCGTTCGCCGTCGTCGCGCTGGCCATCTGCGTCTTCGCGGCCATCTCCCGCAAAGCCGAGCGCAGCCCGCTCACGCCTCCGATGTTCTTCGTCGGAGCGGGGCTGCTGCTCGGGGGCGCGGGGCTCGGCTGGCTGGATCTCGATGTCGAGGGCGAGGGAATCCATCTCCTCGCCGAGATCACCCTCGTCCTGGTGCTCTTCACCGACGCGGCACGCATCGACCTCGCCTGCCTGATCCGCGAGAAGAGCCTGCCGGCCCGGCTGCTCGGCATCGGCATGCCGCTCACGATCGCGGCGGGCGCCGTCACGGCACTGCTGCTCTTCCCGGGCCTCTCGGCGATGGAGGCCCTGCTGCTGGCTGCCATCCTCGCGCCGACCGACGCGGCGTTGGGCCAGGCCGTCGTGAGCAACCCCCTGGTTCCGGTGCGGATCCGGCAGAGCCTGAACGTCGAGAGCGGGCTCAACGACGGCATCGCCCTCCCCGTGGTGCTCGTGCTGGCTTCCCTGGCCGGCGCCCGCGAGGAAGCCGGCGACGCCGGCTACTGGATCCGATTCGCCGCGCTGGCGGTGACCCTGGGCCCCCTGGTCGGCGCGGTGGTCGGATTCGTCGGCGGGCGCGTCGTGGCCTGGGGAACGAGCCGGGGCTGGATCAACGATGCCTTCCAACGCATCTCCGGAATCGGCATCGCATTCCTCGCCTTCGGAGCGGCCGAGGTCGTCGGCGGCAACGGCTTCATCGCCGCGTTCGTCGCGGGCCTCACGGTGGGCAACACCGCGCGCGAGGTGTGTACCTGCCTCTACGAGTTCGGCGAGGCCGAGGGGCAGCTGCTCACCCTGCTCGTCTTCCTCGTGTTCGGCGCGATGATGGTGCCCGAGGCGCTCCACCACGGGAGCGGTGCCGTCTGGCTGTACGCCCTGCTGTCGCTCACCGTGGTCCGCATGCTCCCGGTCTCGCTGTCACTGCTGGGCTCGGGCCTTCGGCCCGCGAGCTTCGCGTTCCTCGGCTGGTTCGGCCCGCGAGGCCTGGCCTCGATCCTCTTCGCGCTCGTGGTCGTCGAGGAGGGCCGGCTCGAGACCGGCGCCCTGCTCGAGGCGGTCGTCGTCACCACCGTCCTCCTGAGCGCCGTGCTCCACGGCACGACGGCCTGGCCCTTCGCGCGGCGCTACGGCGAGTTCGTCACCGCCCTCCGGGAGGCGGAAGCCGAGCGCGCCCACGCTTCCGAGATGCCCGTGCGCATCCGCCACGTCGCGATGGGAGGGGCAATGGAATCGGAGACCTCTTCATGATCGCCGTCTTCTCGGTGCTGCTCGTCGTCACGCTCTCGATGCTCGTCACCCGGGTCGCGAGCGTCGCTCTCGTGCACACGGGCATGGGCCGTGAGGCGGCCCGCTTCCAGGCGCGCTCCGCCTTCACGGGAGCCGGCTTCACGACCACCGAGTCGGAGGACGTCGTGAGCCACCCGGTCCGCCGGCGGATCGTCGCCTGGCTGATGCTGGCGGGGAACGTCGGCATCGTCACGGCCATGTCGTCGCTGCTGCTCTCGTTCGTCGACATGCGCGGCACGCCGGGCCCGTGGCTCGCCCTCGGCGTGCTGGCGGGGGGCATCGCGCTGCTCCTCTTCGTCTCCTCGAGCGCGTGGGTCGACCGGCACCTGTGCCGCGCGATCAGCTGGGCGCTCGGACGCTTCACCGACATCGATGCGCGCGACTACGCGCGCCTGTTGCACCTTCGCGACGACTACGGCGTCTCGGACCTGTGGGTGCGGCCCGGCGACTGGCTCTCGGGGCGCACCCTCGCCGACGCCGGCCTCGCGCGGGAAGGCATCCTGGTCCTCGGCATCGAGTGCCCGGGCGGGAGCTTCATCGGCGCACCCGCCGAGGACACCGAGATCCGCGATCGCGATCGGCTGCTCCTCTACGGTCGCACCTCGCGCATCGCGGAGATCGATCGACGCATCCCCGACGCAGGGGGCGAGGAGGCCCACCACGCCGCGGTCGCCGAGCATCGACGCATCGCGGGCGACGAGCGATCCGCAGCGGGGCGCTGAGCTTCAGCCGAGCTTCCGGATGCTCACCACGTTGTCGAACCAGCTCTGACCGCCGACCAGCGGCGTCGGGTTGATGGGCAACGCATCGTTGAGCGCGCGCCCGTTCCCGGGGCCGCCCCGCGCCTCCGACCACCACACCGGCTCGTCGAAGTCCGGGTCCTTGCTCGCCGGGTCCGAGCCGAAGCCCACCCGCGCGGGCGAGGGCCGCGCTGCGTCGGCGCGGGCGACCGATCCCTGCTCCCAGTGCCCCATGTGGTGGGAGACGCAGACCACCTTCTCGTGCAGGCCCTCGAGCAGGCGCACCCGCTGAGTGAAGGTGCCGACGGTCTCGCCCTCCTTCTCGGCCATGTGGCTCGGCCGCTCGACCGTGAGCTCGACCTCGTCACCGTCGCGGATGCCGAGGCGGGCCGCCGTCCCGGCGTTCATGAAGACGGGGTTCGTGTGCACGATCTCGGCCTGATGCTTCCACGACATGCTGCGACCCTGGGTGTGCACGTTCCACTTGAAGGTCGTGAGGACGAAGCGGTCGTCGGGCAGGCCCTCGTGGTCGGGGACGGGCCCCCAGGAGGGCAGGGGCTGTGCGTTGACGTCGTCGAGAGAGAGGCCGGTGAGGGCGGCCGCCTGGGGGAAGAGCTCGTCGCGCACCTGGATCAGGCCCGACGGCGTCGGAAACCCGCGCAGCGCCTTCCCGTCGCGCTCGACTCCGATCGTGCGGCGCCGGCCCTTCGACACGACCTCGATGCGCCCCGTCTCGGGATCGACCTCGGCACCCGCGAGCTCCTCGGCCGGGATCTCGCGCTCGTACAGCTCGTGATCGAGGGGGCGGGCCGGGTCCGTCCAGATGCCTCGCCGCTTGAGCTCCTCCCACTCCATCGGGACCTCGCGGTACCACTCGCGGTAGTAGTCCTCGAGATCCTCGAAGTCGAAGTGGCGCTCCATCCCGCCGCCGATCCGCCGGGCCAGATCCCGCAGGATGATCTGCACCGGCCGGGCCTCGCCGCGCGGTGCGACCAGCGGCTGGCGGATCGCGGTATAGGGGCGGAGCCCGTAGTTGTTGGTGCTGTGGGCGTCCCAGCGCTCGAGCGCGGTGGCGTCGGGCAGGATGTAGTCGGCCAGGGCCGCCTGCTCGCCGTAGCTGATGTCGATCGCCACGTGGAAGGGGATCAACGACTCGTCCAACAGCACCTCGCGCGCGACGTTCGCCTCGGGATAGCCGAAGGAAGCACCCAGCGTGAAGCTGAAGTAGGCCCCCACCTTCTGGCGTCCCTCGCGGATGTAGGGATACACGAGCTGCCCCACGCGCATCTTGTAGAAGAGCCAGGACAGGGGGTACTCCGAAGGCGTCGCCAGCTCTCCGAAGTACTGGTCCTGCCAGGCCTCGGGGAACGCCGCGACCCGCTGCTGCACGTCCTCTGGCAGCAGCGCGAACTCACGCGTCCCCGGCTTCCACGGCCGCGGACCGGCCGGGGCCGGGTCGGGCTGCACGATCCGCGGGAGCCCCCATTGCCCGTAGCGCTCCTTCCACATGCGCAGGCTCGAGAGGCAGAAGCCGCCGGGGCGACCCACGTTTCCCACCAGCACGTCGAGGAGCCGGATCGCGCGATCGGCCTGCACGCCGTTGTAGTGCTTGGCCGAGCCCCGGTTCGAGAGCGTGGTGCAGGCCGGCGCCGCCTCCGCGAAGCGGCGGGCCAGTCGCTCGATGTCGGCGGCGGGCACGCCGGAGAGCCCGGCCGCCCACTCCGGCGTATGCGAGGCCAGATGCGCCTCGATCTCATCGAACGGAACGTTCACCCAGCGCTCCCAGAAGGCCCGATCGTGGAGACCGTCCCGCACGATCACGTGGCCCATGGCGAGAGCGACCGCTCCGTCCGTGCCCGGGCGGATGGCGAAGTACTCGTCGGAGACCGAAGCGGTCGCCGAGGGCCGCACCTCGAAGCTCACCATGTGGGCCCCGCCGTCGACCCGGGCGTCCATGATGCGCTTCACGGTGAAGAGCCCGCCCTGGTGCGCCTCCATCGGGTTGGCACCGAAGTTCAGGATCATCCTCGTGCGCTCGAAGTCCTGGGACTCCCACTCGAACTCGCGCCCGTAGAAGCTCATGAGCGGTACGCGCCGGTTCGACGAGCAGATCGAGCGGCGGTTCAGCCGGTGAGGCGTCCCGAAGGCGTCGGTGAAGCGCTTGGTGAAGCCCTTGGTCTTGTCGCGCCCGTAGTGGAAGACGAATTGCTCGGGCGTACCGGCCTCGCGCAGCGCGCGGAGCCGCGCGGCGATGTCGTCGAGCGCCTCGTCCCAGGACGCGCGCTCCCACTGCCCGCTGCCCCGCGGACCGCTGCGGCGGAGGGGATACACGATGCGTTCGGGGGAGTCGGTCGCCGAGATCAGGCCGTTGGCCTTGCCGCAGATGCCGCCCTGGGTGTTCGGATCGAGGGGGTTGCCCTCGAGCTTGCGGACGCGCCCGTCCTGCACCCAGCCGACCACCCCGCAGTGGGTGGTGCAGCCGAAGCACACGGTGGGGACGGCACGCGCACGCGCGTAGTCGATCGGCCCGAGCGCCGCGGCGTCGGTAGCGAGCGGCTCGACGCCGGCCGGAGGCACCGTGCCGCAGCCGAGGAGGGGCCCACTCGAGGCGACGGCGGCCGTCTTGGCCGCGGTCTTCAGCAGCTCGCGCCGGGTCCATTCGCCACTCATCGGGGGCCCTGCTCGTAGAGGATGTCCTCGTCTTCGGGGTGCAGGGCGGCGCCGGCGTTCAGCTTGGTCTCCTGCCAGGGCTCATGCGCCAGATACAGCACATCCGCCCGCGTCGAGCCGGGGCGCTCGAGGGGCTTCGCCTCCGCCGGCGCGCCCTTGGCCTCGATCAGGTCGAGCGCCCGGGTCGGGCACGCGTTCACGCAGGCGGGCTCGAGGCCGAAGCGCGCCCGGTCGCGGCCGTAGTCGCAGCTCTCGCCGTCGAAGACGGGGAGGAAGGCCATCCGGCCGTCGTCCGGCCGCTCCATCCAGCGGACCCGCATCCGGAACTCGCCGAGCGGTACGCCGTGCTCGACCTTGCACGCAACGCTGCAGGCGTGGCAGCCGATGCAGCGGCGCAGGTCCACGAGCATCGCGGGATCCTGGATCTGTCGAGGAGCGCGTCGGCGCTCCCACGGAACGTCTTCCATGGAGACTCCTGGCCGCCGAGACGGGCAGGAGCCGAGCGGACCGCCCGTGCTAGTGCGGCCTCCGCTCCGACGTCCGCTCGTGCGGCTCGGTTTGGGCCCCGAAGACCTCGGGGCGATTCAACACTCAGCGCACGGTGGGCACGTGGCACTCCTCGGCGAGGAGTCAAGCACATCGGGCACCGACCCGCAGGCCCGGCTCGATGACGATTCGAGCGTCCGTCACTCGGCCTCTCGCGAGTAGCGCCACAGGGCAACGACCCCTCCGCCGAACATCACGGCGGGCGCGATGCCGAGGCACGCGCGGATGGCGAGATCCGAGGCGGGGTTGAGCGGCGCGTTCGGCTCGAAGCCCGCTGCCTGCAGCGCGAGCCCGACCCCGAGCACCACGCACGCGCCGCTCGCCTTGCCGACGAAGATCCAGGCCGCGAAGAACACCCCTTCCCTTCGGATGCCGGAGTCGCGCGCATCGCGATCCACGACATCGGCGAGGAGTGCCGGGCCGAGCGGCCCTCCACATCCGGAGAAGGTGCCCGCGACGCTGAGCATCGCGATCGCCGTGCCGAGCTCCCCCTGGCCGAGGGTGAACAGCGACGCATACGCCAGGGAGCCGCCGCACTGGGCGAGGATCCAGGTGCGCGCCTTGCCGAGACGACGCGACAACGTGATCCAGAGCGGGACCGAGAGCACCATCGGAGCGATGAAGAACGCGGGAACCACGCCGATCATGTCCGCTCGCTGCAGCACGTAGATCACCATGTAGGGTGCCACCGCTCCTTGTGCGCCCATCGCCATGTCCTCGGCGAAACCGACGAAGAGGAGACGTCGCGCCTGGGCATTGCCCAGAACGGCGCGAACGGACTGGAGCGGTGACGGAGTGCGACGAGCCGGCGACCCGCGCGCCTCGTGCAAGGAGAGCGGCGGGATCCAGAGCAGCAGCGCCATGCCGGCGGCCGCGAACAGCGCCAGGATGCCGGCCTCGGCACGAGGATCGTCGGCGTTCACGATCTCGTGCATCGCCCCGAAGGAAGCGGCGACGCCCGTGATGGTGCACATGAAGCGGAGCCCGAAGATCCGGGTGCGCGTATGGGGGTCGCGGCTGAGCTCGGCTCCGAACGCCGCGTGAGGAATGTTCCATGCCGTGGACGCCGTCGTGAATGCGAGGAGCGCGAGGGCGGCCCAGACCCACAGCGCGAACGGCCCCAAGGCCTGTGGAGGATTCCAGACCGCGACGAAGGCCACGGCCACGAACGGGGAGGCCGCGAACATCCAGGGGCGCCGGCGCCCGAGCCGGGAGCGCGTTCGATCGGTGAGGTAGCCGGTGACGGGGTCGGAGACCGCGTCCCAGACCCGCACGCTGGCCAACAGGATTCCGACGGCGGCCGGCGCAAGCAGCAGCACATCCGTGGCGAAGTTCAGGAAGTAGGACTGGATCAGGAATCCTGGCCCCGCCACGGCACAGGCGGGAAGGCCGTAGACGAGCACCTGGCGCCAGGAGAGACCCGGAGCTTGCGGCTGATCCCCCGTGGGGATCGAACGCCTGACCGCTGACCTGCCTGATTCGCCGATTGTTCTGGACTCCACTCCAAAAAGTTTTAGACTGGAGTCCATATGAGCGTCAAGCCCGCATTGCGAGGGGACGCGGCCCGGATGGCGATCCTGGATGCCGCCCACGTGCTGTTCAGCGCGCGCGGCGTCGATGCCGTGACCATGGCCGAGGTGGCCGAGGCCGCCGGCGTGGCGCGCGCCACGGTGTTCAACCACTTCGGCTCCAAGCACTCCCTCGTACAGGCGATCACCGAGGGCGTCTACGACGGCTACACCGAGCTGCTGAAGAACGCGCTCGCCGAGCGCACGACGCCGACGCCCGTCCTGATCCGCGCGCTCTTCGAGATCATGGGCGGCGGCATCGAGTCCGATCCCGGCTTCTACCGCGGCGTCTTCCGCGAGATCGCTCTGCTCACGGTCGGCCTCACCGAGGGCGGCGTTGCGCACGAGGCTCGCCAGCTGGCGCTCGACCGCCTGGTGCAGCTGCTGACCCGAGGCCAGGCTCGCGACGAGCTGACCCGCGAGCACACCCCCGAAGACCTCGCCATGGCCTGCGACAGCCTCGTCTTCGGAACCATCACCCACTGGCTCTACGACGACGCCTCCGAGTCCCTGAAGGACCGCATGCGGCGGGCGTCCGACGTGTTTCTCGGAAACGTCGCCCTCGTTTCGCCCGACGCGTTCGAGGGTCCCGTCCCGGAGATCCGGGTCCCGCCGCGGTCCGGCCCGCTTCGCGTCGTGGCCGGCTCAGGCGAGAGGAGCGAGCCATGACGACGGCCCCTGCAACGATCCACGTCGACATCGATCCCCGAGCCCGCCGGCATCGGCCCCAGTGGCGCCGCGCCTTCGCGGCCCTGCGCCAGCTGCTCCGGGATGCCGAGCGGACCTACCTCGCCTACGAGATCACCCTGGCACTCGACGGCGGAACCGGTGCCGGAATTCTCGAGCGCATGCTGGCCCATCGCGAAGGCCGGCGTCTGCTGCGCGAGCAGCCTTCGTTGCTCGACGCGCTGACCGATCGCGCGGCCCTGGAGGCCATGCCCGACGAAAGCTTCGGCCGCGCCTACCTCGATCACCTCGACCGCTACGGGCTCCGCGTGGACAAGCTCGTCGAGCTCGGCCGCGAGGCCGGCGGCGACTTCGAGTCCGAGGACCCGGACATCCGCTGGGCCTCCCAGCGCGGCAACCTCTGCCACGATCTCTGGCACGTCCTCACCGGCTACGGCGCCGACCCCGTCGGCGAGGCGACGCTCCTTGCGTTCAGCTGGGCGCAGACGGGCAGCCGCACGAACGCCCTGCTCACCCTCGGTGCCACCGCGCGCACGGTCTCCCAGTACGGTCCCTCGTGGCTGCCCTACGTCTGGAAGGCCTTCCGAAGGGGCCGCTCCGCGGTCTGCCTCGCTGCCCTCCCCTATGAGCGGCTGCTCCCTCTGCCGCTCGACGACGTGCGCGCCGTTGCAGGGATCGAGCCGCCCGAGGTCGCCCATCCCAAGGGCGTCTGGAGCGGCACGCAGTACTGAGAGCTACCCGTCGCCGGGAGAGCCGGGGGAGCCCGGCTTTGCCGCGGGAAGCGAGAGGGGGAGCGGTCGCCATCCCTGGCTCGACTGGGTCCACTCCCGCACCGAGAAGACCCACACCACGGCGCGCTTGCCGGCCAGCGCCTCTGGCCCGCGGCGCAGGAGCGACATGCGCGCGGCGGTCGAGGCGGCGCCGCGAACCGCCACGAGGTCGACGGCGTAGCCGAGCTCGAGGGCCAGCTGGTCGGGCAGGCCGGCTCCCTGGGCGAGCATGTCGCCTCCCGCGTGGAAGACGAGGCCGTGGCTGTCGGCGAGGAGCAGTACCGGGCTCTCGCGATCGGGTGCGATGGGGACGAGTCCACCGGGGCTCTTCGTCCCGACGAAGCGCAAGGAGAGCGTCTCCGCCGGGATCGTCTCGCCGCCGGGGAGCCGGCTCAGGTCGCCCTGGATCGCGACGTCGCGAAGCTCCGACTCGAAGCCCGAACGCGGCACGGCGTCGAGCCCCGGCACGTCGCGGAGCGCCGCGGCGATGCGGGCCGCCGCGAGCTCGGCGCCGGCGCCCGACCAGTGGGAGTCCGTCCTGCAATAGGGCGCCGCGCGAACCTCGCTGGCGAGATCCGTGGTGAGGTCGAGCACGCGCACACCCGCGCCGCGAAGCTCGTCGAGGAAGGCGCGGTCGGCACCGCCGCGCTCCTCCTCGGCCACGTGGGCGGGAACCGTCTCGGGCAACACCACGATCTTGGCGGGCACGGGAACGAGCAGGAGCGCGATGCCGGCGGCCTCGAGCTGCTCGTGGAAGTCGACCACCACCGGCAGCGGATCGGCCCACTCCGGGCGCGTCGACCGCGAGACGGCGGCCGCCGCGTCGCCCCAGAAGCGGCCCGCCGCCACGTGTCGCAGCTCGCTGGTGAGGAGCCAGTGGCCGGCGCCTCCTCCGGTCGTGGCATACCCCTGCTCGTCGAGCGCCGCGACCCAATCCGCGAGGGGCTCCCCGCGGCAGCCTGTCGCGAAGAGCAGCACGAGCCCCATCGCGAGCGCGCGCGTCACGGGAGCACGCGTCCGAAGTAGGCGGGGAGCGCGAGGAGCGAGACGTCGTCGAGCTCGGTGCGGAACAAGGACCCGAAGGCCGCCTGGATGCCGGGAGCCTCCCACGGCTCGACCACGAGATGGACCTCCTGGCCCACCGGGAGGCGGGCCGCCGGGGTGAGACGCTGTCCTTGCATGCCCAGGAGATAGACGACGATCTCTCCCGGAGCCGCCCTTGCGCCCACTCCCCGCACGCCGGTCACGTGCACGGCGAAGACGGCTTCGGCGTAGGGGCTCGTGCCCGGCGTGGGCAACGTCGAGCGCGCCGCGATCCGGCCCCGGACGCGCAGCGAGCCTTCGGGCTCGGCCTCCGGCGTCGACGTGGCGGGCGCGGCATCCGGCGTCGACGCCGCGGGCGCGGCTGCGGGCAGCGCCACCGGGTCCCAGCTTCCCTGGGAGAGCTCACGGGCGGCGAACTGCAGCACCACCACGCGTACGCCGGCCAGCGGGTCGCCGCGCGAGAGCTCGACCGCCAGCGCGCGCCGCGATGCAGCCGCGCCCCCGGCGTTGCGGGTGATGCGCCGCACCGGAACGCCGAGAGCGTGCGCCAGCTGATCCGGAAGGCCGGCATCCGCGCCCCACTCGAGGCTCGGATCGAACACCCGCCGGAAGGCCTCGCGCTCGGAGTAGATCGCGGAGAACGAGTCGCCGAGGAGCAGCACCGGGGCCGGGGCGTCGCCCGGCAGCACCAGGGAGGCGAGCTCGACGCTCTCGGCGGAGTCGCGCGCGCCGAGCAGGGCCGCGAGATCTCCCACGTTGCGGGCCTTCTCGCGCTGGCGCGGGAAGACGCTCCGCGGATGCCCCTCGAGCCTTGCGGCCACGTGCCGCGCCAGCCCGGCCGCCACGGCCTCCACCGCGTGGGGTCGCCAATGCGAGTCGCGCTCGAGGAAGACGGGCCCGCTCTCGCGCAGGGACTCGAGCACCGGTCGCGGATCGAAGACGTCGACGCCGGCTTCGACGAGCGCCCGCTGGAAACGCTCGCTACCGGGGTTCGCCAGGCCGGCCCCGGCGGCCCCGAGCCGCTCCGGCTCCGTCGCGAGCTTCCCCGGAGTCGGCACGACCACCAGATGGATCTCGCGCTCCCGCAGCTGCTGCGCGAAATCCGCGAGCGCCGCGACCGGATCGGCGTGGACGGGCGCGCTGCAGTCGCCCGCCTCGAGCTCGCGCGCGCGCTGACGCTCTACGTCCATGAAGTCGGGGCCCGTCAGGTGCGCGAGCTCGGCGCGGAGCGCGAGCCCGCCCGCACCGGCGTTCACCACGCTGGCGTTGCCCTGGCCCAGCGCGGCGAGACCCGCCTGGATCGGCCGGCCGAGCCGGGTGGCCAGGGCCGACTGGGTCTCGATGGCGTGGTCGAGCTCTCGCAGCGCGCACTCGCTCGGCAGCCCGCCCGCGCGAAGCGACGCCGGAATCAGCCCGGCCGGATCCCCCGCCCCGATCTCGAAGGCGACGCCCAGGCCGAGCAGCAGCCCGAACGCGCCGCACGCGAGCCACGCCGCACCGGGGGCGACGTCGGTCTCGCCGACCTCGCGGCGGGCCTGCTCTTCGCGGCTCAGATTCAGGTTCGGAGCGGTGGGCATCAGAAGATGAAATAGATGAAGGGGTTGAACTGCTGGGTCAACAGGGTCCCGGAGGCCACGGCGAGCAGCGCGAGCGCGACCAGGACCCGGGGAAGGGAGAGACGGCGCGTCCAGTCCCACGTCTGGGGAGCGCGCCAGACGACGAGGCCTGCGACGGCGAGGATCGCGAGCGCGTCGGGCCGGAGCAGCACGGCCCGTACCAGGCTGGCCGCGGGCGCCACCTCGGAGAGCCCGAAGAGCGCGGCGTAGAACGAGAGCGCGGCCGGGAGGTCGGCGGCCCGGAAGGGCACCCAGAGCAGGGATACGACGATGAACGAGAGCGCGACCCGCGCCCCCTGCGGCAGGCCCTGCCACAGCGCGCGGCGTCCGTAGGCCCGCTCGGCCGCCAGCAGCAGGCCGTGGGCCAGGCCCCAGATCACGAAGTTCCACGAGGCCCCGTGCCACAGGCCGCCGAGCCCCATCACGATCATCAGGTTCGCGGCCGTGCGGCGGCGGCCCTCGCGGTTGCCGCCCAGGGGGAGATAGAGGTAGTCGCGCAGGAAGCTCGACAGCGAGATGTGCCAGCGCCGCCAGAACTCGGTGATCGAGGCACTCCGGTAGGGCGAGTCGAAGTTCTTCGGGAAGACGAAGCCGAGCATCAGCCCCAGGCCGATGGCCATGTCGGAGTAGCCCGAGAAGTCGAAGTAGATCTGGAAGGAGTAGGCGAACACGCCGATCCAGGCCGAGACGACGTCGAGCGTGCCGGCCTCGAAGCACAGGTCGGCGAGGGCGCCCACGGGATTGGCGATCAGCACCTTCTTCGCGAGCCCGACGGAGAAGAAGGCCACGCCACGGGCGAAGCGCACGGCGTCGTGGGTGCGCTCCCGGAGCTGATCGGCCACCTCGGAGAAGCGCACGATGGGCCCCGCCACGAGCTGGGGGAAGAGCGAGACGTAGCAGGCGAAGTCGACGGCACTCGTGGTGGCCCGCGCGTGCCCCCGGTACACGTCGATCGTGTAGCTCATGGACTGGAACGTGTAGAAGCTGATGCCGAGGGGCAGGGTGATGCGCAGCACGTCCTCGCCGGCCGAGCCGAGGCCGAGCGCCGCGCTCACCGACGCCACGCTCGACGCGAAGAAGCCGCCGTACTTGAAGAACCCGAGGACGCCGAGGTTCACCACCACCGACGTCGCGACGGCCACTCGCTGGGAGCGCGTGCGCGGGGCGTCCGGCGGACAGAGCTGCGGGCCGCCTTCGTCCGGCGGCCCGGCGCCCGGCTGGGCTCGCGCGATGAAGAGCCCGCAGCCGTAGTCGACCGCAGCCGAGAGGAAGAGCAGCGGCACGAAGAGCGGGTTCGCCCAGCCGTAGAAGAGCGTGCTCATCCCGATCAGGACGAGGTGCGACAGCGTGCGGGAGACGCGGCGGGTGAGCGCGTAGAGCAGGAGCGCCGCGGGGAGGAAGAGGAAGAGGAAGGTGGGAGAGGAGAAGACCACGAGCGCGCCGCGCGGTCAGGGCCGCACGTCGAGGTACAAGGCGGCGGCGGGGTCGAGGGCCAGGGTGTCGGAGAGATACAGCGCCTCGACCTGGGGTTGGCGATCGAAGGGCTCGATGGTGAGGGTCTGCACCACCCCCGGCTTGAACCCCGCCTCCGGCTGGCCCTCGCCGTTGAGATACGCGTAGTGGGCGACGCGCACCGAAGGCATGCCGGACTCGCCCTCGAGCACCTCGAGCACCTCCCACTCGGCCGTGAAGAGCCCCTCGCGATAGGGCTGGATCGCCTCCAGGGGCGGTACGTCCGACCGCTCGACGAGACGGGCGCGCACGCGCATGACGGGTACCGGCTCGGTCTCCGCGAGCACCTCGAGCGCCGCGTGGGCGTTGTTCTTGGCCTCCGCCTCCCCCATCGCACGGCAGTAGAGGGCGAGGCGCTCGATGCGTCCGCTCCAGCGCCCGCCCTTGGCACCGCGGCCGAGGAAGAGGCGGCTCGCCTCCTTCCATTCCATGGAGCCCTGCAGGCGATCGGTGTCCTGCACCTTGAGCCCGTCCCGATAGGAGATGAGCTGCCCGTCTTCGTAGGACATCACGAAGTGCTTGCTCACCGTCCCCTCGAAGAGCCCGACGCCGACGATCAGCGCGTCGTCGGTGCGGGCCGAGAGCCGGAGTCGCTCGCCGTCCTGGGAGAGCGCGAGGTACACGCGCTCGTCGTGCTCGAGGCTCAGGATGCGGGAGCCCTCTCGTTGGCTGCCGCGCAGAGGCCGGAGCACGGCCTCGACCGTGAAGGCGGCGTCCTTGCACTGTGCGCCGACGGCCTTCGCGACCCGTTTCGGCACGCGGTAGGCGCCACGCTCGAGGATCAGCGCGCCGTCGTGGTCCGGCCGCGCGCGCCCCTCGCCCTCGAGCTCCACGGGCGACAGGGCGTCGCGGTCGGGATCGAGGTAGCGGGCCCCCTCCTCGGG
>JASJCN010000030.1 GCA_030065975.1 Myxococcota bacterium
TCACCAGCTGCTGGCTCATCTTGAGCTGTTGCTTGAGCTCGATCGCCATGGGGGGATTGCCGGCCCTAGTCCACCGAGCCCTGGAGCTCGAAGTTGTCGCCCAGGTAGAACTCCCGGATCTGGGGATCCGAAGCGATCTCGGCGGGCGTTCCGTTTCGCACGATGCGGCCGTCGCGAATCACGTAGGCGCGATCCGTGATGGCCAGGGCTTCGCGCACCTTGTGCTCGGTGATGACGACGCCGATGCCACGGTGCTTGAGCTGATCCACGATCTTCTGGATGTCGATCACGGCGATGGGGTCGATTCCGGTGAAGGGCTCGTCCAGCAGCAGGAACTTGGGATCCAGCACCAGGGCCCGGGTGATCTCCACGCGGCGTCGCTCGCCCCCGGAGAGCGAGTCGGCCCGCTGGGCGGCCTTATCGGCCAGACCGAGCTCGTTCAGAAGCTCTCCGAGACGTTCGCGACGCAGCCGGGCGTCCGGCTCCACCGTCTCCAGGATGGCGTTGATGTTGTCCGCGACCGAGAGCTTGCGGAAGATCGAGGCCTCCTGGGGGAGATAGACGACACCGAGACGCGCCCGCTGGAACATCGGGAGCTCGGTGATGTCGTCGTCTCCCAGGAACACCCGGCCCGCCGTAGGGCGAATCCCGCCGACGATCATGTTGAAGCTCGTGGTCTTGCCGGCTCCGTTGGGGCCGAGCAGGCCCACCACCTCTCCAGGATGCACCTCGAGGTCCAAGTGGTCGACGACGTTGCGATCCCCGTACCGCTTCGTCAGGCCCTCGGTGCGGATCTGGATGTCGGCCACGCTAGGCAGCCCCACCGCAGTTGGGATCGTCCGAGCGGAGTTGCATGTCCGCTGCACCTTCGACCATCAGCTTCTCGCCGTCCAGGAAGAAGGTGATCTTCTCGCCCTTCACCCGGTCGCAGCTCTGCTCCACGACGGCGTTGCCCGTGCACACGACCTTGCGGTCGTTCAGGAAGAAGATCGCCTTGCGGCAGCTGGCGTTGCGCCCTTGCTCGCGGATCTTGACGCTCCCGGTGGCCACCATCCGGTCGGGCTGGCTCTTGCCCTTGGGATACGAAGCCTCGAGGCGATTGGAGAAGATGGTGAAGCCCTCCTGCACGGCCTTCACGTTTCCGCTGAAGAGCATCTTCTTGGGCGGCCCCTCCTCGGCCTCGAGGGAGTCCGCGTTGATCTGGATGCCGCCGCTGCGCCGCCGCGGAGGCTTCGCCGCGACGGCCGGAGCCGCCGCGCCGGCGGCCGCCGGGGCCGAGGCGCGCTGGTTCACGGGGCCGGCCTCCTCGACCCGCTCGAGCACCTGGATCGCCAGGGCCTCGACGGCGCGGCCGAGCTCCTCGGGTCGGCTCGCCTCCTCCACCATCGGCGGCCCGATCGCCTGGCCTCCGGCCTCGAGCAGGCGAGCGGTCACGCTCACCGAGTTGCCGAGGCGTGTCGTGCGCCCGACCACGATGTAGTCGACACCGCCGCCCGCCGCCCAGCCGGCGACGTCCTGCACCGCGGGCTCGGCGCGCGGAGGCGCTCCGAGCTCGCCGGGGCCCACCACCTTGTCGACGCCCTTGGTTCCGAGCCGCTGGGCCAGGCGCGCGGCCACGTCCGGAACGCCGTGCCCCTCGGCGGCGACGCGCTCGAAGGCCGCGACGCCGATGGCCGAGGGCGCCGCGAGCGACACCGCCGGCAGCAGACACGCAAGGAACAGCGAGAGCGCCGGGACCCTGAGTCCCGGACCGGTCAGCCGGTTGCGACGGCCACGCTTCGACATCGTCACTCCTGTATGACGCTGGCCCCACCCAGCATGCGGAAGCGGTTCTCCTCGAGGAAGTACCGGAAGCCTCCGCCGCGGTAGGTGCCCGTTTCGTCACGGATCTCGACGGGCTCGTCGGTGGTCACCAACGCGCCCTCGTGCTTGTAGCGAACCCGGGAGGTCCGGAACTTGCGCCCGTCTCCCGTGGTTCCATCGACGTTTCCGACGGCGAGAAAGTCACCGGTATCGAACTCGAACAGCCCGGTGTCGCAGGTCATGTCGAGCCCACCGTCCCCGCCCGTGGCGGAGACCAGGCGCACCCGCACGCCTTCCAGGTGCGCGACCTCGCGCTCGGGCAGGATCCGCGCCGACTCGGCATCCAGCACCATGTCGTTGAGCTGACCCCGGCTCGACACGTAGGTCATCCCGGCGAGCCGCACCTCGGACTCGACGGCCTCGCGCTTCTGGTCGAGGTCGAGCGGGGACTGAGCGCGCGCCGCGTCCGCGCCGAGGGCGACCGCCAGCGCGAGGGCACAGAGCCCATGCAGGGTGCGGCGATCTCGCAGCATCACGCGCAACAGACCGGAAACCGGTCGGGATTCCCGCTCACGGACAGACGCGTCGCCGCTGGCCTCGCTCATGGATGCAAACATCATACCCACGCGCCTTGGAGGGGCAACGGGCGTGTCGCGGGCCGTCGGCTTGCGCGGAGCGCGAAAATCGGCTGGGGTGCGCGGCCGTCTCGGACGGCGCGCGGAGTCTAGTACTCGTCCTCGTGCCCGAAGAGCACCTCGAGCCACTCGGCGCGGTGCACCAGCCAGTGCGCCGGCTTGAAGACCACCGTGTCGATGACCACGCCGATGGGATGCAGGGCGTAGGCAATGATGCGCAGCGGGTGACCGGCTTCGTTGGAGCGGTGGTCTTCGTGGGCGACCGCGGGGGCCGCGAAGACCAGGCCTGCGGCGAGGAAAACCATGCCGAGCAGTCGGCGCAGGGAACGTGCGTGGCTTCGTCGGACGGGGGTGCTGGACTTCATCGACGCGGATCTCCTCGCTGTGCAGGGAGCGTATCGGCTGACCGGGCCGCGCGCCCGAGCCCCGGGGGTGCGCCGCGTTCCGCTCAGGCGTCGTCCCAGTGGCGCCGCAGGGCGACGGCCGCGTCCATCAGGGCCGCGAAGTCCACCGGCTCGTCCATCGCCCCGCCACGCAGCTCGCGGTAGGCGCGATCCACCTGGAACACGAGCCTCTCGGGCTGGGTCCACGCGGCGAAGCGCCCGAGGTCGATGCGCCGGGCCGCCTCGTCGGGGGGGAGCCCGGCCGCGTGGTGACGCACGATCTCCCCGTGCACGAAGCGGAAGTACTCGATCAGGTCGCGGGCGCCCTCGGGGCCGGCGAGCGGCCCGTGCCCGGGCACGATCACCTCGGGGTCGAGCGCCAGGATCCGCTCGAGCGCGGCCACCCAGCCATCGAAGGTGCCCTCCCAGCCGAGCGGCGTGCACTGGTGGAAGAGGATGTCCCCGGCGAACACCACGGCCTCGGCGGGCAGGTGCACGATCACGTCCCCCGCCGTGTGCGCGGGCCCGACGTGGATCAGCTCCGCCACGACGCCGCCCAGATCGAGCGCCAGGTCTCCCTCGAAGGTGCGCGTGGGGAGCGTGACCTCGATGTCCGAGAAGTCGAAGGCCCGCACGTCGTCGGCGAACCAGGCCAGCCCCGGCGGCAGCTCGGGCGCATCGAGCATGGCCTGGATCACGGACGGGGCGAGGTCGCCCTCCATCGCCTCGGCACAGCGGCGGTGCGCGAGGATCTCCTTGCCGCGGAAGAGCTGGTTGCCCCAGCAGTGGTCGACGTTGTGGTGCGTGTTCACCAGACGCTCGGGCGTGGTCCCGGCCGCGTCGCCGAAACCCGCGAGGGCGCGGCGCGTGGTGGCGACGTCCATGTGCGTGTCCACCATCAGCCCGTCACCCCGGGCCACGAACCCGCTATTGCTCCAGCTCCAGCCCTTGTCGGGCAGGAGCGCCGCGAACACGTGCGATGCGACCTCGCGGATCTCCATCACTCCCCCTCCCCACCCCCGCTCGGGCCCAGGACCAGGCCCAGGACGTCCGAGCCGTCGCGCAGGTGATACGACTTGGGGCGCGTCAGGCTCTCGAACCCGATCGACGAGAGCGTGCAGCCGCGGCCCGAGTCCTTGACGCCGGTCCAGGCCAGCGCGGGATCGAGGTAGTCGCAGCGGTTCTGGAACACGGTGCCGGTCTCGATGCGCTCTCCCAGCGCAAGGGCGGCTTCGTCGTCCGTGCTCCAGATCGACGCGGTCAGGCCGTAGTCACTGTCGTTCATCCAGCGGATGGCCTCGTCGTCGCTCGCCACCCGCTGGATCCCCACGATCGGGCCGAAGCTCTCCTCGGACATGACGCGCATCGCGGCATCGACGTGGCTCAGCACCTGGGGCGCGAGGTACGGCGTGTCGGGCCGCGCCAGCTCGAAGCGGCTCTCGTCGACGAGCGGACGGGCGCCGTAGCCGATGGCCTCGGCGAGCTGCTCGCGAACGTGATCGGCCGCCGAGGTGCGAACCAGGGGACCCAGGGTGGTCGTCTCCTCCAGCGGATCCCCGAGCCGATAGGTCGCCACCGCGGCCGCATACGCCTCGACGAAGCGGTCGTGGAGATCGGCGTGCACGTAGATGCGCTCGATGCCGCAGCACGACTGCCCAGCGTTGTAGAAGGCGCCGTCGACGAGGCTCTCGACGCTGTGCTCGAAGGGCGCGTCGGCCCGCACGTAGGCGGGGTCCTTCCCGCCGAGCTCGAGCCCCGTGGCGATGAAGCGCGAGCTCGCCGCCTGCTGGATCGCGTGTCCGCCACCGACCGAGCCGGTGAAGGCGACGAAGGCGATCTCGGGGCTCGCGATCAGGCGCGACACCGCGGCGTGGTCGCAGTGGAGGGCCTGCAGCACGCCGATCGGGAGGCCCCCCTCGACGAAGGCGTCGGCCATGCGCTCGGCACACAGCAGCGTCTGCTCCGAGTGACGCAGGATCACCGCGTTGCCCGCGGCCAATGCGGGGACCACCGAGTTCACCGCCGTCAGGTAGGGGTAGTTCCAGGGTGCGATGGTGAGCACCACGCCGAGCGGATCCCGGCGGATGAAGCGGCGGAAGCCGGGGCGCGGCTCGGGAACCACGTCGGCCAGGGACGCTTCCGCGATGGAGAGCATGTGGCGGGCCCGCTCCTCGAAGCCGCGCACCTCCCCGGGCGCGTCGCGCACGGGGCGCCCCATCTGCAGGCTGATCTCGCGGGCGATCTCCTCGCCCCGGGCGACGAAGGCGTCGACCCCGCGGCGCAGCACCGCGACGCGCTCGGCCACCGGAACCCGTCGCCAGCTCTCCTGGGCGACCTCGGCGGCCGCGAGCACCCGAGCGATCTCGGCCGCGGAGGCGGCCGCGCGCTCGGCCACCACGCTGCCGTCGCGGGGAGAGACGATGGTCAGCTTCTCGCTCATCGGGCCTCCTCCGGGAGAGCGTACGCCAGCAGCGCGTCGCCGGGCTCCGACCAGCCGTGCCCCCCGGCGGCGAGCACGACGAACTGGCGGCCCGTCGGCTCGAGCCGGTAGGTCATGGGCGTCGCGTTGCCCGTGTAGGGGATGCGCACGTTCCAGATCTCCTCGCCGGTCTCGGCGTCGAAGGCGCGCAGGAACTTGTCCGTGGTCGCCGCGATGAAGACGAGCCGACCGGCCGTCGCCAGGGTGCCGCCCAGGTTCGGGGCGCCGCTCTCGAACCAGAGCGGCCACGGCGCCTGGTCGCGGCTCGTCCCGAGCACCGATTCCCAGAGCACCTCGCCGCTCCGCAGATCGACGGCGCTCAGCACGCCCCAGGGCGGCGGATTGCACGGTGCACCGAAGCTCGAGAGCAGCGGGCCCCGCTTCGCGCCGAAGCCTGCCCCGCGCATGGGGAACAGCTCGTCCGGGTACACCGCCGAGGCGGGATCGAGCGCCTCGAACTCGTCGCGGGGCACCAGGGTCACGATCGCCGCGTTGCGCATCTGGTTGACGAAGAGCAGGCCGCGCTCGGGATCGATCGAGACCCCACCCCAGTTGGGGCCCCCGGCGTTGCCCGGAAACTGGATCGATCCCTCGAGCGACGGCGGCGTGAAGATGCCCTCGTTGCGGTAGCGCTCGAGCTTCTCGCGGCAGTCGCCGCGGTCGATCGGCGTGAAGCCGTGGGCATCCTCGGGATCGAGTCGCGCGGGGTGCAGCGGCGGGGGGTGTGTCGGAAAGGGCTGAGTCGGGGACAGCCGCTCCCCGGCGATGTCGCCCGCCGGAACCGGCCGCTCCTCCACCGGGTAGAGCGGCTCACCGCTCTCGCGGTCGAGCAGGAAGAGGTGGCCCATCTTCGTGATCTGGGCGACGCCGGGCCGACCGTCGCCGACTCCCGGGATCTCGAAGAGCGCCGGCTGGGCGGGGACGTCGTAGTCCCACACGTCGTGGTGCACGGTCTGGAAGTGCCACGCGGGCTGACCGTCGGCGATTCGCAGCGCCACCACGCTGCTCGCGTAGTGGTCGAGCCCCTCGCGAACCGCAGCCGCGAGATCCGGCGCGGCGTTGCCGGTGGGGACGAAGACGAGCCCCCGCTCGGGATCCGCCGAGAGCATGGCCCAGACGTTCGGCGTCCCGGCCTGGTAGCGCGCGCCCGGCGGGCGTGCGCGGGCGTCGAAGCCCGGCGGGACGGGATCCCACGCCCAGGCGAGCGCTCCGCTGCGCGCATCGAAGGCCCGCACCACGCCGCTCGGCGCGTCGACGCGCAGGTTGTCGGCCACGAGCGCGCCGACCACCACCTTTCCGTCCAGCACCAGCGGGGGCGAGGTCGTGTAGTACTCCCAGTCCGGCGCGTCGGCGAGACCCTCTCGCAGCGACACCCGGCCCGCCTCGCCGAAATCGCTGCAGGGGTCGCCGGTCGCGGCGTCGAGGGCGATCAGCTCGGAATCGAGGGTCGCGGTGTAGATCCGCTCGCGGCAGGCGGCGGCGGGCTCGGCTGCCGCGTCCTCCCAGTGCGCGACGCCCCGGCAGACCCGTGTGTAGGGGCCGTAGAGGGTCTTGTTCCGCATGCCCGGGTCGAAGACCCAGCGCTCCTCACCGCTCTCGGGATCCAGCGCGAAGACGCGGTTGAAGCCGGTGCAGTAGTAGAGGGTCCCGTTCGGGACGATCGGCTGGGTCTGCAGCGAGGTGCGGCTCACCTCCCCGCTCCCATCCGAGACGTCGCCCGAGCGATGGCTCCAGGCGAGCGTCAGCGCACCGACGTTCTCGCGGTCGATCTGGTCGAGGGGCGACCAGCCCAATCCGGCGGCGCTCCCGCCGTAGGCGGGCCACGCGGCGACCGGACCCGAGAGCTCGATCGCGACGGGCGGGGGCGCATCGCAAGCCGTCCCGAACACGAGCCAGGCGGCGACACCGAGCGGGCGAAACCGGGACCGGAGCCGGGCGAGAGTCGGTCGGATCGGGCTCATCGGGCGCCAAGCTAGCCCGCCCTGATATCTTCGCGATCCTCCGGCGCGGCGCGGCCAAGGGCCGCCAGAACCCACGAGCCAGATCGACAGCAGCGTGCAGATCGGATGGCACAGATCGACACCAGCGGAGGGCCTGTGGCCGAGGATCCGAAAGCCGGCGGAGGCGCCGAGGACAGCGAGGGCGGGACCGACTTCATCCGTCATCGCATCAAGGCCGACCTGGCCTCGGGACACACGCGCGAGGTGGTCACGCGGTTCCCACCCGAGCCGAACGGGCGCCTGCACATCGGGCACGCCATGAACATCGTGCTCAACTTCGGCCTGGCGCGGGACTTCGACGGCCGCTGCCACCTGCGCTTCGACGACACGAACCCGGCCGCCGAGAGCCCGGAGTTCGTGATCTCGCAGCAGGACGACATCCGCTGGCTCGGCTTCGATTGGGGCGAGCACGGCTACTTCGCCTCGGACTACTTCGGGCGCCTCTACGAGTACGCCTGCGAGCTGATCCGCCGGGGCCACGCCTTCGTCTGCGACCTCTCCTCGGAGGAGATCGAGGCGCGGCGCGGCACGCTCACGCAGCCCGGCGTCGAGAGCCCCTACCGGGGACGAAGCGCGGAGGAGAGCCTCGACCTCTTCCAGCGCATGCGGGCCGGCGAGTTCGGGCCCGGGGCCCGGGTGCTGCGCGCCCGCATCGACATGGCCTCGCCCGTGCTGCCGAACCGCGACCCCCTGCTCTACCGGATCGTCGACGTCCCCCATCACCGGACCGGCAGCGAGTGGCCGATCTACCCGCTGTACGACTTCGCCCACAGCCTCTCGGACGCGATCGAGGGCGTGAGCCACTCGATCTGCACCATGGAGTTCGTCGACCGGAGGCCGCTCTACGACTGGATCCTCGAGGCCCTCGACCTGCCCCAGCCGCGCCCCCAGCAGATCGAGTTCGCCGGGCTGGACCTGGCCCACACCGTGCTCTCGAAGCGCAAGCTGCGGCTCCTCGTCGAGGGCGGGCAGGTGAGCGGCTGGGACGACCCGCGCATGCCCACCCTCGCGGCCCTGCGCCGCCGCGGCATCCCGCCATCCGCGATCCGCCGCTTCTGCGAGGAGATCGGCGTCACCCGCAACCTGAGCACGACGCAGATGTCGCGGTTCGAGGCTGCAGTCCGCTCGGACCTGAACGAGAGCGCGCAGCGGGCGCTTGGCGTGCTGCGGCCGCTGCGGCTGGTGGTGGAGAACTATCCCGAGGACGAGAGCGAGGAGCTCGACGCGATCAACAACCCGCAGGATCCGACGGCGGGCACCCGCAAGGTTCCCTTCTCCCGAGAGCTCTGGATCGAGCGCGACGACTTCCTCGAGGATCCGCCCAAGAAGTTCCACCGGCTGAGCCCGGGCAAGGAGGTCCGACTCCGGTACGCGTACCTCGTGACGTGTACCGAGGTGGTGAAGGACGACGCGGGCGAGGTCGTCGAGGTGCACTGCCGCTACGACCCGGAGACGCGCGGCGGGGACGCGCCCGACGGCCGCAAGGTGCGTGGAACCATCCACTGGGTCTCGGCACGCCACGCGGTGGCCGCCGAGGCGCGCCTCTACGACGTCTTGTTCTCGAGCGAGGACCCGCTGTCCCAGCCCGACCTGATGCAGGACCTGAACCCCTCGAGCCTGGAGCGCACCGAGGCCTGGGTGGAGCCCTTCGTGGCGACGGCGGAGCCGGGCCAGCCGATCCAGCTGGAGCGGCTCGGGTACTTCTGCCTCGACCCGGATTCGACCCCCGGGCGGCCCGTCCTGAACCGCACGGTCACCCTGCGTGACAGCTGGGCGAAGATCGCGGGACGGAGCTGACCCCGCTAACCTCCCATCGGTGCCGGTCCGGGGGAGGCTGGCGCCCGCGCCCCCCGCGCACGGTTTCACTGGGGGAGCTGTGAGCCCCGCTCGCCGCTCCTGGAACCGCCCAGAGAATCATCGAGGAGTCCGATGACTGGCGGCATCAAGGTCATTGGAGGGTCCGCGCACCCGCAGCTGGCCGAGGACATCTGCAAGCACCTGGGGATCGACCTGTGTCGCTCCGAGGTCGTCCGGTTCTCGAACGAGAACATGATGGTGCAGATCGAGGAGAACGTGCGCGAGGCGGACGTCTTCGTGATCCAGCCCTCCTGCACGCCGGTGTCGGACGGCATCGTCGAGCTGCTGATCACCATCGACGCCCTGAAGCACGCCTCGGCCGCGCGCATCACGGCGGTGCTTCCCTACTTCCCCTACACGCGCTCGGACAAGAAGGACCGGCCGCGCATCTCGATCACGGCACGCCTGATGGCCGACCTGCTCGAGACCGCCGGCGCCAACCGGGTGCTGACCATGGACCTCCACTCGCCCCAGGTCCAGGGCTTCTTCCGCATCCCGGCGGATCAGCTCATCGCGACCCCGATCGTGTGCGACTACCTCGCGGCCCACCGCGACCTCTCGGACTACGTGCTCGTCGCCGGCGACGTGGGCGAGTCCAAGGACGTGGGCGCCTACGCGAACCGCCTGAACCTCCCCATGGCGATCGTCGACAAGCGCCGCGACGGCGACGACGAGAACGCCCGGGCCACCAACCTGATCGGCGACGTCGAGGGCAAGACCGCCCTCATCATCGACGACGAGATCGCGAGCGGCGGCACCCTGATCGAGGCGACGCGCTTCGTCCTCGAGCGGGGCGCACGCGCCGTCGAGTCGGCCTGCGTCCATCCCGTGCTCTCGGGCAAGGCGGTCGATCGGATCGCGTCTTCGCCGATCCGCAACCTGGTCGTCACCGACACGCTGCCGCTGCCGCCCGAGAAGCGCATCGAGAAGATCCAGATCCTCTCGGTGGCAAGGCTCTTCGCCGACGCGATCCGCTCGATCCACGACGGAACCAGCGTCTCGCGGCTGTTCCGCTAGGGAAGCTCTGCACAGGTCTCTCTACACGGACCGTCGGGGCCCGTCAGTCGCGTGTAGTCAACATCCCTAGCGCGGGCTACAGCACCTCGGACACGACGAGGGAGCCGCGCTGGCTCTCCAGCGACGGCAGCTCGGCGACCATCGCCTGCAGGAAGCGGCGGCCCGAGTCGTCGAGGCTCGTGAAGCGCAGGAAGAGGCCGCGGGGGCCGTCGTCGCGCGCGACCTTGGCGCGCAGCACGAGGGGCACCTGACCCGCGCGCACGTGCACCGCGATCTCGAGCTCCTCGCCCACCTGGAGATCCGGGCCGGGCTCGACGCGCATGCCCTCCATCGAGAGGTCGAGGCCGAGCAGCACGTGAGGCGCGTGGGTCCCGCGCGCGATCACCCGGCGCGGATAGGCGTGCCGGCTCGATCGACGCCGCTCGGCTTCGGTCTGGGCGTGCTCGCTCGCACGAGCCGTGCGCAGCAGGGTGCGGATCCGCTCCTGCGCGGCCAGGGGCAGGTTCGTGAAGGCCAACGCGCCCTGGGAACGTCCCTGGTGGACGGCGCGCAGCACCCGTGCTCCGATCCAGCAGGGGCGCGATCCGCTGCCACTCGCCGGAAGCCCGATCTCGACGCGACTCCCCGGGCGCAGGCGCAGATCGCTCTCCACCCGGGCGCCGCCCGCCGAGAGCTCGCGGATCCACGCAGGTCGCGAGCGAAGCCCGGTGCGGATCCGGACCGGGAGCTCGAGGGCCACGCGCTCGGCGAGTCGCCGCTCGTTGCAGGGGCGCGCGAGCAGATGCCGGATCAGCAGCAGCAGGGCCGCCGAGTCCACGGGGGAGCGCACCCAGTAGTCGACGCCCGGCGCCCACGCACCGGGATCGCTCACGTCCCCGATGACGACGCCGACGGGCCCCAGAGGCCGGGCGCAGCGGGCCGAGACGGCCGCTGCAGGGCCGACGGCCACGGGCAGCGGCCCGGAGCCGGCTTCGCGCCTCCAGGGCACCCCGGCGGCCGTGAGCGGGCCCTCGACCTCGGGGCAGGGCACGGGGACCCAGACTTCCGGAGCCGGGGGCAGGGGCGAGACCAGGGGCAAGGGTTCCTCCCGAGCAGCGGGCCGGCCAAAGCCGGTTCCGGGCCGATCGGCACACGGGCGCCGCTCCTGAACCGGGATCGGCCCCTGGCGCCCGTTCAGCACTTGGGTAATCTACCAGTACCGATCGGTACATAGCTCCCCAAGATCGGCGCGCCCTGGAGACCCGATGACTGCCGCTGCCCAGACCGGATCGTCTCATCCGACCTCGATTCCCGTCCGTCGCGTCCGCCTCCCCTTCGACGAGTCGATCCCGCGCGACTGGCTCGCGGGCAACCTGCTCGAGACCCACGTCTTCAACGGCCTGAACCTGGTGTTCCCGGATGGCGAGCGCTTCTTCATCCGCTCCGTCCACGACCACCTCGAGTACGTCACCGACCCGGAGCTGCGCGCCCAGGTCCGCGCGTTCGCCGGCCAGGAGGCCAACCACGCCCACGAGCACGAGCGCTACTTCGAGATCCTGCGCGCCCAGGGCTACCGCTTCGAGACCTTCCTGCGCCGCTTCCGGCGCTTCCTTCGCATCGTCGACCGGATCCTGCCGAAGTCGCTCCGGATCGCGATCACCGCAGGAGCCGAGCACTGGACCGCGACGCTCGGCGCCCTCGCCCTCGACGACCCCTTCATGGACGACGCCCACCCCACCATGCGCAAGCTGATCCTGTGGCACGCGGCCGAAGAGGTGGAGCACAAGGCGGTCGCATACGACGTGATGCAGGCCGCCGGCATCGGCTGGTTCACCCGCGTGCTGGGCTATGGCCTGGCCACGATCTCGCTGTTCGCGTGGTCGGGCTTCGCGACCCGGATGCTGCTGCGGCAGGACGGCGTCGACCGCGAGAAGCTCGCCGCCCTGCGTCGGCACGCCCACGAGCATGGCCGCACCGGCCAGCCGCCGCCGCGCATCGGCCGGGCGATCCGCGCCTACCTGAAGCCGGGCTTCCACCCCGACCAGGTGGACGACGGCCCGGCGGCGCGTCGGCGCATCGCCGAGATGGGGCTGGCCGTCCAGGGAGGCTGAGCGACCCTGGTAGCGTGAGCGAGAGCCGGAATCCCGGACAGCACGCGGCGACGGCCCAGGGCGAACGCAACCGCCGGGCGATCCTCGAGGCGGCGACCACCCTGTTCGCGAGTCAGGGAGTCGCCGCCACGGGCATCGACGCGGTGTGCAAGCGCGCGGGGGTCGCCAAGACGGCGCTCTACTGGCACTTCGGCAGCAAGGAGGGCCTGCTCGCCCAGGTCGTCGAGAGCGTGGGCTCGAGCTGGGTCGAGGAGATCCGCAAGAGCGCCTTCCTCGCCGACGATCCGGCCGAACGGCTCGATCGCCTGATCGAGTCCTGGCGGGCGCTGCTCGAGGAGCAGCCGCACCTGCTGCGCCTGTTCCTGGTCGTCCTGCTCGAACGCTCGGAGTCGGCCGAGACGCGCGACGCCTTGAAGCGGGTCTGGGCCCAGGCCGAGCGCGCCCTGATCGAGGGCATCGAGACGAGCATCGGCGCCCCCCTGCCCGGCCTCGACCAGCTGGCGCACACCATGCTGATGCTCCTCTACGGGATGCTGGTGAAGAGCCTGCTCGAGCCCGAGCCCGTGGACCTCGAGCCTTTCTTCGAGGAGTTCCGCCACACGGTCCTGCTCGCGGTGGGCCAGCGCCTGGGCGACCCGGAGGGAACGACGGGCTGATGCCGGGGACGATGCCGGTCGAATGGCTGTCGGTGGCGGAGGCCCGCGCGCTGCCGGGCCTGCGCCTCGTCCTGACCCGCGGCGTGCCGGGACCCTGGGGTGAGCTCGCCAAGGGCATCCTGCACGTCAAGGGCATCCCCTACGCGAGGGTGGCCCAGGACGCGGGCGGCGAGAACGCCGAGCTCCGCGAGTGGACGGGACACGCGAACGCACCGATCGCCATCCTCGACGACGAGCCGCCCCGCGCGGGCCGCCTCGAGATCCTGTGGCTCGCGGAGCGGCTGGCGCCGAAGCCCGCGCTGCTCCCCGCCGACCCCGAGCTGCGCGCCACGGTGCTCGGCTGGTGCGACGCGATCGCCGGAGAGAACGGGTTCGGCTGGCAACGCCGCCTGTTGATGATCGACGCGCTGAAGCGCGCCGAGACCCTGCCCGGGCCACTGGCCGCCGTCCGCGACCGGCTCGCGATCCGCTACGGCTACCGACCCGACGCCGCAGCTGCAGCGCCGGCTCAGCTCGTCTCGTGTCTCCGGGGGCTGGCCGGCCGGCTGCACGCCCAGCGGGAGCGCGGGAGCGACTTCCTGATCGGCGACGCGCTCAGCGTGGCCGACATCACCTGGGCCGCCTTCGCCGGCCTGCTGCGCCCGCTGCCCGACGCGCTGTGTCCGATGCCCGCGGCCGTGCGCGCGAGCTACGAAACGCCGGACCCGAGGCTCGACGACGCCTGCGACCCGATCCTCTTCGAGCATCGCGACCGGATCTACGAGCGCTTCCTCGAGCTGCCCGTCCGGCTATAGGAGCCGGCTGCAGGAGCCGACTGTAGGAGCCGGCAGCGGCTCTCGAACCCACGGCGGCGCGGCCGCAGCCGTCAGGCTTCGCTGCGGGACAGCCCCTTCGCCATCAGCTGGCACTGCTCGCATACGACCTCACGGGTCAGCGGCGGATGGGCGCAGGCGGCCCACCCCGTCGCGGCCAGGGCGACCTCGGGCTCGCTCCAGCGCCCCTGGGCCAGCACCCGTTTGCAGAAGCTGCAGGCCGGCAGCTCCTCCTCGCTGCGCCCCACGGCGCGATCGAGCAGCGAGAGATGGCGCCTTGGCTTCTCGAGCTCGAGCACGCTCTGGATCGCGATGCGCCCGTCACCGCCGGCCGAGAGCTCGAGGCGCATGAAGCGGAAGAGGTCCGGGCTGTCGCAGCGGAAGGGAACGGCAATGCGAGCGTCGGACGCGCGGACCCACTCGAAGAGCCGACGGTAGACCTCGCGCGTCTCCTCGCCGTGGATGAAGCCCCAGATCGGGAGCCCGACCACGCGCTCGGCGGCCAGCTCGGGCGCGTCGTTGCGGAGGGCGAACTCGTCCCAGCCGACGCCGAGATCGGCGAGAAGGTCCGACCCATCGATCGCGTAGGACAGAGACCCCAGCATCGGCCCCCCAGCCAACTCGAATGCGGCCACAAGTCGAATGCCGCCACAGCTCGAATGCGGCCACAGCTCGAACGCGGCCACAACTGGAATGCGGGCGGAAGTTCGCCCTTCGAGAAGGGGTAGCCCCCGAAGCCGCCGGCGCCAGCCCTCGGTGGACGACCTACACGTGATTGCGGAGCATCAGCTCCTTGGGGTGCGGCTCGAGGTACACCTGTCCCGCCAGGTACTCGACGTCCAGCACGCGGACGTGGTGGCGGATCAGCGTGATCGGGACGATCAGCGGCACGTGACCCTGGCGGTAGTCCTCGACCACCGTGTGCACCTCCTCGCGACTGGCGTCATCGAGGCGCTTGCGGAAGTGGCCGAGCGCATGCTGCAGCACGTTCACCTGGCGCCGCCGCGTGGCCTTGCCCGCCATCGCACGCATGAACAGGTGGGCGTAGCGTTCTCGAAGCTCCGCGCGCGGCATGTCGCGGGCCGACGCCACCAATCGGCCGAGCTCGCGATAGAGGGGCTCGGAGTGGGCCAGCAGCTGGAGCTTGTGGGCGGTGTGGAACCGCACGAGATCCCCGACTCCGAAGCGCCGCGACAGGAAGCTCGTGAGCCGACGGTGGGCGAAGATCCGCTCGATCCAGTTCTCGCGCAGCAGGGGGTCCTTGAGGCGGCCCTCCTCCTCGATCGGGAGATCGGGGAGCGCCTGCTGGACGGCGCCGGCGAAGACGCCCTGGCCGTTCTTCTGGGGCATGCCCGCGGCGTTCCAGATGCGAACCCGCTCGACGCCACAGCTCGGCGAGTCCTTCTTGAAGACGTATCCGGAGAGCTCGAGCTTGCCGAGCTCCCGGGCGCGGCGCGCCGCGAAGCGCTGCATCGCCCGCGTGTGGTCCTCTCCCGACTTCGTGCCGCGCAGCCGGATCTCCTCGCCGTGGCGTTCCAGGCGGATCGGCTCGCGCGGCGTGCCGAGACCCAGCTCCACCTCGGGACAGACGGGCACCCACTCGACGAAGGGGGCGAGCTGCTGACTGAGGAAGCGGTCGTGCTTGTGCCCGCCGTCCCAGCGCACCTCGCTCCCGAGCAGACAGCTCGAGATGCCGATGCGCAGGGGCGCGTCGTCGCGCCACGGATCCGCGGAGGAGGACACGGCCGGAGGGTACCCCGCGGCCGTGCCCTCGCGAGCGCTCGCGCCATCCCGTTCGATGCGCGGGTCGAGCGCCGCCGCCGGATCAGTCGCGCAGCGCCCGGCGCTCGGCCCGGCGGTAGAGCGTCTTGCGATCGATCCCGAGGATGCGCGCGGCGCGTACCTTGTTGCCCGCGGTGAGAGCCAGGACCTCCTCGATGTAGCGGTCCTGAACCTCGCGCAGCGGCACGCGGTTCTGGGCGACCTTGCGAAGCAGATCGAGCGGCTCGGAGACGACGGACGGGTAAGGGGCGCGGTCTTGCTGGAACTGGACGGGGTGCATCGGTTCTCCTTGGCCGTGGGTCGGGCCCCGACGGCGGTGCGGTGCCCCACCCTGGTGCAGCGCGCGTGCCAATGCGTCCCAGGGCACGCGGCCCCCTCGAAACGCGCGCAGCGCTGGCGAGAGGGCCCTGCGCGACCCGTGCACCCGCGGTGTCCGCCCCGGGGTGTCTGCTCCAGTGGACGCCCGGTCCATGGGACTGGACGCCCCGTCCCGACGCCGGGCTTTCGCCCTAGACTCCAGGTGCCCAGGTGGAGGCCCCTGCCATGTCCGAACTCGAGCCGCTCCTGGAGAGCGCCCGCAAGCTCCAGCCCGACGTCGTCGCCCTGCGCCGGGCGATCCATGCCGAGCCCGAGCTCGGGCTCGACCTGCCCAAGACCCAGGCCCGGGTCCTCGCAGCGCTCGAGCCCCTCGGCCTCGAGACCCGGCTGCACGAGAGGACGAGCGGCATCGTCGCCACCCTGCGCGGCGCGCGCCCCGGCCCCACCCTCCTGCTCCGCGCGGACATGGACGCGCTCCCGATGTCCGAGGACAACGACCTGCCCTTCCGCTCTCGTCACGAGGGGCGCATGCACGCCTGCGGGCACGATGCCCACACGGCCATGCTGACGGGAGCCGCGCGGCTGCTGGCGGAGCGACGGGAGGAGCTCATGGGCAACGTCGTGTTCATGTTCCAGCCGGGGGAGGAGGGCCACTTCGGCGCCCACTTCATGATCGAGGAGGGCGTGCTCGAGGGGGTCGACGCCGCCTTCGCCATCCACATCACCCCGCTGCTCCCGCCCGGCCGCATCGGCACCCGCTCCGGGCCGCTGATGGCCTCGGCCGACGTCTTCTCGGCCAGCATCCGGGGCCGCGGGGGCCACGCCTCGATGCCCCACGACTGTGCCGACCCGATCCCCGTGGCCTGCGAGGCCGTGCAGGCGCTGCAGAGCTTCGTGACCCGGCGCATCAACGTCTTCGATCCGGTCGTGCTGACGGTCTCCAAGATCCAGGCCGGCACCACCAACAACGTGATTCCCGAGAGCGCCGAGATCCAGGGCACCCTGCGCGCGCTCTCGCCGGCCAGCCGCGAGCGGGCCGTCGAGGGGCTGCAGGACGTGATCCGCGGGGTGGCCGCGGCCCACGGCCTCGAGGCCGAGACGCGCCACTTCGCCGGCTACCCCGTGACGGCGAACGACGCGGGCTTCGCGCGCTTCTCCCTGGACGTCGCACGCGACCTCCTGGGCGCACGCGGCGCGATCGAGATGCCGAGCCCGGTGATGGGAGCCGAGGACTTCTCCTACGTGCTCGAGAAGGTTCCGGGCGCCATGGTGTTCCTGGGCGTGCGCCCGTCCGGAGTCGAGCACCCGGCCCCCTGCCACTCGAACCGCATGCTGCTCGACGAGGACGGCATGGCCGCCGGCACCGCGCTGCACGCGGCCGTCGCCATGCGCTTCCTCGAGCGCGGCGGCCTCGGGGGCTGAGTCAGGCGGGCGCCGGCCCGGCGCTGCGCGGAGCCATCGGATTCTTGCGCGTCTGCGGCTCGAGCCGGGTCAAGCGGCGCCAGCCGTAGAGCCGATCCCACGCGCCGACGAAGCTCAGCCCGAGCTGCAGGAGTCCGCGCTTCCACGGCGACCAGCCGAGGATGCGCGACATCTCGTCGAGGACGGCGCGGCTCATGTCGTGGTAGATCACGCACTCCTTGCGGGCGTACTCGTCGAGCATGCGGCGGACGGTCTGGCCGTGTCCGGCATCGACGAAGCGCAGGAGCTCCTCGTGGCAATAGGCCAGGTGGTTCTCCTCGTCTTCCGCGATCATGTGGATCGCCTTGCCCAGGGGCTCTTCGCGACCGAACCACTGCTTCTGCTGGAACACCTCCTCGGCGCCGCGCTGCTCGGTGACCCGGCTGTGCACGAGGTAGGCGAGCACCTCTTCGAAGGAGAGTGGCTCGTCGGACGAGAGGCGTTCGTGACTCAGCCCGACGCCGGCCTGCTCGAGCCGCATGCAGTAGTCGGCACGGAGGGGGATCGGCACCACATCGAGACCGCGCTTGCGCAGCAGCGAGAGGAAGAGGCGCTCGTGCTTGCCCTCGTCCTCGCCGTGCCGCGCGATCTTGCCCGCGAGCTCCGGATCGGGCGTCAGCTCGGCGATACGGGCGTTCTCGAAGCCGCCCTGGCCTTCTCCCTTCGCACCGAGGCTCAGGAAGAGGCGGTACGCTTCGTCGTTGCTGCGGATTTCCTCGAAGATGCTGCGTGCGGAGATCAAGTCGGCTCCTCGTCCTCGACCGGTCGCCCTCGGGTCGGGGGCAATGTAGGGCCGGAGCGGCCGCTCAGCTAACGTCCCCGGCCGATGGCGTCCTTCGACGAGTTTCTCGGCCGCTCCTGCGAGCGCTGGGTCGCGGCTGTCGCGCGCCATCCGCTTCGGACCGCCCTCGCGGCGCTCGGCCTCGCGCTCGGCCTCTTCGGGCTGGGCCTGCCCCACTTCGGCCTCGACTCGAGCGAGGACATCCTCTTCTCCGAGCAGCTCGAGTTCGTCCCCCGTCGCGAGGCCTGGCGCGTGCTGTTCCCCGGCTATCGCGACCCCATGCTCGTCCGCATCGAGGCCCCGACCGCCGACGCGGCCGACGCGGCGGTGAAGCGGCTCGAAGAGCGCCTGCGCCTCCAGCCGGAGCTCTTTCCACTCTTCGACCAGCCTGCGGCCGGCGAGTTCTTCGAGCGCCACGGGCTCCTCTACCTCGAGCTCGACGAGCTCCTGGAGCTGAGCGATCGGCTCGTCGCGGCCCAACCGCTGCTCTCTTCCCTGGCCCGCGACCCCTCCCTGCGAGGTCTGGCGGACCTGCTCGGCGACGCGCTCCAGCGGGCGAGCGGGGATCCCGGCGTCGACCTGCTCGCCCAGGAGGAGAGCTTCACCGAGGCGATCGAGATCATCGCCGAGGTCGTCGAGGCCCATGCGCGCGGCGAGCCCACGGCGCTGAGCTGGAGCGACTGGATCCGCGGCGAGACCGAGGACGCCCCCCGCCGCCTGCTGCGGGTGCAGCCCGCCTACGCCTTCGACCAGATCAACCCGGCCGGTGCCAGCATCGAGGCCCTGCGGGCGCTGATCCGGGAGCTCGACCTCTCCGCCGCGGACCATCCCGACGGGCCGAACGCGCGACTGACCGGCGTCTACGTGCTGGCCGACGAGGAGTCGGAGTACGTGACGAGGCAATCGACCGTCGCCGGCATGGTGAGCTTCTTCCTCGTCGCCCTGGTGATCGGAACCGGACTCCGATCGGGGCGCGTGGTCTCGGCCGCCCTCGTGACCCTGGTCGCGGGGCTGGCGGCGACCGCGGGCATCGCGTCCCTGACCCTCGGCCGGCTCAACATGATCTCGGTGGCCTTCGCCGTGCTCTTCATCGGCCTGTCCATCGACTTCGCGATCCACCTCGGGCTGCACGTCCTGGAGCAGACCCGGGCGGGAACGCCCGTCGGGAAGGCGGTGCGGACGGCTGCACGGGACGTCGGCGGGTCGCTCGTGATCTGCGCGACGACCACCGCGATCGGCTTCTACGCCTTCGCGCCGACGCCCTATCGCGGCGTGGCCGAGCTCGGGTTGATCGCGGGCACGGGCATGTTCGTGAGCCTGCTTGCGAACCTGACCCTGCTTCCCGCCCTCGTCTCCCTCGGCTCGACCCGGGCCCGGGCCTCCGCGAGCCCGGCCACGCCGCCTCGCCTCTCGGGTGCCCTGCGCCGTTTCACGCGCGCCCGCCACCGCGGGATCCTCGTCGCCAGTGCGGCGCTCACGCTCGCGGCGCTCGCCACCCTGCCCTCGCTGCGCTTCGACTCCAATCCGATCCGACTGCGCGAGCCGTCCGCTCCTTCCGTGCAGCTCTTCGACGAGCTGCTCGCCGACGGCGACGCCGTGATCTGGAACGTGAGCGGCCTCGCAGCCGACCTCGAGAGCGCCTCGGAGCTGGCGGCGCGGCTGGAGGCTCTCCCGAGCGTGGATCGCACGCTCACGATCGGAGACTTCGTCCCGCCCCTCGCGGAGCAGCGCGAGAGCCTCGACGTGCTGGACGACCTGTCCTATCTGCTGCTCCCTTCGCTCTCGGCGAGGCCGATCCCGCCGCCGCCCCCGGAGCAGACGCGCCTGGCGCTCTTGCGGCTCGAGGAGCGCATGGGCTCCCTCGAGGGCTCGCCCGCCCTCGTGAGCGCAGCGACTCGCCTGGAGGAAGCCCTCGGCGTCTTCCTCGAGGATGGCGGCACGCGCGTCGAGGACCTCGAGCGCGGCCTCGTGGGGACGCTCCCGGCGCAGCTCGATCGTCTGCGCCGCGCCCTCACGCCCGAGGAGATCCGGGTCGCCTCGCTGCCGGCATCGATCCGCGCCGACTGGATCACGGCCGACGGACGCGTGCGCGTCGAGTCGTTCCCGGCCCTGGATCTCGACGAGCCCGGCGCCCTCGACCGCTACGTCGACGAGGTCCTCTCGGTGACGCCCGGCGGGTACGGCGAGGCCTACACGATCCAGCGCTCGGGGCAGGCCGTCGCGCTCTCGCTCCGCATCGCGCTGTCCGTGGCCGCCGTCGGCATCACGCTGCTGCTCTTCGTGGTGTGGCGGGGCTCGGGCGACACGCTGCTCGTCCTCTTGCCCCTCGGCCTCGCCGCCCTGCTCACCACCGCATCGAGCGTGTGGATCGGCCTGCCGCTCAACTTCGCCAACGTCATCGTGATCCCCTTGCTCCTCGGCATGGGCGTCGACAGCAGCATCCACCTCGTGCACCGGCTGCGCGCCGGGGCGCTCCCGAGCGAAGGGCTCCTGGCCACGACGACGGCGCGCGCGGTCTGGCTCTCCGCGCTCACGACGGGCGCGAGCTTCGCGTCGCTGGGCCTCTCGACCCACCCGGGCCTCGCGAGCCTGGGCCGGCTGCTCGTGCTCGGACTCGGCTGGATCCTGGTCTCCAACCTCGTGTTCCTGCCCGCCCTGCTGGCCTGGCTCGACGCGCGCCGGGCGCGTGTCGGAAGTGCCGAAGGCTAGTCCTCCGGGGGCGGCGCGAGAGCGGCCTGCAGGGTCCCGCGTGCCTCGATCCGCCGCACGACGTCGGGTGACGCCACACCGTACTCGATGAACCAGGCGAGCGCGCGCGCGAGCGTGCGCCGTGCGGGGGCGGGATCGAAGCCCAGCTCCTCGCGGGCCTTGGTCGAGTCGAAGGCCCGGTTGACCCGGGCGTGCAGGGCCGACTCGCGATCGATCAACGGCGTCTCGCCCGAGACGTGATCGGCCCACCACTCGCCGAACGCGCCCAGCACGAGCAGCAGGCGCGGGGGCAGGCGCACCCGCGCGGCGGGGAGCCCGGTCAGCTCGGAGAGGAGCTCCACGATCTCGCGCATGGCGAGGTTCTCGCCGCCGAGCAGATAGCGTTGCCCGGGCTGCCCCTTCTCGAGCACCAGCCGATGGCCGCGCGCGACGTCCTCCACGTCCACCACGTTCAGGACCGTGTCGGCGTAGGCCTTCATGCGGCCCTGCAGGAAGTGCACGATCATGCCGCCCGTCGGCGTGGGTCGGCGGTCGCCGTGACCGAGCACCGTCGTCGGATGCACGATGCTGATGGGCATTCCCGCCGCGGCGGCGCGCAGCGCCACGTTCTCGGCCATGAGCTTCGACGTCTTGTAGTGGCCCTCGAAGCGACGCGGGTCGAAGACGTCCTCCTCGGTCCCGAGGCCGCCCCCGAGCGCGGGTGTGAGCGTGGCGGTACTGCTCGTGACGACCACCCGTCGCAGGCGCTCGCGGCGCGCGGCCTCGAGGACGTTGCGCGTGCCCTCGACGTTGACCCGATAGATCCGCTCGCGATCCCGGTTCCAGAAGGAGTAGATCGCGGCGGTGTGGAACGCGACGTCGCAGCCCGCGACGGCCTTGGCGAGGGTCGCTGGATCCAGCAGGTCGATCCGCTGTCGCTCGACGTCGAGACCGTCCAGGTTCGCGAGCCCCTGGTCGCTGCCGACGCCGGCCCGGACCTCGTAGCCCGCAGAGGCGAGCTCCCGCACCAGCTTCGAGCCGACGAAGCCGTTGGCTCCCGTCACGAGGCACTTCACGCGCGTCCGCTCCTCGCCGAGAGCGCGTGGCCCGCCAGGGTCTTGCCGAGATCCCAGACGCTCCCCGGGACGCGATGGGTGTCCGCCACGACCTGGCGCACGGCGCTCAGCACGTCGTCGCGGTCCTCTTCGCTCAGGGTCAGGGTCGGGAGGAACTTGATCACGTTCTGATCGTGGCCGGCGGTCTGGCACAGGATGTGGTGATCGCGGAACAGGGGGATCGTCACCATCTGGCAGAAGAGGCCCGACGTGGCCTTCTCGAGCAGGGTCCACGCGGCGCGCAGCTTCAGGCTCTTCGGCGGGCCGAACTCGAGGGCTTGCATCATCCCGAGGCCACGCACGTCGTGGAGGAACTCGAACTCCGGGATCATCGCCCGCAGCCCGTCGAGCATGCTCTCGCCCACCCGGCGTGCGCGCTCCACCAGCCCCTCGCCGACGATCACGTCGATCGTGGCGAGGCCGGCGGCCATGGCCAGGTTGTTCTTCGCGAAGGTCGAGCCGTGGACGGGGGCGCGCACCATGTTGCTGAAGACCGCATCGAAGATCGCACCGCGCAGGAGCACGGCACCGACGGGGACGAAGCCGCCCGAGAGCGCCTTCGCCGTGCAGATCATGTCGGGCTCGACCTCCCAGTGCTCGACGGCCCACATGCGGCCCGTGCGACCGAGGCCGCACTGGATCTCGTCGGCGACGAAGAGCGTGCCGGCCTCGCGGCACAGCCGGGCGGCCTCGCGCAGGTAGTCGTCGCTCGGGACGTGCACGCCGTGTCCCTGGATCGGCTCGACGATGAACGCGGCCACGTCGCGGCCGGCGAGGGCCCGCTCGAGGGCCTCGAGGTCGTCGAAGGGGACGCGTCGGCAGCCCGGCAGGTAGGGGCCGAAGCCGTCCTGGAAGATGCCCTCGCCGTTCACCGAGAGGGCACCCAGGGTGAGGCCGTGGTAGCCGTGCTCGCAGTACACCAGGCCGGGCCGGCCGGTCGCGTAGCGCGCGAACTTGAGCGCCGCCTCCACCGTCTCGGTTCCCGAGTTGGCGAAGAACACGCGGTCGAGGGCCGGCGGGGTCGTCGCGACCAGCCGCTCGGCGAGCAGGCCCGCGAGCAGGGTCACGTCCATCTGCACCAGGCTCGGCAGGTCGGCCGCCAGCACCTCTTGCAGGGCCTGCACCACCTTCGGATGGTTGCGACCGAGCGCGAAGACGCCGAAGCCGGTGAGCAGGTCCAGGGTGCGCCCGCCGTCCGAGTCGAAGAGGTACGGGCCCCGGGCCTCGACGTAGTCGCGCTGGAAGCCGATCGTGCGCAGCACACGCACCATCTGCTCGTTCAGATACCGCTCGTGCAGCCCGAACTGCTCGCCTGCGCGCTTGGCGAGCAGCTCATCGATCAGCCCCGGTCCCGACGCCACCTGCGACGCTCCTCGCTGCTGCTAGCGGCCGCACGCTAGCACACGCGGGTGCCGATTCCGGCGCAGCCCCCGTGCGCGTGCACGCAGCGGACCGCGGAGCTTGGCACGGCGGGATCCACGGCGCACACTCGCCCTTCGTGGCCGAGCCTTCCCCCGCCCCCGAAGCCCCCGCGACTCCGCCGCCCGGCGAGGAAGCAAGGAGCGCACCGCGCTCGGGCCCGGTCCCGCTCTCGGTCCGGCTGGCCTTCGGAGCCCCGAGCTTCGCCGGCGCGGCGATGGCGATTCCCATCGGCATCCACCTGACGATCTTCTACTCGGACGTCGTCCTCGTACCGCTGGGCTTCATCGCACTCACGAAGGCCATCTCGCGCGCACTCGACGCGCTCACCGATCCGTTGATGGGCTGGATCACCGACCGCACCCGCTCGCGCTTCGGCCGGCGCCGTCCCTGGATCGCGCTCGGCGCACCCACCTGCGCCCTCGCCTTCTGGGCCTTGTTCACGCCGCCCGAGTCGCTGGGTCGGGATGCCGCCATCGTCTGGCTGCTCACGACCTACGTCCTCTACTACGTCTTCCACACCGTCTACCTGATCCCGCACTACGGCCTCGGACCGGAGATCACCCAGGACTACCACGAGCGATCGCGGCTCTTCGGCGTCTCCGAGGGCTTCACGGTGGCCGGAACCCTGGCCGCGGCCGTCCTTCCCGGCCTGTTGAAGGATCAGGCCGGACTCGGAGATCGCGGGGCGATGGCCGCCTTCGCGGTGCTCTTCGGGCTGCTCCTGACCGCCCTCTACTGGAACCTCGTCTGGCGCGTGAAGGAGCGCCCCGAGTTCTCGGCGCGCCCGCCCAACCCGCTGGTCCCGGGCATGCGCCGCGTGATGCGCAATCGGGTCTTCCGCATCCTCTTGGCCGTCTACCTGGTGGGGTCCACGACCGGGGCGATCCCGGGAATGATGATTCCGTACTTCACCAAGTACGTGCTGCAGCCCGAGAACCCGGACCAGTGGATGATGATCTACCTGGCCTCGTACTTCGGGGCCGGATTCCTGTTCCTGCCCTTCTGGGTGTGGTTCGCAAAGCGCTACGGGAAGAAGGCGGCGTACCTGGTCACCTTCCTGCCCGGCATGCTGGCCTCGTTCGCGCTCTTCTTCCTCGGCCCGGGCGACCTGTGGACCGCCGAGGTGATCCTGGTCTTCGCCGGCTCGGTCTTCGGTGCTCGCCTGTTCCTGGCGCCCGCGCTCCAGGCCGACGTGATCGACTACGACGAGCTGCACACGGGCCAGCGGCGAGAGGCCCAGTACGGTGCGCTCTGGGCCTTCATCACCAAGTTCACGGTGATCCTCAGCATGTCGGTGCCCTTGGCGATCCTGGCGTCGGCCGGCTACCAGCCGAACCAGCCCCAGAGCGACGAGGTCGTGCTCGCGATCCGCGCGATCCTCGGGCTCGCCCCGGCGACGTCCGCCCTGATCGCCTTCGTGATCGCCTGGCGCTACCCGATCAGCGAGGCGGTCCACGCCGAGATCTGGACCGGCATCGAGGCGCACCGGCGCGGTGAGAGCGCGGTCGACCCCATCACGGGGGAGACGGTGGCGCCCCTCGAGCGGCGCGGCGTGGACGAAGCGACGGGGTGGTTCCTCGATCACTTCTCACCGCGGGAGCTGCGCCGCGCGCTTCGCGACGGGCCGGCTTCGCTCACGCCGAGGCTCGCGGGCTTCGTGGCGGTCGGTGTCCTGGCCTTCGTCGTCTGCGTGGTCGAGACGCTCGCGACCTTCGGCGACGGCAGCCGCGACCCGGGGATCGTCGCCACCCTGTGGGTGCTCGCAGGCGGGCTCAGCCTCGGCGTCGCGGCGTTCCATGGCGTGCGCCTGCGCGCAGCCAGCCGGCTCCGGCGGGAGCCCCTGGATCCCGAGCGCGTCCTGGCCCATCTCGACGACGTCGAGGCCTCGGGCGGGCCGGCCTGATCGGCGGCTTCGCGGCCTTCGGCTGGTCGGCCGCCTTCGCGGCCTTCGCTGGTCGGCCGCCTTCGCGGCCTTGGCTGGTCGACCGCCTTCGCGGCCTTGGCTGATCGGCCGCCTTCGCGGCCTTGGGCTAGTCGGCCGCTTTCGCGGCCTTCTTGCGCTGCTTGCGGCGCTTGAAGCGCAGGTCGCGCTTGTGCTGCTTGATCTTCTTCTTGCTCTTGCTGCGTGCCATGGCGGCGGAGACTGGCACGCAGGAGCGACCCTGACAAGCCCCCAGGGGGAAATGAAGGCCCCGTTGAGCCCGGCCCTCACGCCGACGAGCCCGCCCCACCGATTCGCCTAGCCTCGGGCGGCTCTCCAGGAGGGGATTGCAATGTCCGTCGATCGGCGCCCGGCAGTCTCGCCGCGGCGCGGTCCGTCCGCCCGGGCCCTCGCTGCCCTGTGGCTCTGCCTCGCATGGATCTCGGTCCCCGCGACGGGGGAAGAGCTGCGCGTAGCGTCCGGTGCGCCCTCCACCCTGGCGCGCAACGCGCCCGCGACCCAGCCGCTGTTCCGCATCGAGCGCAGCAAGAACGCCAACGTGGTGCAGTACGACGCCCTGATCACGCCCGCGGGCACCCTCGACCCGAACGAGCCCGTGGACGCCTACTGGGTGAAGGTCGAGAAGGGAGGCCTGCGCAAGGAGCTCGACTGGATGGAGCGCCGCCTGGCCTACGGCTTCAGCAGCCGCCTCCAGCGCCCCGACCGCCTCGAGCTCGAGATGGCCGCCGACATCGGCCGCGTGATCACCGTACGCCACGACGGCTCGGGCTATCGGGCCGAGACCCTGATCGATGGGCGGCCGGCGGTGATCGAGCGCGTCTACGTCGAGTCGATCGAGACGGCGCTGCTGCCCCAGGTCGTCTTCATCGACCTGGTCGGCACCGACGTCGAGACCGGCGAGCGCCGGAGCGAGCGGCTGCTGCCCTAGTCGGGCCCGGCTTCGGCGCGCCTCTCAGCGCCCGGCGCCGAACGTGTCGCACTGCTCGGGGTCGCCGCCTGTGAGACCGCGTCGCAGCCACTCGACCCGCTGCTCGGACGACCCGTGGGTGAACGACTCGGGATGCACGCGGCCGGTCGACATCTGCTGGATCCGGTCGTCGCCGATCGCGGCCGCGGCTCGCAGTCCCTCCTCCACGTCCCCGGGCTCGAGCAGATCGCGACGCGCCGTCGAGTGACCCCAGACCCCGGCCAGACAGTCCGCCTGCAGCTCCATCAGGACCGAGAGCTGGTTGCGCTGACTCGGCCGCTGCTGCTGCAGACGGCGCACCTGCGGCTCGATCCCGCTCACCTTCTGGATGTGGTGGCCGATCTCGTGGGCCAGCACGTAGGCCTGGGCGAAGTCGCCGGGAGCGCCGAAGCGACGTCGCAGCTCCTCGAAGAACGACAGGTCCACGTACACCTTCTCGTCGGCCGGACAGTAGAAGGGACCCATCTGCGCCTGGGCGAAGCCGCATCCCGAGCGCACGGCATCGCGGAACAGGACGAGCCGGGCATCGCGGTAGTCGGGCAGCAGCGATTTCCAGGTCGCCTGCAGGTCGTCGAGCACGAACGAGACGAAGTCGACCAGCTCCTCCTCCTCGGGCGAGCTCGCGACCGTGCCTCCGGCCCCCGGAGCAGAGCCGGGCACGGGGGAGCCCGCCGGCCCGGCCTCGAGGGAGGGCGGGATCTGGGTCAGGGCACCGGGGTCCAGCACCTTCAGGATCTCGCCCCGGGTGAGGAACACGAGCACGAGCAGGACGACGATGCCGCCGAGCCCGAGACGGGGCGCCCGGCCTCGTCCGCCGCCGCGCCCCCCGCTGCGTCCCCGAGGGCGCCCAGAAGGGCGCCCCAGAGGGAACGGAAAGCCCGCCCGGGGTGCGCGCGGGCGTTCCCCGCGACGGTCTTCGAGATTGCGGCTGCGTCGCCCCGGCTTCCAGCGCATGGCGAATCCTCCTCGGCCTGCGGAGGGAATCGAAGCCGGAGGAAGGGGTCAAGAGCGGGACGCGGCCACGGCCTCCGGCAAGCTGCCGTCGGGATCGGCGAACTCGGCGGCGAAGCGGATCATCCCGCATTGTCGGTAGCCGGCGGCCGCGCGCTCGCGGTAGTAGGCCGCCCGCTTCTCGTCGCCCCGCGCCGACCAGAGATCGGCGAGGAAGCCCTGGGCCTCGGCGCGGAAGGGCGGGACCCCGAGCGCGTCGCAGACCGAGACGGCCTCGGCCAGGTCCCGCTCGGCGGCGTCGATGTCGATCGCCGAGCGCAGCCCACGGGCGAGGCCGCGGATCGCCAGGGCCCGGGCGCGCACCAGCCTCGTGGGCCGGCGCTCGAGACACAGGCTCGCGATCTCGACGGCTCCGTCGAGATCGCCGCACTCGAGACGACCCCTGGCCCGGTGCTGCTCCGTCGTCGGCCAGGGCTGCTCCAGTGCGGCCAGCTCGTCGAAGCGATCGCGCGCTTCGGGAGCCCGCCCGGCCAGGAGCTGGGCGTAGCCCTCGATCACGAGACAGCCGTAGAGCAGGCCCACCTGTCCGGATCGCTCGGCGAGACGTCGGCCCGATTCGGCCTGGGCGATCGCGCGCTCGGCGTCGCCCTCGAAGTATGCGACGCGGACCTCGGTCGCGACGGCGCCCGCGAGGAGCAGCTCGTCGTCGCGACGCGCCGCGAGCTCCGCGGCCCGGTCCGCGGCCTCGCGCGCCGACTTCAGGTCGCCGACGTTGGTGCAGGCTCCCACGCGGTTGTAGAGGGCGGCCGACAGCGCGAGATCGTCGCCGAGGGCCTCGGCGTGGTCCATGGCGAGCCGCGTCCGCATCAGCGCCCCGGGGCCGTCGCCTTCGAGGGTCGCGATCCGCGACAGGAAGCTGTGGGCGAGGGTCAGGATGCGGCCGCTCGGGTCGGCGGCCTCGGCGATGGCGGAGCCGCGCTCGATCAGCTCGATCGCGCCGTCCACGGCACCGTCTTCCGAGAAGCGCACCCAGCCTGTCTGGATCAGGCTGCGCGCCAGCAGCCGGCGCTGATTCTCGGGAACGCTCTCGGCATGCACCGACTCGAGCACGGCCCGCGCCTCGGCGCTGCGATCCAGTGCGTTGAGGCAGCCGGCCAGCGCGACCCCGGCCTCGGCGCGCTCGCTGCGCCGCTCCCCCGGGAGCTCGCCCAGCAGCTCGAGGCCCCGACGCAGCTGGACCGCGGCTTCCGCGGGGGCGTGCAGTCGCGCAAAGTGGCGACCGGCGGTGATGCGGTAGCGGACGGCCTCCTCGGCCTCCTCGGCGGCATCGAGGTGTCCTCCGATCGAGGCGGCCATCGCCGCGGAGCCACCCTCGTCGCGCCGCTGCAGGGCGCGCGCCGCCCGCAGATGCAGCTCCCGACGGCGCGGGCGCACCAGCTGCTCGTAGGCCACCTCGCGGACCACCCCGTGCCGGAAGTCGAGCTTGTCCCCGGAGCCGGCGCGCAGGAGGCCGCGGGTCCGTAGCTCCGAGACCGCCTCGACGGAGGAGATGCCGAGCTCGAGCAGGAAGCCCGGCTCGAAGGGCTGACCCAGCACCGCCGCCGCCTCGAGCGCCCGCTTCTCGGCGGCGGGGAGCGCATCGATCCGCGCCGCCACCACCCCGCGCAGGTTGCGCGGCACCTCGGCCGACGCCTGGGCCATCGCCAGCTCGAGGCGCGCGGCCCGGCGCAGCCCGGCCGAGCCTTCGCGCAGGGAACGCGCCAGCTCTTCGACGAACAGCGGGTTGCCGCCGGCCCGCAGTGCGGCGAGCTGCACCAGATCCTGCGTGTCCGGTTCGGAGCCGAGGATCGCGCGCGCGATGCGCTCGCTCTCCTCGGTGCCGAGGCTCTGCATGCGGAGCGTGCGCCCTTCCGGCCGCCCGGACTCGAGGCTCTCCGGCAGGGCCGTCCCCTGCCTGCGCGTCGTGACCAGGAGGA
>JASJCN010000309.1 GCA_030065975.1 Myxococcota bacterium
GCCATCCACCTGCACAAGCTCTCCGTGGATGCCCTCGCCCGGGAGACCTTCGAAGCCGCGCTGGCGTTCGGCGGGAGCGCCCTGCAGGCCCTGGGAGAGACGGAGACCGACACCGCCGAGCTGCTCGCACGCGTGCGGGCGGCGGACGAGGAGCGGCTGCGCACGCAGATGGACGAGGCGACCGGGCGGCTCGACGAGAGCCCCGTGCAGCCCGAGCCGGTGCTCGAGCCGGAGCCCGAGCCCGTCTGATCCGTCGATCAGCGGGGCAGCTGTACCAGGCTGCGCGCGACGATCATGCGCTGGATCTGGCCGGTTCCCTCGACGATGTCCATGGCCTTCACGTCGCGATAGAGCTTCTCGATCAGGTGGTCGCCGCGTACGCCCACCAGCCCGATCAGCTCCATGCCGAGGGTCGCGGCCTCCATCCCCACCGTCGCGGCCATCGCCTTCGAGGTGGAGGCCTCCACCACGTTGGGCCGCTCGGCGTCGGCCAGCTGGCCGGCGCGCAGGCAGAGCAGCCGCGCCATGCGCAGCTTGCGGGTCATGGCCTCGAGGCGGTCGCGGATGCGGTCGCGTCCGAGCAGCTCGTGCTCTCGCGCGAAGGCGAGCGCCTCGTCGAGAGCAGCCCGCCCGATTCCGACGGCGTTCGCGGCGATCACCGGCCGCCCGGCATTGAAGGTGGCCATGGCGCGCTTGAAGCCCGCCTTCTGCTCGTGGCGCGGCTCGCCCCCGAGCAGGTTTTCTGCTGGGACCCGGCAGTCCTCGAGCCGGAAGGAGGTCGACTCGTAGGCCTTGAGGCCCATCTTCTTCTCGATCTTGAAGTCGCCGAGGCCGGGCGTGCCCTGCTCCACGAAGAACGAGCGCTGCCCGCCCCGGCCCTTCGTCGGGTCGACGGTCGCCTGCACGAGGATCCAGTCGGCGCGGCTCGCGCCCCCGATGAAGCACTTGGCGCCGTTCAGGATCCAGCCGTCGCCGTCGCGCCGAGCCTGGGTCTGGATGGCGGCCGCGTCGCTGCCGGCTCCGGGCTCGGTCATCGCAAAGCACGCCCAGCGCGGGCGGTCGAGATCCAGGAAGGGGCCGAGGAAGCGTTCCTTCTGCTCCTCGGTGCCGAGGCCGAGCACGCTCGCCTCGGGAAGCCCGGGGCCCGGGTCGGCGACGGTGATGCCGCGATCCCAGTAGGCGAGCTCCTCGGAGAGGAGCAGCGTGGTGACCACGCTGGCCCGCGGCCCGCGCTCGGCCTTGCCGTCGGGCCCGGCCCAGCGCGTACGCCCTCCCCCGCGCTCCACGAAACGCTTGAAGTAGGCGTGGTCGACGGGGAGCGGCGCCCCCATGCGGTCGGCCTCGATCCCGGCCGGGCGCATCGCCTCGCGCCCCCAGGCTCGCGCCTCCTCGAGGCGCCGTCGGCTCTCCGGATCGATCGAGAAGTCCATGCCTAGCTCGCCAGCTCGAGGCCGAGGGGAGTCTCGGTCCGGGTCAGCTCCTGGCCGGCGCACTCGACGGCCGCATCGAAGCCGCCCACCAGGAGGGCGAGAGCGCGCGCCTCGCGCATCGCCTTCTCCATCGGGTAGTCGGCCATGAAGCCGTGGCCGCCCAGGATCTGCACGCCGCTCGGGCCGATCAGGCGCTGTGCCTCGATGCACTGGGCGAAGGCCGACGCGGCCTCGCCGACACAGGACAGGCCGGCGTCGAGGCGCCAGGCGGCCTCGTGCACCAGCAGGCGCGCCCCATCGAGCGCCATCTGCATGTCCGTGATCAGGAACGCGAGCGCCTGGTGGTGCGCGATGGGCTTACCGAAGGCCTCGCGCTCGAGAGCGTAGGCCCGCGAGAACTCGCACGCGTGGCGCATCACGCCGAGCAGCAGCGCCGCCGTCTGGAGCCGCACCCGCGCCACGGCCTTCGCCGCGGCCGAGCCCTTCACGCGCGCCGCGACGGAGGCTCCTTCGAGACGAAGCTGGCTTCCGCCCGCCGCTCGCAGCCCGGCCCCCCGCACCGGCTCGGCGGTGATTCCGTCCGCCACCAGCATCACCGAGTCCGGGGCCAGCAGCGCGAGCAGGTCGGGCGCCTCGCAGGGCACGTAGGCGACGGACCCGTCGACCCGCTCGCCCTCGATCGTGAGCGCGCACTCGGGAGCCCACGCCAGGGCCACCCGGCCCTGCGATGCGTCGAGCCGCGGCAGGCCGAAGCGCTCGAGGGCCGCGTCGCCCAGGGCGGCGAGCACCGGGAAGGCTCCGCCCAGCGGATCGAGCGCCCATGCCGCTCCGGGGTCGGCGGCGGCCAGCTCCTCGTTCACGAGCACCCGCGCCACGGCTCCGAGACCGGCCCCATCGAGCGACTCGGGCAACTCGAGGCGCGAGAGGCCGATCTGCTCGAAGGCCGCCCGGGCCCCGACGCCGGGGCCACGGGCCTGCTCCGCCTCCCGAATGGCAGGCAGGAGCTCTTCGTTCGCGAACTGCCGGGTGGTCTCGACCAGTACGAGCAGCTCGTCGCTCGGGTCCATGGCGAACACCCAGGGAGCATATCGTGCGGGATGGAGCACGAACCAAACGACGTCTCGGGCGCTCTTTCCTGCCCCCGGGTGGCCCCCGGGGGTTGGCGGCCGCGGGCTTCCGTGCTAATGGCCCCCCAACCCCCTGGATGTGCCCGACTTTTCCCTGGAGCCCTCCTCTCCGGGGACCCACTGGAGGCTGCGGCGCTCATTGTCGCAGGCACGAGATCCCGGACAGAACCCGCCCGCGGACGCACGCGAGAACGCGGTGGGGGCCAGTATGGGGGAGGCATACGAGCGATTTGTCGAGGCCGGCCAAGGGCACGTATTCCGCTTCTGGAGCTCGCTGTCGGCCGAGGAACGCGACGCCCTGCGAGCGCAGCTCGAGAGCGTCGACCCGGCTCGCTTCGTCGGGATCCTCGACCGCACCCGTGCGCTCGCCGAGCGCGAGCTCCCGGATCTCGAGCCCGCCGTGGTGGAGCGCCACCCCGCGCGCGGCGGCAGCCAGGCCGGCTTCGACGCCGCACGCGAGGCGGGCGAGGCAGAGCTCCGGGCCGGCCGCGTCGCCGCACTGGTCGTCGCCGGCGGGCAAGGCACGCGGCTCGGTCACCCCGGGCCGAAGGGCACCTTCCCGATCGGCCCGGTGGGCCCGCGCAGCCTCTTCGAGCTCCAGGCGAGCCGGATCCGCGGCCTCGAGCGCCGGCACGGCCGGACGGTGCCCTGGCTCGTGATGACGAGTCCCTCCACCGATGCCGCCACGCGGCGCTTCTTCGAGGAGCACGACCACTTCGGCCTCGGCAAGGGCGACGTGCTCTTCTTCTCCCAGGGCGAGATCCCCTGCGTCGACTTCGAGGGCCGCTTCCTGCTGGCCGAGCCGGGCCGCCTCGCGACGTCGCCCGACGGCCACGGCGGCGTGATCGGAGCGCTCGCGCGAAGCGGCTGCCTCGACGCGCTGGCCGACCGGGGCATCACCACCCTCTCCTACTACCAGGTGGACAACCCGCTGCTGCGGATCGGCGATCCGGTGCTGATCGGCTTCCACGTGAGCGCGAACGCCGAGTTCACCACCAAGATCGTCGCCAAGAACGACCCTGCGGAGCGGGTGGGCAGCATCGCCCGGAGCGAGGGACGCCACCTGGTGATCGAGTACACCGAGATCCGCGAGCCCCACCGCTCGGCCCGCGACGAGGATGGCGAGCTCGTTCACTGGGCCGGCGGGATCAGCGCCCACGTGCTCGACACGGGCTTCCTCGCGCGCGCGGCAGCGAACGAGGCCGAGTGGCTCCCCGAGCACGCCTCCGCGAAGAAGATCCCGCACGTCGACGACGCGGGGGATCCCGTCGTGCCCGACGAGCCGAACGGCTACAAGCTCGAGCGCTTCGTCTTCGACGTACTGCCTCACGCGAGCCGGGTCTCCATCGTCGAGGCCCTGCGCGAGGAGGAGTACTCGCCGGTGAAGAACGCCCTTGGCGGCGAATCCCCCGACACCGCGCGGGCCGCGCTCAGCGCCCACGCGCGAAGACTCCTGCGGGAGGCGGGCATCGAAGAGCCCCCTCCCGGCGACTGGATCGAGCTCGACCCCGAATGGATCGACGGCGCCGAGGACCTGCGGGCCCTGGGCATCCGTCGCTACGAGGACGCGCCCCGATCGATTCTTTTGGCTAGCGGAGGAACGGCATGAGCCCCGCGCGCAAGGCGACGGCAAAGAAGGTCACGAAGAAGAAAGCCGCCACGAAGAAGGCGACCTCGAAGAAGGCCGCCAGCAAGAAGGCGACGAAGAAGGCCGCGTCCTCCAAGAAGGCGGCGACGAAGAAGGCGTCCAGCAAGAAGGCCGCTTCGAAGAAGGCCGCCTCGAAGAAGGCGACGGCCAAGAAGGCCGCCACCAAGAAGGCCGCCACCAAGAAGGCGACCGCGAAGAAGGCGGCCACGAAGAAGGCCGCGACCAAGAAGGCGGTGGGAACCAAGAAGGCCGCTTCGAAGAAGGCGGCCACGAAGAAGGCCGCGGCCAAGAAGGCGCCGGAGCCGCCCAAGCCGACCGGCCGCAAGCCGCCCGGGCAGAAGACCGCACCGCGCATCGCCAAGAAGAAGCCCGCCAAGAAGGCGGCCCGGTCGACCAAGAAGGCCGCGAAGAAGGACGAGCTCGAGGGGCGCGAGTTCAAGCCGGGGCTCGGGTACAAGTGGACCTGCTACGGCTGCGGGGCGAAGTTCTACGATCTCAACAAGCCCGACGCGATCTGCCCGAAGTGCGGCCTCGACCAGCGGGAGAAGCCGCCGGACGCGCCGCCGCCCCCGGCCGAGAAGAAGCCGGCGCGCTCGGGCGGCAAGCGCCCGTCGCTCGCTCCGATGACCCGCCTCCTCGAGGAGGAGGAGCCGCCCGCCGAGTTCGAAGAGGAAGAGGCCAAGGAGCTCGACATCGACGATCTCGAGAAGGGTGGCTTCGTCGGGACCAGCGTCGACGACGACTGATCCCGGCCCTCCTCCCGACTAGAGCGTCGTGAGCCGGCGGATGTGCACCTCGAGCCCGGCCCCGGCCGAGCCGCGCAATGCCTGCTCGCGCTCGAGCTCACGGAGTACCGAGGTCACCTGCGCGGTGGCGGCGGCGCTCTCGCGAACCGCCTCGCCCTGTCGGCGCGCGCGCTCGTAGCCCTCGAGGTGATCGGAGATGTGCGCCTCGCGGGCGACGCCCTCGGTGCGGCGTCCGGCCAGCTGCTGATGCCGACCCCGGCGTGCGTCGGACTCGCTGCCGTAGGCCTCGATCAGAGCGGCCAGCTCCTCGTCGGCGTAGCCCTTGTAGGGCCGCTCGCCGGCCTCCTGAAGCTCCGCCTGGTAGTTGCGCCAGTAGTTGACGCCGCCGGCCACGCCCGCGATGAGCAGCACGGCCACGACGAGGAGGCCTTTGCCCCCTCCGCTTCCCGATGCCATGGTCTCCCCCGTTTCCGGGGGCCTCGCGTCAGGCGGATTGCAGACTCGTCACGCGGGAGTCGTCCAGGAGCGCCTCGAGCTCGTCCGGAGTCGGCAGCGCGGACTGTGCGCCGACGCCCCGGCAGGCCAGCGCGGCCGCGGCATTCGCGACACGCAGCACGTCCTGGGCGGGCAGGCCTCGCAGCAGCCCTTCGATGAAGCCGGCGTGGAAGACGTCCCCGGCCCCGGTGGTATCGCGGACCGTGGTCGCGAAGCCGGGGCTCCGGATGTCCGGGCCCATGCCCGGGGCGGCACCGCCCAGGGCGCCGTTGCTGCCGAGGGTCACCACTGCGAAGCGAGCTCCCAATGCGACGAGCCCGCGCACGCACCGGGCGGGCCCCCCTTCCTGGTACGCATCGGCGAAATCCCTGGAAACGATAGGAAAATCGACCTTCCGCAGGAGCGACTCGATGCCCGGAACGGGCGTATCGGCGTCCAGGACCACGGGGGTGCCGGCCGAGCGGGCGATCTCGGCCGCCTCGAGCGAGGCGTCGAGGTCGCTGGCGTCGAGGTGCAGGACCCGCGCGGCGCGAATCGGCTGCGCGTCGATCTCCCCCGGCGGGATGCGCAGCCCCTGGGGCTGGTGGCCCAGGACCGTCCGCTCGCCGCTGCCGCGATCCACCAACACGATGGCGCTGCGCGTGCGGGTGCCCGGCACCGTGCGCACCCCCGCCAGATCCATCCCCGCCTCGCGCAGGGGCTCGAGGGCGCCCTGGGCGGCGGCATCGTCGCCGACCGCGCAGATCAGACCCGTCCTGCGTCCGAGCCGCTCGAGGGCCAGCAGCGCGGTGGCCACCTGCCCGCCGGGCAGCTCGCGACGATCCGCCACGGCGACCTTGGCGCCGAGACCCGGGAGGCCATCCACGAGGGCGACGCTGTCGAGCGAGCACTCGCCCAGGCCCACCACATCGAGGCCGCTTCCAGCCCGTTCCGCCCTAGCGAACTTCCAGAGCGACGGTTCCGGCATCCCCTCCCTTTCTCGTCCCCGTCGTGCTCATCGTGTCGTCCGCTCCGGCGCCCACGCTCGCAGCCTCGGGATAGAGTGTGCGATAGACGTGGAGGCTGCGCAGGACGCGACGGACGTAGCTTCGGGTCTGATCGTAGGGGATCGCCTCGACCCACTCGTCCTCCTCGAGGCCGCCGTTGCGATCGATCCAGCGCGCCACCGCGTTCTCGCCGGCGTTGTAGGCCGCCACGGCCGCGGCCGCCCGGCCGTCGAACTCCTCGAGCAGGTTGCGCAGGTAGCGGGCGCCGAGGGTCAGGTTGGTCTCGGGATCGAAGAGCTGATCGGGATCGAACTGCGGCCACGACAGCAGGCGCGCGAGATGCGTGCCGGTGGTGGGCATGATCTGCACGAGGCCCCGGGCGCCGACCGAGGACAGCACCTTGGGGCGGAATCCGCTCTCCTCGCGCATGACCGAGAGCAGCAGGGCCTCCGGGATGCCCGCGGCCCGGGCGGCGGCCTCCACCTCGGTGGAAAAGGCGCGGGGCCAGGCGTGTACCCAGAGCGTTCGCCGGGCCGGGTCGAGGCCTCGGGCGAGCTCGGCGCGCTCGGTGTCGACGATCAGGCGCTCGGCCTCGTGATAGGCGCCGGCCGCGGCGAGCAGCTCCGCCAAGGCACCGCGGTCGCCGACGCCCCGCGCCTTCCGAACCAGCCCCGGCAGCTCGATGCGCACCTCCTCGAGGGCGCCGGCCAGGAGCATCAGGCGCAGGCGCCGCAGCCGGTCGGCCCGAAGCCGCGGAAGCGGCATGGGCCCGCTGCCGGCGCGCGGCGCCGCCGGGCCCACGCGCTGCCCCGCGCGCAGGCCGTAGTAGGTGAACGGCATCTCGCCGACCAGGGCGCGTAGCTCCTCCTGGCCGGCGAGATGCCGTTCACCTACTACGGCCTGCGCGCGGGGCAGCGCGTGG
>JASJCN010000310.1 GCA_030065975.1 Myxococcota bacterium
GCCTCGTCCTCTGCGGTCTGGCGCTCCACGGTCGTTGCCGCCAGGAGGTACGTGGTCAGCACCGATACGTAGAGGAATGCCTGCACGGCGACGGTCTGGGTGTGGCTCGTGATCGATCGGGATGCGAGTCCGCCCCCGACGAGCATGAGTTCGACCAGCAGAAGCACGGCGGCGACCGCCATCGCCGCCACCCCGCGCGGACCGAATCGCACTGCGCCAAAGAGGAGGAACGGAACCAGGAACACCGGAAGATCGAACACATGATCGACGGAACCCGCGCCGGCGCGGTCGACGAGAAGGAGGGTGGCGCCCATTCCGACCGTCGCGATCGTTCCTTCGACGAGCCGCCGCGACGACGTCCAGCGGGGTGGGCGGGTCACCCAGAGCACGGTGGGCGGAGCGAACACCAGCACCCCGACTGCGTTCCCGAGCGCCCACTTCTCGGCCTCGGCGAACCAGGCGAGGCCCTCGTACTGCCAGACGAGCAACCCGCCCGCAGCGATCCCTGAGATCAGCGGAGCGAGTCCGGCTCCAACCGCCGCAAACAGCGCGAGGTCGCCGGCTCTCCCGAACGAGAGCCCGGGCCGGACCCTGCGCAGCAACGCCGCCGCGAGGAGCGCTTCACCGGTGTTGAGCAGCGCGAAGGGCAGAGCCATGGTCGCTTCGGGCAGAGACCACGTGGCCAGAGCCGCAGCAACGACCTCGGCCGCGACCGATAGACTCAGGAACAGTCGCCAGCGGCGAGGCTCAGACAGAAGGAGCGCACCCAGCAGCAACCCGGACGGCGGCCACACCACGGTAACCGCTTCCGGTTCGGCGCGGAGCTCGTAGCCCAGCCAGTTCCCGACCAGTAGTCCAGCGAACAGGACGAGCGCGACCATCGTGGCGCGACGCCCGATCAGCCCGGTCGATCCCGAGTCATCGCACGAAGTTAGCGGGTGAGGGGGCGTAGACAGCGCCGATCTAGAGCGGGTTGCTCACTTCCAGGAGCTTCCATCCGGATCCCGGAAGTAGACCGAGCGGATCTTCCCCATCGCGCCGATCCGCTCATCGGGCCCAGCGAGGATCTCGATCTCGAGGTCACGGAGGCGTTCGACCGGCGGCTCCACCGGGTTCGCGACGAGAAGGCAGAAGTCCCCACTACCCGGGGGTCGTTCCACGCGCAATTGCAGGGAGGGTCTGCTGGTCCTGGAGGCTGATCTTCTGCGAACCGACCTGGAGTGCCCATTTGCCCGGCCGTTCCTCGCGGGCCTCGATCCCGAGGAGCTCCGAGTAGAGTTGCCGCGTCGACGTCGCGCACGCAGAGGACGATATGGCCGAGTCCGACGGGGTTCACGAGGGCACCTCGTTCCGGACGGCGGAGCGCTACGCGGGAACGGATCGGGTGGCACCGGGGCGCACCCTGTTGCGGGCTGGGTACTCCACGGCTGGGGCCGCGCGCCGAAGAGGCCGTGCGACGCAAACGAAGCCATCCAGCGCCCAACGGGCTGTGGCCTCCCTCCTGGATCTGGGTCGGAACCGCCAGCGAGGGCTGAGCGTCCCCAACGAGAGTCGAACCCGGCCTAGCAGACGCGTAGCTGCACGAGAGGATCTCTCGGCTAACGGGCTGTCCTGGCTGTGCGATCGCAAGGGTGACATCGACGGCCTGGGCATGGCAAGTCGGGCCGTCCACTAACCTGCCGCTCATGGCCCCGCACCCCTCCCCTACCGCACTCGTCCAACGCGAGCCTCCCGTCTCTCAGGCACTCAGGGCCCAGACCGCCCGGATCCTCGAGCTGCGGGCCTCCAAGGGACGCCTCCTGGACCCGAGCCGTCCACGCGCCTTCGCGACGTGGTTCGGGGCTCAGGCGCTGGAGAGCCCCAACGCACGTGCCTTGATCACCGGCGCGCTGGCCTGCATCTGCCTCGGTTGCGCCGGCGTGGGCCCTCAGCGCTGCGAGCTCCCACGCAGCGTCGTGGACGCAACCTACGTTCGAGCGGCGCTCTACGACGAGGGCCGACGCGGGCCCCGAGCCATGCGTTGGCCTGCGCACTTCTTCCCGCTCAAGGTCTACGTCGCGCCACCACCGAAGGGCGCCGACCCGGATCACATCAAGAGCTCTGTTCAGCACGCGCTCGCGGCCTGGGATCGCGTCTTGTCCTCAGGCGAGCCGACATTCATCGCTGAGCCGAACAGGTTCCAGGCCGACATCAAGATCCGCTGGATCCCTCTCGGTTCCTACTTTCTGGCAGCTCCTGACGATGTCCACCGCTACGCGGGGCAAGCTCGCCCACTCATCAGCAGGGGGCGCTACGGCAGCTTCTCTGGAGAGATTCACATTGCACCTGCAGTCTTGGCGGACCCCAAGCGCTCACGCAGGTTGCCAGCTGTTCTTGCTCACGAACTCGGCCACGCCTTGGGAATCGTCGGGCACTCGAGTGACTCCAGGGACCTCATGTACCATGAGCTCCGTGACGCAGAAGCCCCTACTGCCAGGGACATCGCAACACTTGGAGCCATCTACAGTTGCGAGTGGAACGCCCTCTGGGTCGACTAGACGGCAACAGCTCAGAACGGCGCGATCGGCAGGATTTGGCGTCCCTGCCGGGTTCGAGTTGGAACCGCCAGCAGGAGCTGGCGTCCCTTCCGGATCTGAGTTGGAACCGCCAGCGGAAGCTGGCGTCCCCAACGGGAATCGAACCCGTGTTGCCGCCTTGAAAGGGCGGAGTCCTAACCGCTAGACGATGGGGACGCGCGGGCGCGGCTGCGCGCCGGAAGTATGACGAACGCGCCCCACAGCGGCGAGGAGCGGCGGGGATACCCGGAGAGGCTCAGAGGTCCAGGCGCCCCTGGCCCTCGGGCTCCCTCCTCCGCTCGTCGGCGGCCAGCTCGAAGCGCTCGAGGTGGGCGACCCACTCTGCCGGCAGCCCGTGCTCGGCGGCGCCGTTGAGGAGCAGGCCCATGTAGCGGGGCGAGGGCTTGCGGCCGGGCCGGCCGCGCTCGGAGTGGTAGGTGAAGGCGTCGAGGAGCTCGCCATCGACCGTGGTGAGCTCCACGCTCACGCGGCGGTACGCGCCGTGGGGGACGCCTTCGGTCCGGTCCAGGTGGGACGACTGGCGGAGCGGGATCTCCCAGGCGACGCCCCAGGTGTGGGCCGCCGCGTCCGGGGCCAGGTTGGCAACGGCGCGCTCGCCCGGGCCCACGGGCAGGTCGAAGGCCAGGGCCCAGCCGGAGAGGCGGGCGGGCTCGACCCGGCGAGGCCGCATGCGGCGGCGGCCCAGGAAGGTCGCGCGCTCCATGTTCGACCCGTAGCCGAAGTACCAGACGTGGGGCTCCGGGGGGCCTCCGAACAGATCGAGGGTCTCGCTCACGCCTCCGAATCTAGTCGGCTCACCCGGTCAGGGCCCGACGTTGCGGCACCTCCCCGTCACCGCGTCGAACCAGGGAGAGGCCCCGCAGGAAGCGCGGTAGATCATCAGGTGCGGCTCGTCGTCGGCGTTCTCGCAATCGCCGTCGGCGTCACAGTCGGTCTCCACGAACAGGTCCTCACCGTCGACGGACAGGACCGCCGGCGGGGTGCTGCCGGCCTCCCACAGGAACGGGGAGGAGATGGCGTCGGGGTGTCCGGAGGCCCGAGTCGCGGTCCCTCCGGCGGCGCCCACCTTCACGACGAAGGCCGTGTCCGGGGTGTGCGCGATCGAGCTGGCCGAGGCCACCAGCGCCGTGGCATCCACCGCGACGGTCGAGCCCACCGAGTTGGCGTTGATGATCCCCCCATGCATGTGGAAGACGGCGGGGTCGGGCGTCCCCACCACGACCCCCGCGTAGCCGCCCGTGACGGCGCCCGTGTAGGCCCCGGGGTGCGAGCGCAGGGCGCTCCCGAAGACGCGCATGTCCCCCCGGTTCATCTGGATCGCCCGGTTCACCGCCGGCGTCGAGACGGCGCCATCCATGCGCGCCTCGATCTCGCCCCCGTAGAACCAGTGCTCGGCGCAGGCATCGTTCACGTAGTAGCCGGTGTTCGTGAGAGCCCCCCCGAGGGCGCGGATCGTCGATCCGAACCAGTAATGCAGGGACGGCCGGCACAGGTGAGCGCCTCCATCGGTTCCCTCGATCCATCCCGCCGTGTAGACGCCCTCTCCGCCGGCCACGACGTCGATGTTCGACCAGCGGCTGGTTCCAGTGCCGTTCCAGACGATTCCGACCGACTCCGAGGCGATCGTCAGCGACTCGAAGTTGACCTGGGTGCAGTTCTGGAGGTTCACGGCCCCGGTGATGTCGAAGATGTTGAACCCCAGGGCCTGGTAGATGCGGGTGGTCTCCGGGCCGGCCCCTCGGACCGTCACGAAGCCGTTCGGATCCGCCGGGACCCCGCTGTCCGGGCAGTCGAAGGGCCCGAACTCCCCGGCGCCGATGTCGATCAGGAGGGGCGCGGCGGCGTCCGGCTGCCTCGTCCCCCAGGTCCAGGACAACAGCGAAGCCATGTCGGTGAAGCAGTCCGAAAGGCCCGTGCAGTCGCTTCGCAGCAGCGCGGTCGACTGAGCGCCCGATGGCGTGGCGACGGCCAGGACCCCCAGGGTCGAGAGGAGCGGGACGAGGACGGAAACGGTGGCGCGTCGCATCGAGGACCCTCCTGTTAGGCGCATCCTCACACGGCTTCCGACGAGGGGTCAACCGATTCGTGACGTTTCTCGGTGAACGAGGTGTCGAAGACTCGCCTAGCAAAACTCCAACCCACGGTTGCAGCGCGAAACCGACCTAACGTTCGGTACGACCTGACGCCCCCTCAATGTGCGAACGGCTCGAGTCTCCGATTGACGTCGCCACCTTCCCCGTTCGAGAATGCGCGCCTCTCGAACCCGGAGGAAACGAGATGTATCGATGTTATGCGCTCCTGCCCCTCGCGATCCTGAGCCTGGCGCTGCTGCATCAGCCCGCGAGTGCCGAAGTGGTCCACATGGAGGAGGATTGCGCCGCCGCAGGCCTCACCCTCGGCACCGATTGCTTCGAGGACCTCACCGCCGTCTCGGATTGGCTCTGGGGCGGGGCCACCCCCCGGGACCCCACCGCGAGCTCGCGGGTCGTCGTCGATGTCGGAGAGGGGACGTTCAGCGGGGCGATGGCGTGCCCGAGCTACCTCTCGACGCCTCTCGTCAACGAGCCGGGTGTACCGAACGGTTGGACCACGTTCCGCGGACTGAGCCGCACGGCTTCGCGCGTGCTGGGAGGAGCGGTCCTGGCCCTCAGCACCGATTGCGATGGTCTCGAGTTCCAGGACCTGTACTTCGAGGCGACCGGCATCGGCTTCATCTGGTGGGGGGAAGGGAGCGCGACGTTCACCGACGTCCACATCAAGGCCGCCTACACCGCCTGGTACGACTCGTTCTGCGCCGGCGCCATCGGCGACCCGCCCACGGGGGAGCACTACTTCTTCGCGTCGCGCCTCGAGTCGGGCTCGCTCGGCTACTTCGCCGACTGCGGGATCACCTGGTTCTACGGGAGTGAGATCCTGGTCCGCCCCAACGACACGACCTTCCTGCCCACCTTCGGGTCGCTCGGGACGGCGATCCTCGGCGTGAAGGCGGCTCACCGGGGCGACGTCCGTCTCTTCGGCTCGGCTCTCCGCATCGACACCCGCGCGTTGACGGCGACGACCCCGGCCTACGGAGTCGTCGCCGGCGCCGGCGGCAACGGCAAGTCCGGCGGTGGGGTCTTCCACATGCACGGCGGGATCATCAACGTCACCGCCGACGACTCCCGCGACATCTACGGCGTCGTGGTCGACGACTTCGGCACGGGCGTCGCTGGGCTGGCCCACACCCTGGACACGGCGTTCGCCATGCACGTGGGCGCCGGCGGTTCCGCCACCCGAACCTCGGGAAACGGAACGATCAAGTCGCCGCTCCTGTGGGAATCCGGCACCGACGAGCCGGTCTCGGGCATCAACTCGCTGAACGGGCAGGACCTCTTCGTCGAGACCGACTGCGACGCCACGGGCTGTGACGGCAGCGCCACGGACCCGCGGCCGCACCTGATGATCTACTCGGCCGAGTGCGAGAGCTCGCCGAGTGGAGACGGCACCCCCTGGTTCGACGTGGTGCGAGGAGCCTGCCGGAACTAGGTCCTGGGACGCGCCGCCCCCGGGGCGTCGCTGCGGCTCGTTGCGGTTGCGCAGCGGCTCGCGGCGGTCTCGGGGGCGGCTTCGGCTACTCTACGGGGCACCCGAGGAGCCGCCGTGAACGACGCCCAGATCCGTCAGGAACGCTCGCAGAACCTCTGGAACAGCGCGGCGCGGAAGATGCCGGCGTTGGCCAAGGCCGCGACGCTGATCCCGGCCCCCTCCGTCGACGGCAGCCAGATCGGTGGCCTCGCCGCCGCACAGGACGAGGTCCTCACCTACGCCTGCGCGCTCACCAATCCCGAGGTGTACGACCGCTGGGGCACCTTCCCGCCCTCGGGCATCCTGCTGATCGGCGAGGCGGGGAGCGGCAAGCGGCTGCTGGCCGAGGCCCTGGCCACTCGCGCGCAGACGGCCTTCCTCGGAATCGAGATGCCGAGGCTCGCCCTCGAGGTGGTGCACTCGGGCGGACAGGTCGGCGAGCTGCTGAAGGAGTGGAGCCAGCTCCTCGACGACATGCCGCCGACCACCGTCTTCTTCAACGAGCTCGAGTTCTTCCAGACCGAGGAGATCGGCTCGCGGCGGACGGACCTCCCGGTCGGGCCGATCATGGACTTCTTCATGGAGCTGATCGACCGCACCGCCGTCGAGAAGGAGATCCTGGCCGTCGGCTCCACCAGCCACCCCGGCACCCTGCGTCCGGCGTTCGTCGCCCCCGGGCGCTTCGAGCGCGTGGTGGAGGTCCAGGCGATCTTCCCCGACGACATCGTGGCGGCCCTCGAGATCCACGCGCGGGCCGCCGCCAAGCGCGCCGGCCGCGAGCTCTTCGGCGACGTCGACTGGAAGGACGTCGTGAGCCGCTTCCGCGAGCCCAGCACCGGCGACTGGATCCATCTCCTGCACGGCGCCCTGCGCCGCAAGGCCCGTCACGACTGCGGCGGCGGCGAAGAGGTGGGGCTCGTGACCACCGACGACCTGCTCGAAGAGGTGGACCGCTTCCGCCGCACCCGCCAGCGCATGCCGCGGCGCGAGGCCAGCGGCACGTATCTCTAGGGAAGCTCTGCAGCGGTCGACTACACGCGACGGCTGGGCCCCGAGGTCCGTGTAGAGAACCCTCAGCGCGCTCGGTGGTGGACGATCTCCGTCACCCCCACCGTCCCGACTTCGGGACGTCCCGCAATCGGGACCGGGCCTCGGGAAGCGCTGCACAGGGTTCTCTACACGGACCTCGGGGCCCAGCCGTCGCGTGTAGTCGACCGCTGCAGAGCTTCCCTAGAGATACGTGCCGCTGGCCTCGC
>JASJCN010000311.1 GCA_030065975.1 Myxococcota bacterium
AGCTAGCGGGCCAGCCAGCTGGCGGGGATGCACAGCCCCTGCTCGGCGGCGAAGCGCGCCACCGACTCGAGCAGCGTCGGCTCGCGCAGCGCCTGGGAGACGACGTAGTGCTGGATCGCGTCCACCTCGGCGGGCGAGAGGACGTCGGCGAAGCTCGCCATCCCCTTGTTCGCGAGGGTCCCGCCGAGCACGATGGGACGCCACTGCTCGTGGGTCTGTCGCGAGGAGTGGCGGAGGTCGGGGAGCAGCCCGCCGGAGATCGCGTTCACGCCGTGGCAGCGGAAGCAGTGGGTGCCGTAGAGCACGCGGCCCTGCTCGACCTGGGCGGGATCGAGCTGGTCGGTCGTCACGCGGACGCGGCCGGGCGTCGGGGCGCGGCGCGCCGGCAGGGGCGCGCGCCCGTCGAGCTTGAAGGCGACCACCGCACCGTCGTTGCGACTCTCGAGCACGCTGAAGTTGAGCCCCGCGGAGCCGCCGACGCCGACGAGCACCGCCACGTACTGGACGCCGTCCACCCGGTAGCTGATGGGCGGAGCCATGATCCCGACGCCGAGATCGGCGGACCAGACCCGCTCCCCGTCGGTGGCGCGATAGGCCGAGAGGATGCCGTCGCCGCCGCCGCCCTGGAACACGAGGTTGCCGGCCGTGGCCAGCACGCCGGCGTTGATCTCCGAGCGCTTGTTCACGCGCCACACCTGCCTTCGCGCGACGGGATCCCAGGCGGTCAGGTGGGTGGGCGAGCAGAACTTGAGCGCGCGCTCGAAGCCGTCGATGCTCTTCGCCATCGCCGGAAAGTCCTCGCCGGTGTTGTAGTAGCCCGGGCGATGCTCGTGCTTCGGATCGGCCAGGAACGGATACGCCATGTCCTGGCTCGGGACGTACACGAGGCCCGTGCCGGGGTGGAACGCCATGGGGTGCCAGTTGTGGGCGCCGCCCGGCCCGGGCACGACGAAGCTCTCCGCGTCCTTCCACTCGGCCCGCCCGGTCTCCACCGGCCGGCCGGTCTCGAGATCGACGTGGCTCGCCCAGTTCATCGCGGCGAAGGCGTCGGCCGAGATCAGCTCGCCGGTGATGCGGTCGAGCACGTAGAAGAAGCCGTTCTTCGGCGCCTGCATCAGCACCTTCCGGGTGCGGCCGCCGATCTCGAGGTCGGCCAGGATCATGTGCTGGGTGGCGGTGTAGTCCCAGTTCTCGGCGGGCGTCGTCTGGTAGTGCCACACGAGCTCGCCCGAGTCCGGCCGCAGCGCGAGGATCGCCGTGAGGAACAGGTTGTCGCCGCCGCCGGGGCTGCGCAGGACGCGGTTGTAGGGGTTGCTGTTGCCGACCCCCACGTAGAGCAGGTCGAGCTCCGGGTCGAAGGCCATCGAGTCCCAGACGGTCCCGCCGAGTCCGGACTCGAAGGTCGACTCGCGCGACCAGGTGGCCGCCGCCTGCGCGACCTCGACGTGCTCGTGAGGCCCGTCCTTCGAGGCCGGAACGGTGTAGAAGCGCCAGAGGCGCTCGCCGGTCTCCGCGTCGTGGGCCGAGACGTAGCCCCGCACGCCGAACTCGCCCCCGCCGTTGCCGATGAAGACCTTGCCCTTGGCCACCCGCGGCGCCCCGGTGATGGTGTAGGGCCGGGTGGGATCCGTCGTCTGGACCGACCACAGCCGCTCGCCGGTCTTCGCGTCGAGGGCGACGAGCCGACCGTCGAGGGTCCCGACGTACACGCGACCCTCCCACCAGGCGACGCCGCGATTCACGACGTCGCAGCAGGCATGGCGGCCCCAGGCCCGGGGTACCTCGGGGTCGAAGCGCCAGAGCTCCTGGCCGGTGCGCGCGTCGAGGGCCAGCACGCGGCTCCAGGTGAGCGTCGCGATCATCACGCCGTCGACGACCAGCGGCGTGGCCTCGAGGCCGCGCAGGGTCCCGGTCGCGTGCACCCAGGCCGGCCCGAGGCGCGCCACGTTGGTCTCGTCGATCTGCGCGAGGGGGCTGTAGCGCTGCTCCGACCAGGTCCGCCCGTGGGCCATCCACTGGCCGGGCTCCGTGTCGGCCGCCGCGAGACGCGCGGCACCGACGTGCAGCGGGCGCGATGCGGCGGGCCGCACCTCGTCGGCCCGGGCCGCGGCGTCTGCCCCGAGCGACGCGAGCACCACCCAGGCCAGCGCGAGGCGTCTCATCGCCAGGCGTCCCATCGCGGCCGGCTCAAGCCATGCGCGGCAGGGCGTCCTCGGCGAAGAGCCGCAGGCACGACCAGCCCTGCTCGGGCGACATGCCGCCCATCAGGGGATGCAGCACGAAGGTCGACAACGGGCCCTGCGCCTTGGCCCGCTCGACGCACTCGTCGGGCGTGACGATCCGGTACTTGCCCTCGGCACGCAGCTCCTCGACGCTGCTCGCGCCCGAGTGCACCACCGTCACCTGGCCCGGCTGCTGCCACGACGCATAGCTCTTCGCATCGTGCAGGAGGTGCTCGCCCACCTCGGCCCAGGCGCGATCGGGATCCTCGGCCACGTAGAACTGCTCTCCCGAGCCGGGCGGAATCAGCACCGGAGCGGTGCCGTGCTCCTCGCACGCCGCGCGGTAGGTCTCGGCAAGGTCCTCGCTGTCCGTCGAGGGCTGGAAGGGCAGGCCGAAGCGCGCGGCTCGGCGCGCGGCCGCCGCCGAGAGCCCGCCGACGAAGACGGGCGGGTGGGGAGCGGTTGCCGGCCGGGGCGTGACCTGGACGGTGCGCCCGCGGTACTCGAAGGGCTCGCCGGTAAAGGCCTGCTGCAGCGTCGTGAGACACTCGTCGAGGAGCTTCCCGCGACGCTTCCAGTCGCGGCCCATCATCTCGTACTCCTCGGGCCGGTAGCCGAGGCCCGCCGTGATCGCGATGCGACCGCCGCTCGCCAGGTCGAGCACCGCCAGCTCCTCGGCCAGTGCGAGGGGATCGTGGAGCGGAACGAGCAGCGCGGCGACCGCGATGCGGATCTCGCGGGTGCGGCCGAGCATGCAGCCGGCCAGCGAGAGCGGCGCCGGCAGGTAGCCGTCGTCGGTCCCGTGGTGCTCCGAGAGCGTGATGCCCGAGAGGCCCTTCTCGTCGGCGTACTGGGCCATGTCCAGCGCCGCCGCGTAGAGCTCCGACGACCCTGCGCTCGCGAAGTGCGGCCTGCGCATGTCGAAGCGGACGATCGAGATGGGCATCGGATCCTCCCTTGAACGGGCCCGCGAGCCCGGGCCGGCTCAGGACCCTAGCAGCGTCACGGGTGGCCCGTCCGCACCCGACGGCAGAACGCGCCCGATGCGCGCCGCCGGCTGCCCGGCCTGGCGCAGGGCGTCGAGCAGCGCCCCGGCGCGCGCCTCGGGCAGGGCGATCAAGAGCCCCCCGGCCGTCTGGGGATCGAAGCAGAGCTCGACCCGGACGTCGGCCGCGTCCGCTCTGGCCCCGGCGGCCGAGCCCTGTGAGGGCCCGGAGGCCGGGCCCGGCATCGCCACGGGGGCCTCGCTGCGGTTGCTCGCGTGGAAGCTGCTGCGCACGCCCCGGGCGAGGGCGTCGAGCGCGCCGTCGTAGGCGGGGAGTGCCGCGAGGTCGACCTCGAGCGCGACGCCGCTGGCCTCGGCCATCTCGGCGGCGTGGCGCGCCAGGCCGAAGCCCGAGACGTCGGTGACGGCGTGGGCCGCGGATTCCCGGGCGATCCGACCCGCCTCGTCGTTGGGCAGGACGAGCCTCCGATGCAGCGCCAGCACCTGCCGTGCCGGCGCGAGGCCGCGCATGTCGGCGGCCAGCAGCACACCGCTTCCGAGCGGCTTGGTCAGGATCAGCGCGTCGCCGGGCCGCGCGCCCGCGTTCGTCAGCAGCGGGCTGCCTTCGGGCATCTCGCCGAAGACGGTGATCCCGACCACGAGCTCGTCCGAGGTGGTGGTGTGGCCACCGAGCAGCGACACCCCGAGCGGGTCGAGCGCCGCGCGGATGCCGCACAGGGTCTGGTAGAGCGGCTCCCCCGCGCGCGCGTCGTCGCCGCCCTCGGCATCGGGGACGCCGACCCACGCCAGGGCGTGCGCGGGGACGCCGCCCTTCGCGTGGACGTCGCTCACCGCGTTGATGGCCGCCACCTGCCCGACGAGATACGGGTCGTCGGTGAAGGCGCGAAACCCGTCGACCGTCGCCAGCCAGACGTCGCCGCTCGGGCCGCGCACCGCCGCTGCATCGTCGGCGGCGTCGAGCCCGAGGAGCACGCGCGGGTCCTTTGGTGCCGCCGGCAGCCGCGCCAGCGCCGCCGCGAGGCTCACCGGCCCGAGCTTCGCGGCACAGCCGCCACAGGGCATCTCCTCCATCCCCATGGATTCCGGGCTGGGAAACGTCGGAGCGGGTGCGCCCGACGGCTCGAGCACCTGGAAGCGGCGCATGAAGCGGCGATCGAGCCAGCGCTTCCAGTGCCAGGCGAGCCGGCCGGAGAGGTGGAACGGCCCGCGTCCACCGAGGGCGCGTCCGCCGCCGGCATTCAGCAGGACGACGAAGTCGCGCTGGGGGCGGTAGGCGCGCAGGGGACGGCCCACGAGAGCGCGCCGCAGGTTGTCCGCGAGCACGGGCCCCTGGCGGACCGCAAAGACACCGGCCTTCGAGAGCGGCTGCGCGTCGAACGCCGCGCAGTCGCCGACGGCGAACACGTCGCTGCGTCCCACCACGCGGAGCTGCTCGTCGACGCGCACGAAGCCGCGCTCGTCGCGGGGCAGCTCCGACGCCCCGAGGAGCGCTGGCGGAGCGGCGCCGGTGGCCCACAGCACGAGGTCGCCCTCGACGGCCTGGCCGTCCTCGAGCACCACGCCGTCCTTCCCCACCGACGCCACGCGCTGGCCGAAGCGCAGGCGCACGCCGCGCGCCGCGAGCTCGCGCCGGGCCAACCGGCCGAGCCCGGCCGAGGGACCGGGCGAGAGGTCGGCGGTGCCCGACAGGAGCTCCACCTCGGGCTCGAGCCCCTCTTCGCGCAGACGCGCCTCGACGCAGAGCGAGAGCTCGCAGCCGGCGCCGCCGGCACCGACCACCACGACGCGCACCCGGCTTCCCGGCTCGAGCTGCGCGAGCCGCTCCTCCATGCGCGAGACGAAGGCGCCGATCGGACGCGTGGCCAGGGCGTGCTCGCGCACGCCGGGAAGCGAGAGCCCCGCGACGCTCCCGCCGAGGTTCAGGCTCAGGACGTCGAAGGCGAGCGGCGGACGGCCCGCGACCTCCAGGCGCCGGGCGGCGAGATCGACCCGCAGCGCCTCGGCGACGATCACCCGGGCCCGAGCGCGCCGCGCGAGGGGCAGGCAGTCGATCACGGCATCCGAGAGCGGATGATCGCCCGCGACCACACCCGGCACCATCCCCGAGTAGACGGCCTCCGCCGTGTCGACGACGAGGGTCAGGTGCACGCCGGGCTCGGGGGCCATGGCGAAGCGGCGCAGCACCTGCACGTGGGCGTGGCCGCCGCCGACCAGCAGCAGCTCGCGCTCGATTCCTCCCGCCTCGGCCATCGGGCCCGACGGTAGCCGAAGCAGCGGCGGCCTCGCGGCGGCCTGAGCGAGGCTCAGGCCCCTCTCAAGCCCGGTGGGCCTCGGCCAGCCCGTAGGCCTCCTGCAGCTCCGACACCTCGAAGTGTCGGCTCTCGAGCTCGGCCTCGCGGGCGAACTCGGCGCACAGCGCCGAGGCCACGTCCTCGAGCGAGGGCGCGTCGATCTCGTCCGCGATGCTGCCGGTGGTCTCGGGATCCCAGGGGAGCTCGAGGGCGTCGTAGACCGGCGTCAGCACCTTCCGGATGCGATCGCTGCCGCCCACCACGATCACGCCTCCCACGTGGGCGCCGCCGCGCACCAGCCGCTGTCCCACACCCACGAGCTTGCGGCGGCCGCGGGCGTTCACGCTGTGCTCGCCGGGGCAGTACTCGCCGGCCACCTCTCCGACCCGCGCGTCCACGCCCAGGGACTGGAGCGCCCGGCACGCGATGTTCGCCATGGCCTCGAAGCGCTGGTGGATGCGCGCCCGGGGCTCGGGGTCGGGGATGCACCAGGCGAAGGCCAGGGTCTCCTCGTGGAACACCGCCGCGTGGCCTCCGGCGAGACGTCGGATCGCTCCGAAGCCCGCGTCGAACGCCGCCTGCCGGGCGCGCTCGAACCCCGGGCGCGTGGCGTCCAGGGGCGAGAAGGCGACGACGCTGCCCGGCACGTGCAGGCGCAGGCTCTCGGAGCGGACGCCCGACGCCACCCGCCCGAGCAGCACCCGGGACACCGCCGTGTCGAACGCGGGATCGGCTGCGTGGCTCTCGCGGAACAGGGCGAGGGAGCGGGGGGCGGGTCCGGACACCCGCGGAGGGTAGGCACGGAGGGGCGCGAGCCAACCAGCCGGGCCCCCGACCCCGGCCGTCCGACCCGAAGGCCCTCCCGAGGCCAGGGCGGCGGTCGATCCGCGGCCGGGGCGGGACCCCTGGCCGGGAAAACCCACGCGACGCGGGGCGTTGGCCCCCCTACCATGGCGCGCGTGGATGACTGGATCGGGACCACCCTCGAGGGCCGCTACGAGGTGCAGCAGGAGCTCGGCGCTGGCGGCATGGGCAGCGTCTATCTGGCCCGCGACGTGCGCCTCGACCGACGGGTGGTCGTGAAGATCCCGCACCGGGATCTGCTGCAGGACGAGCAGTTCCGCACCCGCTTCCTGTCCGAGGTCCGGGGCATGTCCCGCCTCGAGCACGCCCACGTGATCAAGATCCACGACGCCGGCGAGCACGACTCGGTGCCCTTCGCCGTCGTGCAGTTCGTCGGTGGCGGCGACCTGCGCGCGCGGGTGCCGCGGGGCGAGAAGCAGTCCGCCGAGGAGGCGCTCCAGTGGGCGCGCCCGGTGGCAGCGGCCCTCGACTTCATCCACCAGAAGAACTTCGTCCACCGGGACGTGAAGCCCGGCAACATCCTCTTCGACTCCAACGGCTTCCCGTACCTGTCGGACTTCGGCATCGCGACGGTGATGCGGACCGCCGAGGACACCCAGGACGGGCAGCTCACCCAGGTGGGCACCTTCGTCGGCTCGCCCGTCTACTCGCCGCCCGAGGCCCTCGCTCGGGAGCTCTCACCCCAGTACGACCAGTACAGCCTGGCGGTGGTGCTCTACGAGGTCTTGTCGGGGGCCTTTCCCTACGATGCACGCTCGGCCACCCAGGTCATGGGCGCGAAGATCCGCGACGATCCGCGCCCCCTCCTCGAGATCGCCCCCGAAGTGCCCCCCGCCGTGGCCGACGTCGTGATGAAGGGGCTGGCGCGGGATCCGGCGGCCCGCTTCGGCACCTGCGTCGAGCTGGTCGAGGCCTTCGAGGTGGCGCTGCGGAGCACGCCGGCCCCTTCATCACGACGTCGGCCACGGCGGGGGGCACTTCGGGGGCGATCTCGAGGAGGGGG
>JASJCN010000312.1 GCA_030065975.1 Myxococcota bacterium
CGTGGCCGCCCTCGAGGCGGCGGCCACGTAGTCGTCGAGCCCGATGAAGCGGTCGCCGTCCTCGGAGGCGACCGCCCCCTCGGGGCCGCAACGAGGCACGCCGAGCGCCACCGGGTCGAGCCCGGCCTCCGTCACCGCCTCGAGCAGGCGGTCGAGCATGGATCCGCGGATCTGTGCGGGCAGCACGTTGGCGCCGAGGGTCGAGTCTCTGGCGGTGCCGGTCAAGAAGGGACCGGGCCCTTGTGGTTACCTGAAGGGAAACGGGAGGACCCCATGAGCCGAGCATCCGGAAGCCCCGAGCCCATCGACCGCGAGCGCGTCCGGCGCCAATCCCGGGAGCACCTCTTCCCCCACCGCATGGAGACTTTCGACGCCCTCGGCATCGACCTCGTGATCGGGCGTCGCGAGGGCTACCGGATGTGGGACGTCGACGGCCGCGAGCTGATGGACTTCCACCTGAACGGCGGCACCTACAGCCTCGGCCACCGGAACCCCGAGCTCCTCGATACGCTGCTCGAGTCGCTCCGCACGGCCGACGTCGGGAACCACCACTTCACCAACCCGGCTCGCGCCGAGCTGGCCGAGCGGCTCGCCGAGGCCACGGGCTTGCAGTACGCGGTCTTCACGCCGAGCGGCTCGGAGGCCAACGACGTGGCGATCAAGTCGGCCCGCCGCCGGACCGGGCGCCGCAAGATCGTGGCCCTCGACTGCGGCTATCACGGGCGCTCGGGTCTCTCGGGTGCCGCGGGCAACGACGACACGGCCGCCTTCTTCCACAGCGAGCTCCGCGACGAGTTCGTGAAGGTGCCCTTCGACGATCTCGATGCGATGGAGAAGGCCCTCCAGGGAGAGGACGTCGCGGCGGCCCTGATGGAGACGATCCCCGCGACCGCGGGCTTCCCCATCCCGAGCGACGGCTACCTCCCCGGCGTTCGGGCCCTGTGCGACCGCACCGGCACGCTCTATATCGCGGACGAGGTGCAGACGGGCCTGGCAAGGACGGGAAAGCTCTGGGGCGTCGACTGCTGGGGCGTCACGCCCGACATCCTGATCACGGGCAAGGGCCTGTCGGGCGGCCTGTACCCGGTCTCCGCGGCGGTGCTCTCGGAGAGCGTTGGCGCGTGGCTCCGCGAGGACGGCTGGGGATACGTCTCGACCTTCGGCGGCGCCGAGCCCGGCTGCGCCGTGGGAGCGCGTGCGCTCGAGATCTGCTCCGACCCGGCGACCCTCGCCAACGTCGACACCATGGCGCGACGCATGCGCGAGGGCCTCGAGGAGATCCGGAGCCGGCAGCCGATCTTCAAGGGGATCCGGCAGAAGGGCCTCGTCATGGGCCTCGAGGTCGACCTGCCGCTGGGCGGCGTCCAGCTCTCGCGCGCCCTCTTCGAGTCGGGAATCTGGGCGATGTTCGCGGGCTTCGATCGCTCGGTCCTGCAGTTCAAGCCGGGCCTCCTGATCGACGAGGCGTACTGCGACGAAGCATTGGAGCGCGTGGACAAGGCTTTCGCCACCCTCGCCGCCCAGGCCCAGGCGTGAGCGCCTGGGCGGAGCTCCCGCGGGAGCGACAGATCGCCCTGCACGACGCGGTCGCGGAGCGCGCCCTCGCGTGCTGGGGCCTCGAGGGAGCGCGCATCGATCTGCTCAAGCACCGGGAGAACACGGTCTACCGGGTCACCGCCCCCGACGGCACCCGCTCCGCCATGCGCGTGCGTCGCCCGGGCTACCGGAGCGACGCCGAGCTCGAGTCGGAGCTCGTGTGGCTCATGTCCCTTCGATCGGTCGGAATCGGCACGACCCAGGTGCGACCCTGCCTCGACGGAGCGGCCTTCGCCCACGTCGAGACCGAGGCCCTTCCGGCCGGACGCCAGTGCGACGTCCTGGCCTGGGTGGAAGGCAAGCCTCTCGGCAGCATCGAGGAGGGCGTCGCGCTCGAGGGAGAGGCCCTGGCCGATGCCTATCGCCGCCTGGGCGAGCTGCTCGCGCGCATCCACGACCATGGAGAGTCGTGGCAGGCGCCCGAGAGCTTCACGCGGATCGCCTGGGACGAGGAGGGCTACTTCGGTCGGAAGGCGCTCCTGGGCTGGTACGGCGACCTCGAGATCCTGTCGAAAGGAGAGCGCGACCTGCTCGACCGGGCGCGAGAGGCGACGGCAGAGGCGCTCGGTGCCTTCGGCAAGTCCCCCGACCGCTACGGATTGATCCACGGCGATCTGCTCCCGGAGAACGTCTTCCTGGACGGAGATCACCTCTCCTTGATCGACTGGGACGACTCGGGCTTCGGCTGGCACGTGGACGACATCGCGACCGCGATGCTCGTCCACCTCGATCGCCCGACCCTCCCCGCGGCGCTCGGCGCCATGGTCGAGGGCTACCGTCGCCGGCGCGCGCTTCCGGAGGACCACCTCGCCATGCTGCCCTTCCTCTGGATGGCCCGGGGGCTCTCCTACGTCGGCTGGGCGCACTCCCGCGGCGACACGGGTAGAGCGATGGCCGAGGACGTCGTCGACCAGGCCTGCACGCTGGCGCGAGCGATCCTCTCATGACGGAGGCATCGAACATGGAGCATCCCTACCCCTACCGCGAGATCAGCCCGTGGGTCGAGAGGCCGGCGGACCTGCAGGCCCCCCTGAGCCACGATCTCGACGCCGACGTCGTGGTGATCGGCGGCGGCTACACCGGCCTCTCCACTGCGCTCTCGCTGCGGGAGCAGGGCGTGGACGTCGTCGTCCTGGAGCAGGGCTTCGCGGGCTCGGGCGCGAGCGGTCGCAACGCGGGCCACCTGGCCCCGACGATCGGCAAGGACGTCCCCACGCTGCTTCGGTTCTTCGGCAGGGAGCGCGCGTCGCAGCTCGTGCGCTTCGCCGATGCCGCCGTCGACTACACGGAGGAGACGATCCGCAAGTACGACATCGACTGCGACTATCGGGCCAGCGGGAACGTCATGGCCGGCGTGCACCCGAAGCACGAAGACAAGCTGCGCAAGGCGGCGAGTGCGGCCCACGAGCTCGGCGCGGACATGCGCTTCCTCGACGGAGCCGAGATGCGCGAGCGAGGTCTCCCGGAGGCCTTCCGCTGCGGCATCCACGAGGAGCGCGGGGGTACGCTCCATCCCGGCCGCTTCGTGCTGGGGCTGCGCCGAGCCGCGCTCGCCGCCGGCGTACGCCTCTTCGAAGACTCGGGCCTCCTCTCCCTCGAAGACGGAGCCCGGGTCGTGGCCCGAACGGCGGCGGGGAGCGTGCGCGCCGACTTCGCGGTGCTCGCGACCAACGCCTACACCCGCTCGACGGGACGCCGGAAGCGCGCGGTCGCCCCGCTCCGGGTCTCGATGCTGGAGACGGTGCCCCTCGACGACGCCCAGCTCGAAGCCATCGGATGGCGCGGCCGGGAGGGCGTGTACACCGCCCACGAGGTCCTCGAGAGCTTCCGGTTGAGCGCCCAGAACACGATCGTCGTCGGCACCAAGGTCGTGCGCCAGGGCTATGGCGGAGCGCTCCCGTCCGGGAACCGGCCCGAGGCCTTCGCCGCGATCCACGCGGCCCTTCGCGAACGCCTGCCGGCCCTCCACGACGTCGAGGTCGCCCACGCCTGGGGAGGCTGGATCGCGCTCACCCCCGACTTCCTGCCGCAGATCGGGGCCGAGGGCCGGAACGGCAACGTCCTCCACGGAATCGGCTTCTGCGGACACGGCGTTCCGCAGGCGACTCTCATGGGCGCGATGCTCGCCTGTCGCATCCAGGGCCGCGAGCACGAGTGGGAGTCCGCGCTCCGCCGCCGCAGCCTCTCTTGGCCCCCCGAGCCGCTCACCTGGCTCGGCGGGACGCTCCTGAACGCGGCCTTCGCCGCGGTCGATCGTCGCACGGACCGACAGGTGCGCGCGCTGTCACGCGACTAGTGGCGCCCGGCGGGAGCTTGCGCTTCACGACCCCCCAATCAGGCATCCCGAACGGATGCAGTCTGCGCTCGCCCACTTCGCCGGCCCCGAGGGCTCGACCCGGCGTCGTTGCAGCCAGCCGCTGCCAGCATCGCGTCCGTCTCCCAGAGGCTCTTCGAGAGACACCGCCCGAGATCCTCAGGGATAGTTGTCGCCCCGCTCGTCTTCCGGCTGCGGACCCAAGCCGAGCGGGGTCCCGCCGAGTGTCGAGACAGTGAGCACTCGGTCGCATTCCTCGCAGATCGAGGCAGGCCGAACGATGCGGACCCACTGCTCCCTGATGACCGCTCCCTTCGTGAAGTAGCCATGTGGCGAGCTCGGCCACAAGAACCCTCGCTCGGTCTTGAGACGTTGAACGATCCGGCGCTGGCGATCGGTCAAGGGAGCGGTCGCAGACGACTTCGCATCGTAGACCACGAGATGTCCGGTCAGTGTGGCGGCCACGATGTCGAAGCTGGCCCATGCATCCACATCGTGGTTCTTGGGAGTCCCGATATACACTCTCAGACTGCCACGAGAAACAGAGTGGTAGACGCCGCGAAGCTGGCTTCGTGCGATCTCTTCGAAGCTCCGCCATGGAATTTGCTTGTGCTTCTTGATTCGAGGATCGCAGCGACGGTTCCGAAGGCGCCAGTCGGTCTGCTCCTCGGCCTTCTTGGCGCACTTCTCGACCAGGCGCCGATCGGGGATCATGTCGAGGGTCGACATCCCATCCGCATTCAGCTCGACGCTCTGTAGTTCCTCCAACAGGCCCCGCATGGAATCCGTCGTACTGCGACTGGTGAGCGTTCCCAGTATCTCGCGGGCCTGTCTGACCAACATCTGGTCGACAGTGACTGCCGACTTGAAGTTGCGGTCTTCCTTCAGGTAGAACCCCAGGACCCGGTGCCCCAAGGCCTCGTAGTCCGAGGATGAGAAGGCGTGCAAAGGGAAGTTGTTGAGCAGTCCCCCGTCGACCCATTGGCCGTAGTACGACTCCGGCACGGGTGCTCCCGGCGAGATGCGAAGCGGCTTGTACAGAAGAGGGAAGCGCATCGAGATCGCTACCGCTTCGAAGACCGGAAAGTCGGGGGTATGCTCGGCAGAGAAGTAACCCACCTGACGTGAGGCCAGGTTCACCCCAGTGACGACCAGATCGAATCCGCCCCCATCGGAGCGTGGCTTCGTCGCCGCCTTGACCTTGATCCACTTCTGCGTGAGCTCTCTCAGACCAGCGAATGTCACTTGCTGTGCTTGAGAAACACTCCAGCCAGCCCACTTGCCAAGGGGAGAGCCGATCATCGTACTGGTGATCAAGCGATAGAGATCGAGGCCGACCAGCATTCCGCCATCAGCCGCCAGGTTGTACATGAACGACGGGAAGCGGTCCCTCGTAGTCACCCAACGAAGATCCGGGGGTGCGGCCTCGGTCTGGCCTCGCCTCAAGCGATGTGCCCGTCGAAGGATCGAGTCACTCTTCTTCTTGCGCTGCTTTGCCGCTGTCCTGGCTACACGTCCGGCTCTCTGGCGCACTGCCTCTGCCCAGGTGTGGGTGTCGAACAGCGCGCCAAGGGACTTTCCGCCTTGCCCGAGTGCCTGGGCATAGGGGTTGGGGATCTTGGCGATGAGCTCCCCGGACTTCGATGCAACCTCCTGGATCAGTAGCAGTCCGTTCTTGTCGTAGTACCTGAGAGCTTGCTTGATGCCGAGATCATGAAGGAATGCGCCGTAGATCCGTTTGTTGGGTCCCGCGAGGGTCGACTTCGGACCAGCCATCACTGGAATCCCGACCGGTGGACGTCCCTTCTCCTTCATGGCATCCAGCGTCGCGAGCGGAGGCGGGAACGGAATACCGCCCTTCTGCGGCTCCGGCGGCGGCGTCGTCTGATACCTGAGGAAGCGCTGGAGGTCCTTCGAGCTGTAGCCGGTCGCCAGGGCGAGCGAGATGAGCCCGCCCGCGGAAGCGCCCGCAAACCCCCGCAGCGTGGACTTCCCCTGGAATCGGGCCTCGGCAATGGACGAGGTCCCGAGCGCCCGCTCGATCGACCGAATGGCACCGATGTGAACAAGGGCGCGAGCTCCGCCGCCGGAGAATACGAGCTGCTCCAGTTCGCCTACGGGAACGATCGCCAATCCGAGCTAGGCCTCCAGATCGTCCCTGTGCTCGTCTAGGACCACGAGCTGCGTCGGGACCTGGACGAGCCACGGCGCGGAGTAGGGAACCGCTCCCGTCGCGTAGCGTTCGGCATCTCCGTCCACTCCTTCGAAGGACCGATCCAACTGAAAGCGAGTCGTGTCGACCAGGCTGCTGATCGTGTAGCGCTTGCCCTGGATGAAGAGCTCACGGTCGAGATCATGGAGCGAGGGGGTCCAGGAGCTGTCCGGGCTGACCTGGACTTCAGGGGATCCCGACCGGACTCTGAGGGTTCCACTCCCCCTCGACACCTCGGCCTTGCGATGCTCGAGCAGTTCGAGCCAGAGCTCTTCGAAGGGGCCATCCGTGGAGTTCGCCTCAGCGGTGGCGACGTCGATCGACATCGCCTCGTCCGAGCCGTCCATCGTGAGCAGCGCTGCGAGAGGCTCCTCATAGCCCGGTTTCACCGGGACGATGCAGCGCGCGGCACCCGAGCGCAAGAAGTCCTGATGCTGCGAGTCCCCGTGGCTGATGGCTCGACGAAGCCTCCAGGTGCTCCGGCGGGCCCAGTAGTACGGAAACAGGAAGAAGCTCATCTCGTCCCAGTCGAACGCAGTCTCGAAGAAGTTCGTGATCGGCGCCTGCGCACTGGCCTTCGAGAACTCAATCTCCTGATGCTGCCCCACCGTCGCGACGGTATCGAAAGAGAACGTCCGCCCCCGGATGGATTGGGTGCACCACCGGCGAAGCTCCGACCGCTCGAGGGCTCTCAGCTCGCTCCCGCGAGGAGTAGAGTCGTCCTGCGCTGGAATCAGCGGCGTCGGGATCAACAACTCCTCCGCATCCAGATCCGAAGCCAAGCGCTGGTGGGCGGCTCGTAGCCGCTCCCACGTCCTGAGCTGCCAAGACTGCCACGCGGCAGTCGTGCGACGACAGCGGAGGCGGATCTGCACCGTCGCAGTCTTGTCGAAGTGTCCGTGCATGGCGAAGCTCACGGGCACACCGTTGGGCCAGGCGTACGAGGGGTCCAGCTCGATCGTGCTCTCGGCGTACGGCTGGCCTGCCTCCGATATGACGAGTTTCCCGGCCACGATGACCCAGACTCCGAACGATGCTGCGCTACCTGCGAAGAGGAGCGCGTACGCCTGCGCGCTGCAAATGACCGGCTGGTAGCCGGCCGGAATGGCGATGGTGTCGGCGCGAGTATCCTCGGCTTTATCCCCATCAGCGGACTCGTCGGGGCTGGACGCCCAGGCGTAGCCCACCTCGATGAAAAGCGGGGGCGGGGGCTCGACGTCGGACGCACCGAATAGCCTCGTCAGGCACATATAGTTGCCGGAGTTGATGTCCTTGGGTGCCAGATCGAAAGGCGCGGGCTTGCGG
>JASJCN010000313.1 GCA_030065975.1 Myxococcota bacterium
TTAGACGTTCACAACTTTTTGATTGGATGAAAACCCTAGAGGATATTGTTCTTATTGGAAGTGACAGAGGGACTTTAAGCAGTCCTGAAGGTGATCTCAATAAGACGGCAGCTCGCCCCTCTCTTGCCAGTAGCCAACTAAATCGTATTAATGGGAAGTCACCGTGTCCCGCTCCTAAATATGATCAATTATGTTTAGGTTTTTAGTAGGTGTCGAAACCATCCAATCGTAATCAGGAGTATCAATGATAAATTGAATGACCTCTCTAGGAGTTCGCCCTCTTAAAATTGCCGAGACTAAGACATTGGTATCAACCACAACCCTCATTCACCTGTCCTGTATGCTGAGATCTCTGTGGCTATCTCCGATTCAGTAATTTCCTGAACTCCTGGAATCTTCTGTGTTTTTTCAAATAAATCTTTTACTTTCTGACTAATTGCTTCTCTACGATTGCTTTCTTCTAAAAGTCGCAGAGCTTCACCAAGTACCTGTTCTGCCGTTTTATATTTGCCTGTTTTTAACTGGGATTGAATCAACTGTTCCAGTTCGGGATTTAAGGTAATGTTCACGAAGAAGTTCCTCCTCTTTCCTTTTTTTAATTACATTATTCAATTTCTTGTTTTTACTCGACTCAATCTTCTAAAGCTTTACCCTCTATCGAACGCTTTCCACCAGGGGAATAAGTAATAGTCATTCTGAAAGTTTTTCCAAAGTGATCGCGTCTACGTCTAATCTCAGCCCAGTCTCCACGAGCAAAGAGATAAGGATTAACCTCAAACTCTCCTCTTCCTATCCGTTTCAGTACACCAGTCTTGACAAGCTTAGTCAGGTAATTATCAAAAGTTCCGATCGTAATTTTTAGCCTCTCAGCAATTCTTTTTTTGCTAGTGCTACCTAGAGTGATGATTCCGTCATAGTCAATTCTTTGTACAAGAGCATAAAGTAGACCTCTAACTCCGACGGGAAGATTCAGAACAGCAGCTAAATCATCAATATACATCTTTACGTATGGAGGTTCTTGAGGAAGCCTGACAACCTTTGTTCGTTCTTCTTCATTTACTACTCCAGTTTCATAGTCAACTGTTCTAGTCATCTCAGAATAGACAATTCGCTCCTGACGGCGGAAATAGAAGGTTCGTGCGACGAAGTGCAGCCTCAAAAAATTTGTAATTTTTTATACCATTTTTGGGCTTGATTGATAAGAAATACAAATATTAACATTGCCTAGAATGTTTTCTTTTAGGCAAAGTATCATGAAGATATAAACATCAGCATGAGGACTTGACTCATGCTACAAACAACTGCCCAAGTTCCGTTTTCGGCAAAGTCCTGCGCTCCTCCGCCCAAAAAAACATCAACCAGGGAACGAGAATACCTGCGAACCTCAGAAGTCAAAGCAATGATTCGCGCTGCCAAAAAAGTAGGTCGTCATGGTGTGAGAGATGGAGCAATTATTTTACTAATGTTCCGACACGGATTGAGAACTGCTGAATTGGTAGCTCTCAAGTGGACACAGATTGATTTAGCAGGTGGCTATATTGAAGTCCGAAGAGTCAAACATGGTCACGACAGCATTCATCCTTTGCGCTCTCCTGAACTGAGGGCTTTACGCCAAATCCAGAGAGACTATGCTGATACGAGCTATGTTTTTGTCTCGGAACGAAAAGCTCCTTTATCAACCCGTTCTGTTCGCCACATCATAGCTAGAGCAGGAGAACTAGCGGGTATTCCTTTTCGGGTTCATCCCCATCAACTGCGTCATGGGTGCGGTTATTATTTGGCTGCTCAAGGACATGATACGAGGGCAATTCAGGATTATTTAGGGCATAAAAATATTCACCACACGGTTCGTTATACTCAAATGTCACCCCAAAGGTTTGAGAATTTCTGGATGGATTAAGCTACTAATGGTTGCGATAACCTCTCTATCCTCTCCTTCATATCCAGCTTGAACAACCCATAAGGATTGACATGACTGAAAATCAAAGGGGTAATCGCCTGTAAATCCCTCGCTGTTAACCTCTTCGACCAATGCTTCTGTGCCAGCACGCTCTGAATCATCAAGGTGTTGATGTACACCAAACAAATCTGTAACAGGTGCAAAGATAACACTGACAATTCCTGACTCTCCAAGCGATTAGAAGCCAACTCACCACCCTTACCATAGAAGATAAATTCATTTACCCCATTCCATCTCTCTACCACATTCAAACCCTCATTAATCTCCCTACGTATAGCTTCCGAGTCGAGATACTGACAGAGGAAAATAGTTTTAATGACTCTGCCCAATTCCATCAAAGCGAGATAGGTAGGATGTTTAAAAGGATTCTTACTAAATCTTTTCAGGATAGCTTCGGTTTCTGCTGTCCCCAACCTCAAAGCAGTGGCATACTTCACCATCTGGTCGTACTGCTGGCGAATCAAATCCCAGTTGATGGGACGAGTCATCACGGTTTCTAGATTGGGATAAGCATCAGCAACTCCTGCATGAGGGCGATAGAGCTTCTGCACCTTGATTCTTTTTAATCTGGGCATTAACTGAAAGCCTAAGAGATGAGTAAAGGCAAAAGCTACCTCGCTTTGACCGTGACTATCCACATAATTCTTCTTCACCTCCATGCTGGTACAGTGTTTCAGAACCCCATTAATCATTGCGGAGACTTCACTACTAGAGCAGGTTTTAAGCTGAGAATAGATACAGGTAGAATTCTTCTCAACGTGCCAGTAAATCATTACTCCCCGTCCGCCATAGCGCAGATGATACTGAGTAATGAGATTTTGCTCCCATGCTCCAAAATGCTTGCTGTCGCTAGCACAGGTAGTAGTTCCTTCTCCCCAAATATGAGGTAAGCGAATCTCAAAGGTGGCATTAACCACCTCAGCTATGGCACTGCGTAACTGGTCTTTGTGGATATAGCGACGGCGGACATAAACTAAATCTTGATAATTTTCCCCATCAATTCCCGTATTGATTCGTTTTAGTCCCGTATTCGTCCCCATGCCAAACAGACAGAGTAACAATCGCTTCTGTAATGTTTCTCTGTCTAGTATTTCTCTAGTCCCCATACTCTTAAACTTACGGGTAAAATCCACTCTCAAGTCAGTCTCTTTGAGGATGTCCAAGAGGCTGGTTTTATGCCAGAGACGGTTGATTTCTCCCTTCAACTGTCTGAGATTAATAGGGTCTGAAGCAGCATCAAAGGGGCTGAGTCTGATTAAGCCTTTATTTCCCTTACCTCCAATGGTCACATCCTTATTTCTAGGCATTCCCTTGTCTAATTTCTCTAACCCTTCCTCCATTTGTTGCTGTAAACCAGAGATAAAAGTCTCTACATCTTCAGGGAGGGTTAAGGCTTGATAGTAAATCTGACGCTTGGTTTCAAAGTCTGTAGGCAAGTCATCATCGGGATTGCAATAGCGATTAGCTCCTACCACCCAAATTTCCTTACAGCAAAGTCTTTCTCTCAGGGCTTTGAGGACGCAGATTTCATAATTGATACGGTTAATCCGTTCGTTGCCATCGCTGTCTGTTTCCATGAGGATTTCTTTTGCGTTACTCTTGAGAACACCATCGATGGGTATCTCTTCCGTCGAATCGTAATATCTGGCTTTGCTGTGGGCGTATTTCTTCAATAACTCCAGAGCTTCAATTACGGGACGATGCAGGTCATTATTAGACCGAAATTCTAATACCTCTAACAATTGGGGAATCATGCGACGGTAGTGATTGGCAAAAGAGGCTCGCATGACATTATGAACTCTGCGTTTATAAGCCAAACCCGTTCCTTTATATTCGGCAACCAAGTCCTTGAGAGTTTTGAGAGATACCACAGGGAAAATTACCTGTTCGATAACTCCAGAGGGTTCGGCGATGGATACTTCAGCAATCCGATACAGTAAGTTTGTTTTGCCCGAAACTTTTTTGAATTCTTCAATTAATTCTTGGTTAATGCGTTTTTCGGCTCGGTTATCAATGCGTTTGATGATAGTCGTCAGTATCTCAATCAGACTATCTGTAATCTCAGAAGTGCGTTGAACACAAAAGGCTGCCATGAGAGAGTAGCGGATAGAATCTTTGTGTTGGCGTAAAAGATAAGGAGTTTCCGTAGCTGCTCGATGACGATAGGTTTTGACCAGTTTAGACGATTTACCCATCATAAAATTAGTTGACAAACCAACAGCTCGAATACGTTTGAGCTTGGATATTTCAGTCAGAAAACTGCCCAATCCCACTGCTCCTGGGTCGGTTTTAAGAAAGGCAAAGTCAGACATTTTTATTTTCTTGCCTGACTGCTCAACGGATTCATCACTTTCCGTTTCTTCAGTAGAGAGAAGAACATCAATTTGTTCGATATTTTCTGGAGTAAGTTTATCTAAAATTTGTTGGCAGAAATCGGTTTCATATTTAGAGATCGCGCTTTTGATTAAGCGTTCTACTTGAGGTTTTGTTGGTGGCTCTAACTGTAATTCTCTGAACCTTTGATAGACAAATTCTGTAATGGCTTCATTTTTTGGCTCGTCGGGTAATATTTCGTCAATGAGCCAAGTTACCATCTCTTCCGAATTTTGAACGGAGGCTACTTTAAAATTGAATAAACGACGAATTTCAACTCGATAGACTTTTGCCGAACGCCCCTGCCAATCGTAATCAGAGTAGGAACTTTCTGGGAGATTTACCTGAGATGCAATGTAGGAGATAACAACTTGAGAAATAGAGGATTTATCTTCAGGAAAATAAGCGAACAGTTGAAAATGCTTGAGTAGAAGTGCAAAGCCTATTTGATTACCACCTACTTTTTTCTTTGTCAGTTTTAACTCTTGGGGTAATAGCGTCCAATTTTCTATGAGTTCTTCTGTATCCCAATTTTGTTTGACCATTTATCTCCTTGGCATTTCTGAAAATCAGCATAGGAGAATAAGTGGCGATCTGATTCAAAGTTCATCATGAATGCAGATTTAAAACTACCTGTCAAATGTCTCAAATAAGATATATTTGGAAAACTTATTAATCAGTCGAAAAATGGTGTTGAGTTAATCTGAGTAATTGAGACGCTAAAAAGCATACAGGAAGGTGATTTCAGCGACAGGCTGCACTTCGTCGCACGAACCTTCTATTTCCGCCAATTAGCAGCTTGTTTTCCCAATCTCAATTCGGCCAGAACTTGAGCAACTTTCTGATTCAATTCGTCTTGATTCAGGATTCTATTAGTCTTGAATATTGGTTTTTCGGGATACACAGAGGGAAAAGTTCCTTGATTTTCCTTGACCAAATTTTCTAGTAAGTCAGCCCTTGATACACCAAGACATTCAGCAGCGATTCCCCATGAAGTCCAGGTAGCATCAGTTAGTCTCAGAGAGCGGACTTGACGATAATCATCATCTTTAAGCATAAATTTTCCTTGGATATCTCGTTTTCGTTTCACTTTGAGAGCTTTCCATGAAATACATGGAATTAGTTTAACACCCTCCCATGTATTTCATGGTGTGGGGAATGAGCATCTTCTATATTTTCTTCTCT
>JASJCN010000314.1 GCA_030065975.1 Myxococcota bacterium
GGCGGGCACCCTCTCCGGGAACCCCCTGGCCACGGCGGCGGGCCTGGTGACCCTGCGGCGGCTCTCGGAGCCCGGGGTCTACGACGAGCTCGGGGAGCGCTCGGAGGCCCTGATGCGGGGCTTTGCCTCCGCCGCCGAGGCGGCCGGGGTCGAGCTTGCCACACAGGCCGTGGGGGGCATGTTTGGATTCTTCTTCCACCCCGGCCCGGTGTCCTGCTTCGAGGACGCCAAGAAGGCCGACGGGGCCCGATTCCGGCGCTTCTTCGCCGAGATGCTGGCCCGCGGGGTGTACCTGGCGCCCTCCCCCTTCGAGGCGGGCTTCGTGTCGCTGGCCCATGGCCGCCGCGAGATCCGCGAGACCCTCCAAGCGGCCGAAATCGCATTCGAAAAGGCCGCTTCGGCGAGGTAGCGCCCGATTGAGGGCGAAGGGGCCATCGGCTAGGATCCGCGCCGCTTCGGCCCCGCAACGGGTAGGAGCGAGATCCGTGAAGCAAGGTCAGTTTCGTGACCAGCGGGACGGTCCCCCCAAGGACGCCGCCGCCCACGGGTCGAACGGGTCCGGCGCGGACCCCGAAGTCCTCGAGCAGAGGAAGACCCGCGCGTACTCGTCGGCCATGGAAGCGGTGTTCGCGATTCCCATCGCCATGGGAATCGGATGGTGGGCGGACTCGAAGCTCGACACGAGTCCCTGGTTGCTTCTCACCGGGCTCGGATTCGGCTTCGCGGCCTTCGTGATACGCATCGTCAAGATGCGGCAGCTGGTCGAGGCCGCGAGCGAAGAACACAGAGACGATGAACCTTCCTGACGCCAACCAACTTCCCCTGCAGCAGGGGGCCGTCCTGGGCTGGAATCTCGCCTTCACGACGGGAGCGTGCGCGGCATCGTACGCGTTGGTCTCGCCCCGCTTCGCGACCGCGCTCGCGCTCGGGGCCGTCCTCGAGGTGATGAACTTCCGCGGCTTGTTCCTCTCGAGCCGGCGCATCTTCTTCGCGGGAAGCGAAGGAGCCAACGGGTTCGGCCCGGCCGTGGGCGCGTTCGGCGTGCGCTTCCTGCTGCTGGCCGCCGTGATGTTCGTGGCGATCCAGGCCGGGTTGCATCCCGTCGGCCTGGTGGTCGGCCTGTCGCTGATCATCCCCGCCGTGCTGGTCGCTGCGTGGCGCGCGCGGCCCCCGATCGACCCCGACGCGCCGGTGCTGCCGCCCGACGACCCGAGCTGGGACGGCTGGAATCCCTGGCTTGCCCGCGAGATCACGCCCGACGAGGACGAGCTCGCGGAAGCCGACGAAACCGAAACCATCGAATCCCCCGAGGCCCGCCCGTGAGCATCTTCCAATCCCTCGAGAGCGCCACCTCCGTTCCGTGGGTGATCTGGTCTTCCCTGTTCGCCGCGGGTCTCCTGCTGCTGACGGGCATGGTCGTGCGATCCCGGCTCGCGTCCGCCAACGGTGGGCTGATCCCCGACGAGGGCTTCACCGTCCGCAACGTGCTCGAGATGCTGATCGAGATGCTCTCGAATCTGGCCGAGCAGAACATGGGACCCAACTGGCGGAAGTACTTTCCGTTCATTGCGACCCTCTTCTTCTTCATCCTGATCTCGAACATGGTCGGAATGGTCCCCGGCATCGACGGCGCGACCAGCGACTCCAACACGACGTGGGCCTGGGCGGCGATCTCGTTCATCCTGCACCAGTACGTCGGCATCAAGGAGCACGGCTGGTCGTACATCAACCACTTCCTCGGGCCCAGCCTCTACGACCTCAAGATCGGCGACAAGACCTACCACCTGCGGCTGATCGCCCCGCTGTACGCGCCGATCGAGCTGATCTCCCATCTCTCGCGAGTCTTCACCCTGGCGGTGCGTCTGCTCGCGAACATGTTCGCGGACCATACCGTCGTGGCGGTGTGGCTCGGACTGGTGCCGGTCGCCGTGCCGGCACTCTTCATGGGCCTCGGCCTGCTGGTCGCGTTCCTGCAGGCCTACGTCTTCGCGATGCTGTCGATGATCTACATCGGACTGGCCCTCGAAGAGGCGCACTAGCGCGTCCTCCCGGGCCGACCTCACCTCTCAAGGAGAACCACCACAATGCGCAAGTTCGGCAACCTTCTGTTCTGGACCCTGGTCGTCCTGCTCACCCCCATGGCGGCCTTCGCCCAGGACGGGGGCTCCGACGGCACCTGGGGCTACGCGCTCGGCGCCGGCATCGCCGTCGGCTTCGCCGGTCTCGGCTGCGGCATCGGCCAGGGCCTGACCGCCGGCAACACCACCGCGGGCATCGCTCGCAACCCCGGTGCGGCGGGTGCCATGTTCACCAACTTCATCCTCGGCATGGTGCTCATCGAGTCGATCGCGATCTACGGCCTCGTGATCGGGCTCCTGCTGCAGGGCAAGATCTAAGCCAGCCGGAACGAACACGGAGGCCCGCGGGTTCGTCCGCGGGCCTTTCGTGTTTCTGGGCTTCGCTGCACATCCGGGCGGTGATGGAGCCACCCGGACCGGAGCAGCGACGCAGGCCTCACCCCGTTTGTTTCTTCCCGCGCCGCAGCCAAGCCCCGGCCCCGGTGGCTCCGTCCACCCGGCCCCCGGTCCCGGAAGAGGGGCATGGGGTGGACGGCTTTGGAGAGAGCAACGGGCGTGCCACCCTCCGCTCGTGGAGCGCCCGAGGGAAAGCGTCGCGGATCCCGGCAGTTGCCGGAGCGAGGGTCGCGCGCGTCGCGCGCGACGAGAACGGCGGAGGTTCACGTGGGCGTGAACGGAGATCCCACCCATCGCCCGGGCCTGCTGATCGTCTTCGAGGGGATCGACGGCAGCGGGAAGTCGACCCAGGCGGCGCGGCTCGCGGCGCGCCTGCGCGAGGCGGGACACGCGGTGGTCGAGACCCGCGAGCCCTACGACTGCGAGGCGGGCCGGCGCATCCGCGAGATGGCGCGCGGGCCCGAGCCCGTGGCGCCGGAGCAGGAGCTCGCGTGGTTCGCCGAGCAGCGACGCGAACATGTTCGCGAAGTGATCGCGCCGGCTCTCGCCCGGGGCGAGGTGGTGGTGTGCGATCGCTACTTCCTCTCCACCGTGGCCTACCAGGGAGCGCGTGGGCTCGATGCCGACGCGATCCTGCGCGAGAGCGAGTCCGAGTTCCCCATTCCGGATCTCGTGCTCTTCATCCGGGTGGACGTGGCCACGGGTCTCGACCGGGCGGCTGCGCGCGGCGGCCCCGCCGAGCCCGCGTTCGAGGAGGCGCGCTTCCTCGAGCGCGTCTCGGCACAGTACGGGGCGATCGAGCGCGAGTACCTCATGGAGATCGACGGGTCCGCCGATCCCGACACTGTTGCCACGGCGCTGTCCCGAGCGCTTCGCGATCGACTCGGGATCGTCCTGTAGGCTATCTGGACCGTTTGCCCGAGGAGGGCCCAGGTCATGCCGAGCGAGGACCCGAACCCGGCGGATGCGTCCTGCGACGAGCCGCCCCATGAGACCAGCGCAGCGGATCTCGCTGCGCGCTATCAGCAGGTCCGCGGCCTGAGCGGCGCGCTGTGTGCGCCGCTGTCCCCGGAGGACGCGACGGCGCAGTCGATGCCCGACGCGAGCCCCGCCAAGTGGCACCTCGCCCACACGACCTGGTTCTTCGAGACCTTCGTGCTGGAGCCGCTGGCCGGCTACCGCGTCTTCGAGCCCGGCTACCGGGTGCTCTTCAACTCCTACTACAACACGGTGGGGGAGCAGTATCACCGGCCCGACCGCGGGCTCGTGACGCGCCCGGGCCTGGACGAGGTGTTCCGCTACCGCGCCCACGTCGACGCCGCGGTGAGCGAGGCGCTCGAGTCCGGCGCCCTCGGTGAGCAGGCGCTCGGCGTCGTGGAGCTCGGCCTGCATCACGAGCAGCAGCACCAGGAGCTGATCGTCACGGATCTCAAGCACCTGCTCTCGCACAACCCGCTGCGCCCCGTGTACTGGGAAGGGGCCGCCGCGCCCGAGGGCGAGGCGCCGCCGCCCCTGCGCTACCAGGAGGCGCGCTCGGGCCAGCGCGAGATCGGCTTCGAGGGGTCGGGCTTCCACTTCGACAACGAGGAGCCGCGTCACGCGGTGACGTTGCATCCCTACGCGCTGGCCGGCCGGCTCGTGAGCGTCGACGAGTATCGCGCCTTCATCGACGACGGCGGCTACGCGCGCCCGGAGCTCTGGCTCTCCGACGGCTGGGCGGCGGTGCAGTCGGCGGGCTGGCGGGCGCCGGCGTACTGGGACCTCGACGAGGGCACGCTCTTCACCCTCGGTGGCCAGCGTGCGCTCCACGGCCCCGAGCCGGTGACCCACGTGAGCTTCTACGAGGCCGACGCCTACGCGCGTTGGGCCGGCGCGCGGCTTCCGACCGAGGCCGAGTGGGAGGCATACGCCGCGGTCCACCCCGTGAAGGGCAACTTCGTCGAGAACCAACGCTTCCATCCCGTGGCCCTCGAAGCCGGTGCCGCGCTCGACGGCGCCGCCCAGCTGTACGGCGACGTCTGGGAGTGGACCGCCAGCTCGTACGCGCCCTACCCGGGCTTCCGCGCACCCGAGGGCGCCCTCGGCGAGTACAACGGCAAGTTCATGTGCAACCAGATGGTGCTGCGGGGCGGCTCCTGCGCCACCTCCAACGCCCACGTACGCCCGAGCTACCGCAACTTCTTCTACCCCGACGCCCGCTGGCAATTCAGCGGCATCCGCCTCGCTCGAGACCTCGACTAGAGGGGACGGTCCTTGCAACTTGCAAGTTGGCGCCCGGGGGGAGGGGACGGTCCGGTGCGATTCGATTGCGAGGGTCCGGTGCATTGATCCACCACCTCGGCGTGTTCGCCTCGGACTTCGAGGCGAGCCGCGCGTTCTATCGCGCGGCCCTCGCGCAGCTGGGGATCGTCGTGGGCTACGAGGCGGAGGGCGTCTGCGAGCTGTGGCACCGGGACGCGGATACGCCTTCGCTCTCGCTGCATTCACGCCCGGAGGACCCGACGCGGGGGCTCCACCTCGCCTTCGCCGCTCCGGACCGCGCGGCCGTCGACGCCTTCTTCGCCGCCGCTCTCGAAGCCGGCGGCACCGAGCGGAACGCCCCGCGTCACTGGCCTCAGTACCGCGCCTACTGCGCCTTCGTCTCCGACCCCGACGGCAACAACATCGAAGCCGTCCACAAAGACCCCTAGGGGGGTTAGAGGTAGGGGGTGGTTGCGAGGCTCGTTCGGAGGAGCTGTTCGGTGTCGGGGTCGACATCCATGCGTGGGGTCATGAGGGCGAGGCCGGCGTAGAGGGGGTCGCTCGAGAGGCGGTGCACGCTTGCGGCGAAGGCGTTCCAGCCGATCGCGTCCTTCGGGATGTCGATGCGCAGGCGTTCGGCGATGCGGGCGGCGGTCGGCTCGTCGGGAAGCGGCATCACCATCGGGAGCACCTCGACGTCCGGGAAGGTGCTGCGGATCGACTCGGCGTAGGGGCGCAGGCGTTCGGCCTCGAAGATCGGCTGGGTCTGCACGAAGTGGGCGCCGGCCTC
>JASJCN010000315.1 GCA_030065975.1 Myxococcota bacterium
TGCTGTAGCCCTTGTCACCCCGTCCCCGGCAGCCCGGGAGGATGAACGTGCGCCCGCGCTCGGTGCGCGTACACACCGCGCCGCCGTCGAAGCCCACGGTTCCCGGCTGGCGCCGGCTGCCATCGAGGGTGCTCCACTCGACCCCGAAGGTTCCCGCGAAGCTCGGCCACGACTGCATCAGCGCACTCGCCTCGGAGTTCAGCAGGTCGATGCCGTTGAAGTCGCAGTCGGTTGCGTAGAACGGGCCGCAGCCGAGGAGCGCCTCCTGCTGATCCGTCAGGAAGGGGCTCAGGCCCACGGGTGCGAAGCCGCTGGTCGCGAGCGACGAGGCCGGCCCGTCGTTCGGGTCGATGGAGAGGGGCACCAGCGGCGTCGGGATGCAGTTACCTCCCGGGGATCCGACCACGAAGCAGCTCGGGATCCCGAGGACACCCGGGCCGAAGGCGGCCTGCATGAAGGGGAACGGATCGTCCGGCGTGCCCTGGAAGCCGTCGGGGCCGCCCAATGCCTGCAGGTACGCCGTACTGGTGCTGGGATCGAAGGCGCCTCCGAGCAGGCCGCCCACCTGGGCGCCGCCCACCACCTGGCCCTGGCCGGCGATGATCACGCCGAGCGCCTCGGCGATCGCGAAGCCCTGGGTCACCACCCGGCTGTTGAAGACCGACTGGGCGCAGCTCGTGAGATCCAGGTTGGAGAAGCTGATGCTCGAGGCGCAGATCATCGCGTAGATCTGCTGGTTCAGGCTGTGCTTCTCGAGGGCCTCGTCGGGGCGCAGACAGGCGTCCTCGAAGCCGCTGCGGCAGCGGCCCTGGTTGCGCAGCTCCGTCCGCTCCCGCGGTCGGCCCGTGATCGGGTCGACGTTGCGCGAGTAGTTGAAGAGCCGGTCGACCCAGAAGGCGTCGTCGTAGCCGTACCAGTCCGAGATCGCGACCGCGAAGCGGTTCCAGCGGAACTCGAGCCGGGCCCCGATCTCGATGCCGCGCAGGTTCTCCCAGGGCTTGGGCGGACGGGTCTCGCCGGCGATGCCGACGCCGCTCGCGCCGTGTGCGAGGAGGCCGAAGCGCTTGTTGCACACCGGGAGCGGCGAGTAGGGCTCTCCGCACTGGCCGATGTCCGTGGGCTCGTGGGTGTCGAAGTTGAACGCCAGCTCGAAGCGCACGTCCTCGAAGGGGCCCACCTCGTAGAAGGACCAGACGCCGCGCGCCGACCACAGGGCGACCCGCGACTCCTCGAGGCTCGGCAGCGAGGCCAGGCCCAGGTCCTGGGGGTTGAACTGGTCGGTCGTCCGGAACAGCTCGGTCTTGCCCCAGACGATGTTCTGCTTGCCGAGCCGGACCCAGAGCCGGCTGTCGAAGAACTCGAGGTCGAAGTAGAGCTCCTTGAGCTCCCGCCAGGTCTTCTGGGACGCGCCGTGGTTCCAGGCGAGCTGGTCCTGGCTGAAGTTCTGGTCGTGGTTGTCGAAGTTCGCGGCCTCGAGCTCTCGGTTGAGGGCGGCCGAGGGATAGAAGATGCCCCGCGCCCGGTTGACGACTTCGTCGTCGTTGAAGTTGAACATCGGAGCGGGTCGGTACGGAAGCGCCGCCGTCCCGCCGGCCCCGCCGAGCACCGGGACGTTCCGGTCGGTCGCCTTGAAGGGGTTGGGCCGATCGCGCAGAGCCCCGTTCGGCTCGACCTCGCAGCGCGGATCCCACGGCCCGATCACGCGGTTCGCGCCCTTGGCCTCGGGCCCGCGCAGCCGCTGGTGGCCGAACACGCACTTGCTGCCGATGAAACGCGCGAAGGAGTTGAGGGCGGGATCGTCCTCGGTGCCCAGGACGCCGTCGAGGCCCGGAATGTCGAAGAAGCCCTCGAAGCCCTGGATGAAGGGGAAGTCGACCGGCCGCTTGGGATCCTCGGGGCGCTTCGTCCGCGCCTCGAAGGCCAGGTCGTCGAGCTGGCGGACGCCGTTGTAGCGGCGCACGTCGCCCAGGAACTGCGAGCCCGAGAAGCCCGAGCGCCGTCCGTCCGAGATGTACTTGGGAAGGCGCTTGGCCTCGTCGCCGTAGGTGTTCACGCTCGGGAACATCCAGCAGCCGCGGCGCCAGACGCAGTCGTAGCGCGCCTCGATGCGCGCGAATCCCGAGACGAGGTCGAAGGGGCCGAAGCCGTCCGGAGCGATGTCCGCTTCGATCTCGAGATTGAGGACGTGGTACCACTGCGTGAGGTCCCACTCGTTGGCGGCCGTGAAGTCCTCCCAGATGGACCGCACGGTCATCTCGTAGAACCCGTGGACCTGCAGGCGGCCGTCGAAGAACTCGAACGCGGCCGCAGGACTCGAAATCAACGTGACGGCGAGCGCGAACGCGCTCACCCTCGACCCAACGGTCGAAAGCCCCTCCCTCATCGGACCCCTCGCCTGGCCTGTCGCCCAGGATTGACGCGCTCGGCCCTCCCCTTTCGGGTCGCAGACCCCCTCGGTCGACGACCCATGGGCCGGGCCCTCCGAAGGTGCGTCGTGGCTGTGGACCGGCCTCGACGCTGTGGACACCTTCGTCGGACATGGGACATATACGCCGCCCCGGCCGCCGACTCAAGCCCAATCCCTCGCGACTAGGGTGAGGTCCCCACGTATCGGTAGACGCGACGCACGCCTCTCGGGGACGATCCGACCAGCTCGGCCTCGAGGGTGAAGAGGTCGGAGCGGCCGAGCAGCTCGATCAGCGGGCCGTAGCGGCGCTCGGCGAGCCGGGGCCGACCGTAGTTCACGAACAGCGTGGTGCCCCGCTCGTCGGCCTCCCGCATCAGGGGGCGAAGCTCGCGCGGCCCGGAGATCACCCGAACCAGCGGGTCGTAATAGAGAGGGGGTGCCTGAAACGACACAGTCACCACGTCGCGATTGCGCGGATCGAAGGGATCGCGGACCGGGCGGGTGAGGGCCACCGACTCGCGGATCGGCTGGAGAGGCCCCGCACGCAGCGACTCGCGCTTCTCGTGGGTGAGCCATCCGTAGGGCGCGAGGAAGGCCACGCCGAGCAGCAGCGCCACGACCGGGCCCGCCGCGCCGCCCCTCCGCTCGAGCCAGGCCGCCGGCCAGGTCAGGCCCAGCGTGAGGAACACCGCCACACTGGGAAGCGCGAACACGAGGTACCACTGATTCAGGTAGGTCTCGCGGGCCAAGGCGAAGCCGAGAGTGAGCGGCGCGGGCAGGAGCAGTGCCAGCGCGATCGGCAGGGCGCGCTTGCCGCCGAGCGCGAGGCGCAGCGCGCCCAGGGCCGCCGCCGCGATCGACACCGCCAGGAGCACCCGGAAGAGGCCGGGCGCGGCCGCCCGCAGATCGACGGCATCCACGAACCGCTCGGCACCCACGCTGATGCGCCAGGAGGTGCCGATCCAGAGGTGGCTCAGGACCTCGGTCAGGAACTTCGCGGCGTCCAGGCGCGCGAGATCGTCGCGGTCGAGGAAGGCCAGGAGCTGGAAGAAGTTTGGGAGCATCAGGAAGACGGCGAGCATGGCGCCCAGGACGTTCGCCATCACGAACCCCTGGAGCTGCCCCACCCGCCCCGCTCTCGATCGCTGCGTCCAGAAGATCCAGGCGATGGCGATCGTGTTGGTGACCAACAGGATGAACACCGCCGCCGGGAAGGCCCAGACGAGCACCAGCTGGGCCAGGCCGTAGCCCACCCAACGCCGCGTGGTACCGTGCTCGATCGCCCGCGAGAGCAGCAGCAACAGCGTCGGGACGAACAGGAGCAGGAGCGCGTACCCCCGTGCCTCGGTGCTGTACCGGAGGTGCCATGGGTGCAGGGCCAGAAGCCACGCCACGAGCACGCCCGCCGAGGCGAAGCCCAGGCGGCGGAGCAGGTAGGCGGGTGCCGCCAACGCCAGCAGGCCCGCCATGAACACGGGGAGGCGGGTCGCCGTCTCGTTCGCGAAGCGTGCATCGGGCGAGGCGACACCCCGCCAGATCTGGTTGGAGAAGCGGGAGAGCAGGCTCTGCGGAACGTGGTTCGACGGCTTGTGGAAGTGCCACAGCGTGTCGCGCAGGCGTGCCCGGTCGAAGTCGAGCTCGCCCGAGGGCTTGCGCACGTAGCTCCCGTGGATCGCGTGATGGAGGCTGTACTCCTCGTCGTCCCAGAAGCTGTGGCCGAGCCGCGGCGCGCCGAGCACGGCGAGCGTCGCCATGGCTCCGAGCACCGCGAGGGCGAAGAGCCGGCGTCGCGCGGGGTCGGCCCGCGACTCGAGCGCCGCGACGGGCTCGGGGACCCGGCGATCGAGCCAGTACCGACGCGTGCCGATCGCGAGCGCGAGACCGGCCAGGTTGATCAGCGCCGCCCACCATCCGTAGGTGCGCATGTAGTCGACCGGCCGCAGGTGCTTGCCTTCCTCCAGGCGCTCGGCGATCCCGTCGGACCACGGGTCGTCGCCGAACAGGCGCACGACGCAGAGCAGGGCCAGGAAGCCGAGCACGCCCACCACTCGCGTCGCCTGGGGATCGCGTGCGTTCTGCCGCGCGACCCAGGCGGCCGCGGAAGCGAAAGGGCGGCGAAGGAGCTCGAGCAAGGCGCTGCCCTCGTTACCCGAAGGGAAGGGGCGAGACAAGCTCCCGCCCCTGGGAACCGGATCGCCGGGACGCGCGTATCCGGAGGGACCTCTCGCCCACTGGAGCCCCATGAACGCCCGTCGCGCCCTCCTCGTCCTCGGCCTGGTCCTTCTCGCCCTCCTGTCCGCGGGGGTCGGCTCGTCCGCACCCGCGGAGCTCGGCCGTGTCGAGTGGGGGCGGGACCTGAACGCTGCCCTGGCCCGCGCCGGGAAGGAGGGCCCTCCCCTCTTCGTGCTGTTCCAGGAGGTCCCGGGCTGCCAGACCTGCGTCTCGTTCGGCGAGCAGGTCCTGAGCCATCCCCTGCTGGTCGAGGCCATCGAGACGGCCTTCCAGCCGGTCCTCGTCTACAACAACCGCCCCGGCGACGTGCAGTGGCTGAAGCGCTTCGGCGAGCCCTCGTGGAACAACCCCGTGGTGCGCTTCCTCGGAGCCGACGGGAGCGACCTGATTCCGCGCAAGAGCGGCGTGTGGACGCCCGACGCCGTGGGCCGCCGCATGATCCGCGCCCTTAAGGCGGCGAATCGCCCGGTCCCCGCCTACCTCCGCGACGCCGTCGACGAGCTGCGGCCGCGGGTCGAGGAACGGGTCGCCTTCGGAATGCACTGCTACTGGAGCGGCGAGGCCTGCCTCGGCGACATCCCGGGCGTGCTCTCGAGCCGCGCAGGCTACCTGAACGGCGGCGAAGCGGTGGAGCTCGTCTTCGACGCCGAGCAGATCGGCCTCGAGCAGCTCGCGGCCGAGGCCCGCGCGCGCGGCTGCGCCGAGCGAGCCCTCTTCCCGTCGGGCACCCAGGAATCGGCGCTGCGAGCGGCGTTCGGCGACGCGGCCGAACGCTACGACCGCCGTGGCTTCCGTCTGGCCTCGGACGACGATCAGAAGCGCAACCTGCTCGCGTCTCCCCTGCGCGGGCTCGACCTCACGCCCCGCCAGGCGGTGCGCGTCAACACCGCCCTGGCCACGCGCGGGGAT
>JASJCN010000316.1 GCA_030065975.1 Myxococcota bacterium
TGTGCGACCAGAGGCAGACGTAGACCTGATCGGCGGCGTTCAGCTGCTCGACGCAGGCCGAGGTGCGCTGCAGCAGCGGCCCGAGCTCCCGGGCCTCCTCGCCGTCGAGGTCGCCCACGTGGAGACAGTGACGACGCGGCTTGACCAGGAGCGTCCCCACGCCGAGCGGGCCCACGCAGTGCTCCACGACCCAGCCGCGCGTCTCGTGGACGAGGCCGCCTGGCCGATCCGCGCGCCCCGCCATGAGATCGCAGGCGATGCAGCCCTCGACGTCGCTCATGCATCTCCCTCCGTAGGAAGCCTACTCGAGCCCGACGCCACCGGGTTGCGCACGAAGGGCGCCGCCAGGAGCACGGCCACCGGGAGCGACGTCAGCACGTAGAGCCCCGGCGCGTAGGAGCCGAAGCCCGCCTTGAAGGCCGCCAGGGCCGAGGGGCCGAGTGCGCTCGCGATCACGAGCCCCATCATCAGCGCCCCCTGGATCGCGCCGAGGTGCTTGCGGCCGAAGAAGGTGGGCATGGCGGCCGTCATCAGCGGGCCGAAGAAGCCACCCGCCACGCCCCAGCCCGCGATCGCCATCGCGCGCATCCAGGCCACGTCCTGATGGGCCATGCCGACGAACATGAAGCACTGTGCCGCCATGGCCACGGCGATCAGGTAGCGGATCGGGTAGCGGTCGATGGCCGCACCCGCGAGGAAGCCGACCGGGACGGTCACCATCGCGATGGGCAGGAAGATCGCCACCGCGGCGGACTCCGAGAGCCCGGCCTCCGCTCCGAGGTCGACGATGTGGAAGGTGAGCGCCGTCCCCACCAGGGCCTGGCTTCCCATGGCGAAGGTCACGAGCCAGAAGGCCGCCGTTCGCAGCGCCTCGCTCCGGGTGAAGGCCGGCTCTTCCCGGGACGTGTGCGGAACGTCCGCCCCCTGCGCCTCGCCTCCGGTCGGTGCCGGGCGCCCGTCCATGCGCAGCCCGCACTCCTCGGGCGTGTCGCGGAACAGCAGCCAGCCGATCGCGCCCATCCCGAGCACGACCACCGCCGCCATCTCGATCCACGCGCCGCGCCAGCCGGCCCGCGCGATCCAGGCCGAGAGGACGAGGGGAGCGAGGGCGAACGAGAAGTTCACGAAGGGCCCGGAGAGGCCGGACATGAGGCCGCGGCGCGCCTCCCACCAACGGGCCAGCATGTTGCGCGAGACGAGCGTGAGCATCCCCTGCCCGAAGAAGCGGATGCCGGTGAAGCCCACGGAGAGGAGCGCGAAGGTCACGAACGGCAGGCCGCGGCCTTCGGTCCCGGCGGCGGTGGCGACCGCAGCCGACAGCCGGTCGCAAAGGGCGAGGAACACCAGCATCACGCCGAGCCCGGAGGTCGCGAGCAGCGCCATGCGCCGGCCGCCGATGCGATCGGCCAGGCTCCCTCCAAAGGGCAGGAGCAGCCCGCTCACGATGGTGCCGAGCAGGTAGGCGTTGCTGATCTGCAGGCGATCGAGCCCGGTGGCCTCGATCAGGTGATCGGTGAAGACCGACACGCCCATGGTCTGGCCCGGAACGCTCATCACGATCCCGAGGGTCGAGACGAAGAGCACCACCCAGCCGTAGAAGAACGGCAGGGATGCCGGGCGGAACGGGAAGTCGGGACGCACGGGCTCTCTTGGTGGGCGCGGGCGGATCAGGAGCCCGGCAGCTCGACGACGCTAGCAGCTCGGGATCCTCTAGAGTCGGGCACGAAGGAGGCCACCATGGTTCGCGGAAGCTGTCTGTGCGGGGGCGTCGCCTTCGAGATCGAAGGCGAGCTCACTCCGATCCAGCTGTGTCACGCGCGGCGCTGCCGCAAGGCGACCGGCGCCGCGGCGGCACCGGAGATGCTCGCGCCCGCCGAAGGCGTGCGCTTCACCCGGGGGCAGGAGCTGGTGCGCGAGTACGAGGCGCCGCTGCTCTCCGAGCCGCCGGCCTACCGCCGCGCCTTCTGCGGGACCTGCGGCTCGCCGCTGCCGGTGGCGCTCACCGGCACGCCCTTCTTCATCCTGATCGCCGGCGTGCTCGACGACGATCCGGGCACGCGCGAGTTCCGCCACGGGTTCGTCGACGAGAAGGCGGCGTGGCACACGATCACCGGCGAGCTCCCGCAGTACGAAGGACGGCCCCCGCGCCCGTGATCGCGATCTTCGTCGACGGCGACGCCTGCCCGGTGAAGGACGAGACCTACCTGGTCGCGGCGCGCCACGGCGTGCCCGTGGCCGTCGTGGCCAACTCGCGAATGTTCGTGCCCGAGGATCTCGGCGTCGAGCTGATCCTGGTGGAGCAGGGGCCCGACGTCGCCGACGACTACATCGCCGAGCACAGCCAGCCCGGCGACGTGGTCGTCACCGCCGACGTCCCGCTGGCCGCGCGCTGCCTCGAGGCGGGAGCCTGCGTGATCGGCACCAACGGCCGCGAGTTCACCGAGGACTCGATCGGCGGCGCGCTCGCCACCCGGGACCTGAAGGCCCAGCTGCGCGAAGGCGGCGCCATCACCGGCGGCCCCGCCCCACTCTCCGACGCCGACCGCTCGCGCTTCTCCGCACGCCTCGACGACATCGTCGTGCGCTGCCTCAAGAGCCAGGGGCTCCTGTAGACCTCAGGCGAAGTCCGGATGCGCCGTCGCCTGCCAGGCGGGAAGCGACTCGACCCGAGCGATCCACGCGGCGAGCGCCGGATGGCGCGCGGAAGGGAAGCCCGTGCAGGCGAAGTAGGTGGTCATGCCGGCCAGCGAGAGATCGGCCAGGCTCGGCCCGTCGCCGCACATCCACTCGCGTCCAGCGAGATGCGACTCGAGGCGCGAGAGGCATCCGGCGAGGCGGGGCTCCTCCCAGTCCGGCGGTGCGTCGGGCTCGGGCATCGCGTCGGGCAGGAGCCGATGGGCCACGTGAGCCGAGAGCACCGGCACCAGGGCCGGCTGCCACTGGGCGGCCTCGAAGAAGAGCCAGCTCGCGATCACGGCCCGTCGCGCGGGGTCTTCCGACCAGAGCGGAGCCCCGGGCTCGCGCTCGGCCAGGTAGATCAGGATCGCGTTCGACTCGGGCAGCACCAGGTCGCCGTCGATGAGCGTCGGCACCTGCCCGCTCGGGTTGACCGCCAGATAGGCCGGGTCGCGCCCGGCGCCGGCGTAGACGTCGACCTCTCGCACCTCCACTGCGAGATCCAGGTGGTGCACGAGCGCCAGCGGCTTGCGGCCGTTGGCCGAGCGCGCCGTCGTATGGAGCGTGGCCATGCTAGGCGTCCGCCTTCCGCAGGCTCTGGACCGCGGCCACCCCGAGGCCGCCGAAGATCACGGCGTCCACCAGCACCACCGCGCCTTCGACCCGGCCGCCGAGCCAGCTCACGAGGACGCCGAGAGGCATGGCGATGCACAGGCCGATGCACAGGAAGGCGATGGGGCGCGGCCGGCGCGGCGCCAGGGCCGAGAGCGCGAACAGCACCGCCGCGGCGACGAAGGGCGTCGCGACCACGACGCCGCGCATGAACACGCCGATGCTCCCCGCCAGCACGAGGAGGGCGGCGGCGACGCGCAAGGCGAAGACGAGATCCACGCTCAGCCCTCCGCTTCCATCGCGGTCACCAGGCGCTTCGGCGCCACGAGCCGGTAGGACTCGCGGAGCAGCGCGTCGGCCACGTCCCAGTCCACCTCGTCGAGGTCGATGCGGTAGGACACCCAGCCGCGCGCGCCCAGGTAATCGGGCACCTTGAAGCGCTCGGGGTCGGCACTGACCAGGCGCTGCTGCTCTCCCGCGAGCGCCTTGCAGCAGAGCGCGATCATGCCGTCGCCGTGGTGGTCGCACAGGTAGTAGCCGAACGTCTTCTTGCGCACGGCGAACTTCAGGTGCTGGCCGCCCGTGACCTCGGCTTCCGGCAGCGCCTCGGCCAGCGAAACCAGGAGCTTGCGCCGTGCCGCCGGGGTCTTCGGGGCCTTGCGCTTGCGCTGCGCTGCCGTCGGTCGGCCCTTCGGCCGTTTCGGCCCTTTCGGCCGGCTAGGGGCGCCGTCCTCTTCGTAGTGGAAGGCCACGAGGAACACGCGCTCTCCGCGGCCGTGCTTCGCGGTGGCGAGCAAGTCGTCGAGATCGTCGAAGCCCGAACGTCGTGCGAGCGCGGGGGTCACGTCGTCGAGCAGGATCTCCTGCAGGTCGTCGACCACCACTTCGCCGGCCCCGAGCCGGTAGCGGCCGCCGACCTTGACGCGGGGCTGCTGCCAGATGCGGATGCTGCAGTCGATCGCGCCGCTCTGGATGCCGGGGTGGAGCTTCTTCGTGAACTGCACGCTAGCGGGCCTCCCGGTGCTCGCCCCCGGGATCGTTGCGCGTCTCGGCGCTCCAGTCACCCGACGCGTCGGAGAGCGAGACCCGCACCGCGATGTCGAGTGCCCGGCGCGAGCCGGCACGAGTGGCGAAGAACGCGTCCAGCCTGGCCGAGCGAAGAGGTGCCGAGGCGAGCGGCTCCTCCCGCTCCGACCGTACGCGCTCCAACGTGCGCATCAGCTCCCCCGCGATGAAGAGAGCGGGGAGCGGCTCCTCGTCGTACCAGCACTCCCCGGAGAGCAGGTCGATGCGCAGGGCGCCTTCGCCGAGCGCCAGCAACGCCTCACGGTCCTCGCCCAGGCGCCAGCCGAGGAACACGCGGCAGAGCTCGTCGCACAGGGTCTGCATGGGGTCCGCCACGGCCGCGACGGTAGCGATCAGCGCTCCTGCAGACCCCGCTCCCCGGACTGGAGGCGCTCGGCGGCCCGGCGCAGGTTCTCGAGGATCCGGGCCCGCTCGGCCTCCGAGCGATTCGCGAACTGCACCGAGACGACGGCCTCCTGCTGCTCGGGATCGAGCTCGGCGAAGCGCTCGAGGCGCGCCCGCATGCGGCGCTGCTTGTCGTCGCCCATCGACTGCCAGGCCCGTCGATTGTCCTCGAGCCGGTCGGGGTCGATGCCGAGCTCCTCGGCCCGCTCCCGCTGCTTCTGCAGGGCCTCGTCGAGGGAGGCCTCGATGCGCGACTGCATGCGGTCGAGCTGGGCCTCGTTGGCCCGGCTCCAGCGGCGCAGGAAGCGGCGGCGCTGGGCGGGGCGCATGCCGCGCAGACGCCGGGAGATCAGCTGCTGCTCCTCGGGCTCGAGGCTCTCGACGAAGCGGCGGAAGCTCTCGGGCACGCCCTCGGGCGTCTCGGCCTCGAGCGGAGGCCGCAGGCCCTGGGCGGGCTGGGCCGCACTCGGCGCCGGCGAGACGCCCGCGGCGAGCCCCCACGCGAGGAGCGCGAGCCCGAGGAGTCCGAGGCCGCGTCTCATCCGCGCGGCAGTCCTTCGAGCGAGTCGAGCGCCTCGAGGAGCTCGAGCACCTCGATCACCGGGAGATCCTCGTCCAGCGCCTCGGCGTCCTCGGGAAGCAGGGTCGCCGCCAGCATCTCGGAATCGTCGGGGGCGGCGGCTTCGGGCACCTGGGGCACGAGGTCGTCGGGCGCCGGAGCAGGCTCGCTCGGCGTCGGACGCTCGGCCATGAGCTCGGGCGCCGGCTCGCCGG
>JASJCN010000317.1 GCA_030065975.1 Myxococcota bacterium
CGCACGCTCACCAACGTGGCAGCGCATCCGAACGTCGCGAGCGTGCTCATCGTTGGGCTCGGCTGCGAGGTGATCAAGGCAGAGCTGATCTCCTCGCGTGTCGGGGGCGCCAAACCCGTCGAGTGGATCGGAATCCAGCAGTGCGGAGGGTCGCCCAAGACGGTGGCGCGCGGGGTCGAGGTCGCGAAGAGACTCCTGGAAGAGGCCAGTGAAACCGAGCGCCGCGAGTTCGGTTTCGAGCACCTCACGCTCGCGATGGAGTGCGGCGCCTCGGATGCGTTCTCCGGATTGACCGCCAACCCGAGCGTGGGCTTCGCCGCAGATTGGCTCGTACGAGAGGGCGGGACGGTGATCCTCTCTGAAGTCACGGAGTTCCTCGGCACGGAGGCGATCGTCGCGGCTCGTTGTGCGAGCGCCGAGGTGCGAAAGGCGCTCCTCGAGCTGCTCGAACAGCAGAAGGAAGCCGTAAGGCGCGGGCTCGGGCCGCTCGCACACACGGTGATCGCTCCGGGCAACCAGGCGGGAGGGCTCTCGAGCATCCAAGAGAAGTCGCTCGGATGTATCAAGAAGGGCGGGACGTCGCGAATCCAAGAGGTTCTCGACTACGCAGAGCCGCCCTCGGCGAAGGGCCTGTGCGTCATGAACGCGCCCGGGTCGGACATCTTCTCGATCACCGGGATGATCGCCGGAGGCGCCCAGATCGTGCTGTTCACGACCGGTCGCGGATCACCGGCCGGCTCGCCCATCGCGCCCGTCATCAAGATCGCCAGCAACACCAGGCTGTTCGAGTGGATGCCTGAAGACATGGACTTCGACGCAGGCCGTATCATGGCGGGAATGGACCTGGAGGTTTGCGGGGCGGAGCTGGTCGAGCTCGTGCTTCGTGTGGCGAGTGGAGAGCCAACGGCTCCCGAGCGGACGGAAACAGAGCTGTTCGCGGTCCACACCGTTGGCCCGGCGTTCTAGACGTATCGATGGCGCGTCGGCAGCCGCCTCGGAACGGAGTCTCGGCGGCAGCGTTCGCGTCGGAGCGGACTCTGGCTCGCGATCGTGCAACGAAGGGAAGAGGGCGTGCTCTCGTCGCAACGGCGACGATCGCTCTCGTGCTGCTGGTGGCGTTTCTCACCTGGCGATGGCTTGCGGGAATCGGCGGGGCCGCTGCCTTGTTCGACAGGTTCGGTGCGCGCGCTCCGCTCGTCTCGATCCCCATCCACGTACTGCTCTCGGCCACTCCGTTCCCGAGCGAGCTGATCGGCGTTGTCAATGGAAGTGTGTATGGGCTCTGGGTGGGTGCCTTGTGCAGCTGGGTTGGCTGGTGGTGTGGGGCTGCGCTCGAGTATGCGTTGGTGCGATTGGGTGCGCGTCAGGTCGACCGGGACGACGCCGCCCGGCACCTGCCGGCATGGTTGCGACGGTTTCCGGCCGGTCACCCGGTGTTTCTGATCGTCGGACGTCAGCTCCCTTTCGGCTTTCACGCCGTCAACGTGCTCGCGGGTCTGGCTGGGGTTTCCGTGCGCCGTCAGCTGATCTGCGCGGCCGTCTCGAACGTGCCGTATGCCTTCTTCTCGGCAGCCGTAGGAGCGGGTCTGATCGCAGCGCGGTAGCGGCGCTTCGAGACGGCCGGCATGGGAGGCTGCGCAGAAGACCTGACTCCGGGGACTGCATGGCCGCGTCGCCCTTGCGTGCGAGCGCGGTCAACTGCCGCGAGCGCTCGCCTCCGAGAGCACGTGGCGGCGCAACAGCGCGAGGGCGCCACCCAGATTGCGAGCCAGGACTCGGCGGACGACGAGCGCGTCGAGGAGACCTCCGGCGACTCCGAAGCGCATCCGGTAGGAGAGCCGCAGACGAACGCGCGTGCTGCCCCGACCGTCGGGCTCGAGCTCCCACAGGCTTTGAGACGCCTGCACCGGGCCCAGGGCCGTCACCCGATAGCCGATGCGCTTGGCGGGCTCCCACACGTTCACCACCTCGTCCACCCGGCCGAGCCACCGAAGCTCGCAGCGTCTCGCCATGCCGGGGCCGGTCGCGACGTCGCCGAGTGCGCTCACCCGCACGACGAGCGGTGCCCAGCGATCCACGCCGTGAAAGTCCGAGAGCACGGCCCAGACCGCTTCGGGAGGAGCCTCGACGGTGCGCGCTCCCTCCACGACGTGCGGCAGTTCGTCGGTCACGTGGTCGGCCCGCGCCGATGAAGCACGCCGCGCATGCCGCCCCGCGGCCGCAGCGAGAGCGAGGGATCGATGACCAGCTCTCCGTCCCTTGCGAAGCGAAGACGCTGCATGAGGGTCGCCAGCACGAGCACCGCCTCCGTCATCGCGAATTCCTGCCCGATGCAGACGCGCTGCCCGGCTCCGAACGGGAAGTAGACGCACTTCGGCAGGCGCCCCTCGAGGCCGTCCTCCCAGCGTTCGGGACGAAAAGTCAGCGGGTCGTCGAACCAGTCGGCGCTGCGGTGGAGCACCCAGGGGCTCACGGTGACGAAGGCGCGGGCCGGGATGACCGCGTCGCCGAGAGGCACGTCACAGAGTGCCTGGCGCACGAGGATCCAGGCCGGCGGGTACAGGCGCATGGCCTCCTTCAAGACGAGGCGCGTGTACGCGAGCCGGGGCACGTCGGTGGCTTCGGGCGGGCGCTCGCCCAACACCGCGTGCAGCTCTGCCGCCAGCCGAGCGTCGACCTCCGGATGGCCCGCCAGGAGGCCGACGCTCCAGGTGAGCGCGAGCGCGGTCGTCTCGTGCCCTGCCAGGAACAACGTCATGACCTCGTCCCGGAGCTGTTCGTCGCTCATCTCCGACGCGTCGTCGTCCCGCGCGGCGATCAAGGTTCCCAGCAGGTCGCCGTCGTCCTTGTCGCGCTCGCGCCGCTCGGCGATCAGGTCGTACACGATCGCGTCGAGATCGCGGACGGCGCGGCGGAATCGTCGTCGGGCCGGGGTGGGAAAGCCCTTCGGAACGAAGCGATAGAGGAACTCCGAGAAGCTCCCGAAGTGATTCATGAGCAGCTCGAGTCGCTCTCCGACGATCGCACCGCGGGCGCCGACGTCGGCGCCGAAGAGCACCCTCGCCACGACCTCGAGGGAGAGGCGCATGAAGAGCGGGTGCAGATCCACCTCGCGGCCGACGGGCCAGCCCGATACGTGCCGGTCCGCCACCTGGGCCATGACGGCGCCGTAGGCCGCGATGCGATCGCGCCGAAAGGCCGGCTGGCTGAGCCGCCGCTGACGCCGCCAGGCATCCCCCTCGTTGGTGGCGAGGCCGCGTCCGAAGAGCAGGCCTCGGTCGGGGCCGGGGGAGCCCTTACGAAAGTCGCGGCTGCGCGTGACGAGCACCTCGTGGATGTACTCGGGGCGGTTGACCTGGTAGAAGGGCACCCCGCCCATGTCGAGGCGCACGACGTCGCCATGCTCGACCGCGTTGCGCGCGACGAAGCCCGTCGGATCACGCATGAAGCCGAGCGCGTTGCCCAGGACGGGCCACCTGCGCGGTCCGGGAACGATCATGCCGACGTCTGGACGACGACGGCCGCCTTGGAGGCGATGCTGCGGATGCGGCTCCACTGGCGGAACAGGTTCCGGTCGATCGCGTCGGTCAGGTAGACGAAGGAGAGGCCTGTCTCGGGATCGGCCCAGGCGATCTGGCCGCCGGCGCCGTCGTGGCCGAAGGCGCGGGCGCTCGTCTTGTAGCCGAAGCCGCGGCTCCACGCGGTGCCGTCGTCGCCCGCCAGCAGCAGGCCGAGGGTGCGGTTGGCCGGGGTGCCGCCCCGGATCCAGTCGGGCGCCGTGGTGCGGACGTTCTGGGTGGCGTCGTGGAGGACGGCCGGGTCCCAGAGCTTGCCCGGGTTGTGGATCAGCGCCTGCCAGAAGAGCGCGAAGTCCGCCGCGTTGGAGACCGCGCCGCCGCCCGGGACGCCCGCTTCGAGCACGTCTTCCTTCGCGAGGAGCATCAGGTTGTCGTCGGTGGCTTCCTTGCGGTCGATGGCGGGGATGCCGAGCTTCTCCCTGTACTCGGCCTCGGTGGGCTCCTCGCCGACCAGGCACGGCCGCTCGATGTCACCCTGCTCGGCCGTGGGCACGCCGAGGCGCAGGGTGTCGAGTCCCAGCGGATCGCTGATCCGGCGCTTGATGGACTCGCGGAAATCGACCCCGTCGAAACGCTCGAGCAGCTCCGCCTGCACCCAGTGCGCGGAGGTGATGTGATACGCGAACGCGCTTCCGGGCTCCCACTCGAGCGGCCAGGCCTTCATGGCCTGAAGCCGACTCTCCCGGGTGTCGGTGTCGGGCGGCATCAGCACCGAGCCGGCGATGCCGGCCGTGTGGGCCAGCAGGTGCTCGATGGTGATCGCTTCCTTGCCGTGGGTGCCGAACTCGGGAACGTGCTTTGCCACCGGGTCGTCGAGTGCGATTCGCCCCTCCCCGATCAGCTGCCAGACGGCCGCGGACACGATCGCCTTGCTGGCGGAGAAGAGGACATAGCGGCTCGCGTCGCCGTGGCGCGCCGGCCCGTGCGTGTCCTGGGCGACGATCTCGCCGTCGAGCCCCAGGGCCCACTGACACGAAGGCAGCAGGCCCTCGTCGACTTCCCGGCGGACGCGGTCGCGCAGGGTCTCGAGGGCGGACGGAACGATGCGGGGGTGGGTCATGGGGGTCTCTCCGGGTGGCTAGGTGTATAATATTGAATATACACTCGCGATTCAATACCCTGACTGCCATGACGCCGCAAGTGCAGAAGCTGCTGCCCCGCGCAGAGCGACGGGCCTCGATCCTGGCGGGCGCCACCCGCGCCTTCGCCTGGGGCGGCTTCACCGGCACCTCGATGCAGGACATCGCCAGCGAGTGCGGCGTGACGCCGCCCATCGTCTATCGCCACTTCGAGTCGAAGGAGGGGCTCTACCGGGCGGTGCTCCAGGCGGTGGCGGACGAGCTCGCGGGCAGCCTGTCGGACGCCGGGAGCCCCTTCGGCATGGACTTCGCCGGCTTCCTCGCGGCCGCGCGCCGCGATCCGCAGGGCTTCGAGCTCCTCTGGCGCCACGCGGCGCGCGAGCCGCAGTTCTCGAGCTACGCGGAGGACCTGCGTCAGCAGGCGGTCGAGGCGGTGGCCGGGGCGCTGGGTCGCGACGTACCGGCGCGGCAGCGGATGTGGGCCGCCCACGCGGTCGTCGGCTTCGCGGTCGAGGGCGCGCTCAACTGGCTGCGGTTCGGCGATGCCGAAGCCGACGACCGCATCGTCGAAGCCACCACCGAGGCTCTGCGCGCCGGCATCCGGGCCTGGGCGCGAAGCACGCCTCCTCGCTCCTGATCCGCGTCCCGAAGCCGCTCGTCCACGCCGTTGGCGGGCAGCTCCTCCTGACCGGGACCGCCACGATCTGGCACTCGTCGGCGCCGTCGCGCAACGCTCCAGGGGTGCCCCGGCGCAGGCGGGAATCGCCGACGGGCTCGACCTGGTCGTGGAGTCACGTCTCGAGACGCTCCATCGATTCCCGCCAGCTCGCGGCTGCGAGCTCCGAGTACTCGGGCTCGAGCGGCGAGCTGGCGGGAATCGATGGAGCGTCTCGAGACGTGACTCCACGACCAGGTCGAGCCCGTCGGCGA
>JASJCN010000318.1 GCA_030065975.1 Myxococcota bacterium
TAGGGAGGCCTCGTGAGCGACGAAGACGACGCCTTCGAGGAGCCGACCGCCCCAGCTTGGATGGCGACCTTCGGCGACCTCATGAGCCTGCTGCTCTGCTTCTTCGTGCTGCTCCTCTCGTTCGCGAGCATGGACGCGAAGCGCTTCGCCGAGGTGAACGGCTCGATGCGCGACGCCTTCGGCGTGCAGCGCATCGACCCCGGCCAGTTCGAGGCGCTCTCGGACGACCTGATCAGCCTCAACGACCGGCCGCAGTCCTCCTCGCTGCGCGTGATCGAGATGCCCAGCCGGGATCCGAGCTCGACCAAGAAGCTCGCCTCGCGCATCAAGACCACCCTGGCCGCGAAGCGCCTGGACCGCCTCGTCGAGGTGGACGAGACCGAGCGCGGCGTCGTGGTGCGCGTGCCCGGTCAGATGCTCTTCTCGGCGGGCTCCACGGAGCTGCGCCCGACCTCGCTCGTCTTCCTGCGCGAGATCGCGGATCTCATGCAGGGGACGCCGGACCTGATCGCGATCGAGGGGCATACCGACGCCGCGCCCTCGCAGAGCACGACCACGAACTGGCGCATCTCGACGGCCCGGGCCGTGGCCGCGCTCGAGTACCTCGTCGACGTGGGCCGGGTCTCCCCCGATCGCCTCCGCGCCACGGGCTTCGCGGCCACCCGGCCCGTCGCCTCCAACGAGGACGAGGCGGGCCGCGCGAAGAACCGGCGCGTCGAGTTCACCTTCCTCCGGCCCCAGGACGGCGAAGACTCCTGATCGCGCGCCGGCCACGCATGGCGCGTGGGCCGGGTCCCTTCCCTGGAAGAGGAACGCGAACCTCGCCCTGCAACACCGCGCCCGGAAGTCGGCAACTTCTGCCGCCCCGGGTTTCGCCCTGAAAGCCTCGGGGGAAAGGTGGGCGGAACGATCTTGCCGGGAAGTTTCCGGTCCTTTCAGAACGGAAAATTCCATCAAGAACGTCAAGGTGGACCATTTCGTCGCCGATCCCTGAGCCATCGGCGCAGGACGAAGGCTTCCAACGAGGAGACCGGATTCGCGCCGCGAACGCTCGAAGGCAAGGCGGGGTGGCTCCAAAATGAACGCAGGGTGGGAAGACAACGTCGCAGGCGAAGCGCCGCCGACGATCTTGGTGGTGAGTCGGGAGCCGGTCACGCGCCGCGCCCTTGCGCGGGACCTGGCCCGGATCGGAACGCGCGCGCTCGAGGCCGCAGATGCGGAGGAGGCGCTCGCCGTGCTTCGCTCCGAAACGATCGACGGTCTCGTCGCCGACCAGCTGCTCGAACACGGCTCCGGCATCGATCTGCTCGAGCGCATGCGGGAGGAGTGGTCGGCCACGGCGCGGGTCCTGCTCTGCGAGGGAGATGATCCCCATCTCGCCGCGCAGGCCGTGAACCGCGCGGGCATCAGCTACCTGCTGCCGAAGCCCTGGGAGCCCCAGGCGATCTCGGACCTCGTGGCCCGGCTTCCGGAGCGCCCCCCCTCGGAGGTCCGCGCCGTGCGGAGCGCCGCAGCCTCGGTGCCGGGCCCCACCCCGGCGCAGACGAGCCGCTACCCGGGCATCGTCGGTGAGTCGAAGCCGATGCGCGAGCTCCTGGAGCTGGTCGGCAAGGTGGCGGACACGGACAGCACGGCCCTCGTGACCGGGGAGACGGGTACCGGCAAGGAGCTCATCGGGCGCGCCATCCACGACGCGAGTCGCCGCGCGGGTCGCGTCTTCTCGGCCGTGAACTCCGCGGCCTTCCCCGAGACCCTGCTCGAGAGCGAGCTCTTCGGTCATCGCCGCGGGGCCTTCACGGGCGCCGCCACGAACAGCAAGGGCCTCTTCGAGCATGCGGACAAGGGCACCGTCTTCCTCGACGAAGTCGCCGAGATGCCTCTCTCGATGCAGGCCAAGCTGCTTCGCTTCCTCCAGACGGGCGAGATCCGACCCGTCGGCGGCGAGGTCACGCGCTACGTCGACGTGCGGCTCGTGACGGCGACCAACAAGGACCTCGAGACCGAGGTCGCCGAGGGGAGGTTCCGCGAGGACCTCTACTACCGGCTGGCGGTGATCCCCATCCACGTGCCGGCCCTCCGCGAGCGCAAGGACGACATCCCGCTGCTCGCCGACCACTTCCTGACGCGCATGCGGGAGAAGACGGGCAACCCCGTCAACGAGATCGCCCCGGCCGCGATGGAGGCCCTCATGGGGCACCGCTGGCCGGGCAACGTCCGCGAGCTCGAGAACGTGATCGAGCGCGCCGTGGCGCTGTGCCGCAGCCACGTGATCGAGGTCGGCGACCTGCCGCAGTCCGTCCGCGAGCCGCGTCGCGAGGCCGCCCCCGAGTCGGCGATCCAGAGCCTCCCCGGCCTCGAGCGCAAACACATCCTCGAGACCCTGGACCGTGTGGGATGGAACCGGAAGCGCGCGGCGGCGCTCCTCGAGATCTCGACGACCACGTTGTGGCGACGGCTCAAGGAGTTCGGGATCGAGGGCGATCCCCGCACGCGCGAGCAGCACTGGACGCTGAACGGCTGAACGACCCCCACGGGTCGGAGAGGAATCCATGGCGGACGAAGAAGAGAACGAAGGCACCGAAGAAGAGGCCGGCGAGGCGAAGGGCGGCACGTCGCTCGTGATGATCCTGATCGCGGCGCTGCTCGCCTCGGCGGTCGGCGCGGGCGGCACCTTCTTCATGCTCAGCGGCCAGCAGGAACCGGTCGCCGAAGACGGCGAGGAGGTGGTCGAGGAGCCGGTCGAGCCCGACGTCGAATTCGGAGAGCGGGTGTTCAAGCTCCAGCCCTTCGTCGTGAACGTCACGGGCGAGGGCTACCCCCGCTACCTGAAGATGCAGGTCGCGTTCGAGATGAACACGCCCGAGGGAAAGGAGGAGATCGAGGCGCGCGTGGACCAGGTCCGCGACACCACGATCCTGCTGCTCTCGAGCAAGCGCCTCGCGGACATCAACGACTTCGAGGGCAAGGCCCTCCTGAAGGACGATCTGCGCGACCGCGTGAACTCGACCCTCAAGACGGGCCGCGTGGAGTCCGTGCTCTTCACCGAGTTCGTGGTGCAGTAGCGATGGCCGAAGCGGAAGCCAGGAACCTGCTCTCGAAGGAGGAGCTTGCTGCTCTCCTCGACGAGCTGCGCGCCGACAGCCCCGCCCGGGCGGCCTTCGGCGAGTCGACGGCGGCGCGCTTCGTGCCGCTCGCGCGCATCCTCGGCGAGTTCGCCGAGGACCAGTCGCGCGCGCTCTCGACCCTGCACCAGCGCGCCATCCTGCTCTCGCTGATCGACGTCGAAGAGGTCACGATGCGGGAGTTCGGCGCCATCCTGCTCCCGACGGACCGGGTCCTCGAGCTCTGGATGGAGCCGGGCGACCACCGCCTGCTCCTGCTCATGGGGCGCTCCTTCGTCTACGGCTGGCTGGCGCTCGCGTTCGGGGCGAAGCCGGATTCGCCGATGATGGCCGTTCCGGAGCGCCCCTATACGAGGATCGAGGAGCGCTTCCTGCGCCGCGCCGCGGGAGATCTCGTGCAGCAGCTGCAGACCACGTGGTCCTTCCGCAGCCAGGTCACGATCCGCCCCGGCGACCTGCTCGAGCCGGCGAGCTTCATGGCGGGCACGGAGCGCTGGGGCATGGCGAGCTTCGACGTCACGGGCCTCAGCGATCTGTGCCGGCTCCGCCTGCTGGTTCCGCAGGCGCTCTACGGCTCCGACTCGGCCGACGAGGCGAGCGGCGAAGAGCGCGCCGAGGTGGCGTCCGCGCTGCAGCGGGCGGTGCTGGACATGCAGGTCCGGATCCGCGCCGAGGCGGGATTCGCCCAGGTTCCGCTGCGCCAGGTGGCGGAGCTCCAGGTCGGAGACGTCATCCCGCTCGAGCCGAGCGACGTGCGCGGGCTCGTGGTGCGGGTCGAAGACGAAGCCAAGTACGTCGGCGAGCGAGGCACCGTGGGTGGCCGACTCGCCGTTCAACTGATCGACAGCCTCTAGGGAGCGCGAGGACACATGGAAGCGGAGTCCGAGAACGTGGAGACGCCGGCCGTGGCGGCGGAGGCAGGGGGCGGTCCCCCGGCCGGGTCGCTCGACCTCGTCAGTGACGTCCCCCTGCGCGTGACCGTGGAGGTGGGATCGACGCGGATGCTCGTGCGGGAGGTGCTGCAGTTCGGCAAGGGGTCGGTGATCGATCTCGACCGGGCCGCGGGCGAGCCCGCCGACGTCCTGGTGAACGGGCGCCTGTTGGCGCGTGGTGAGGTCACGGTCGAGGACGACCGTCTCGCCGTCCGGATCGTGGAGATGCTCGTCGAACCATCGGGTTCCTGAACGGACCCGGTGGTCGACGCGAGGAGGGAGCGTTGGCCGCCATGACGAATCTCGCATCGGCACTCCTGGTAGTGCTGGGAAGTCTGGCGCTGCTGCGCATCGCGCTGCAGTGGGCCGGGGTCGGAAGCGCGAAGGGGCCGCGTCGCGGTCTGCGCGTGGTCGAGACCTGCGCGCTCGGGTCGAAGAAGCGGCTGCACGTCGTCGAGGTCGACGGCGAGCGCCTGCTGATCGGCGCGAGCGAGAGCGGGCTCTCCACCTTGCAGACCCTTCGGCCCGTCCCCGAAGAGGACGTGCCGGAGGAGGAGGTCGAGGTGCTGCCTGCGCCGAAGGCCTCCCTGGGGCGACGCTGGGTGCAGGTGATGGGCCTGCTCGCTCCGGCGCTCGCGCTGGTCCTGGGCGCTGTCCCGGGCTGGGCCGAGAGCGGTCTCACGATCCGGCTCGACGGTCTCGACGAGCCGGAGCAGCTCAACTCGACGCTCGAGATGGTCGCGTTCTTCACGATCGTCGGGATTGCGCCGTCCATCCTTCTGATGGCGACCAGCTTCACGCGCATCGTGATCGTACTGGCCTTCCTGCGCCAGGCGATCGGCGTCCAGCACCTGCCGCCGAACCAGGTGCTCGTGGGCCTCGCCCTGTTCACGACGATGTTCGTCATGGCGCCGCTCGGCGATCAGATCCGCGTGGAGGCCTACGAGCCCTACGTCGCGCAGGAGATCGACGCTTCGGAGGCCGCCGAGCTCGCGCTGGCACCCGTGCGCACCTTCCTGCTCGGCGCGACGCGGGAGTCGGATCTGACCCTCTTCCTCGAGATCTCGGGCACCGGGCCCGTCGACGACCTCTCCGAGCTGCCGATGACCACGATCCTTCCCTCGTACATGCTGAGCGAGCTGCGCACGGCCTTCGAGATCGGCTTCATGGTCTACCTGCCCTTCCTCGTGATCGATCTCGTGATCGCCTCGATGCTGATCTCGATGGGCATGATCGTGCTCCCGCCGATCGTCATCTCCCTTCCCTTCAAGCTGATGCTCTTCGTGCTCCTCGACGGGTGGAACCTCGTCCTGGGCTCGCTGATCAACGGCCTGCGCTGACGGAGGCCCCATGGACATCGAACAAGTGAGCGCGCTGCTCCAGGAGACGATCCGGATGTCGCTGATCCTCGCCGCGCCCGTGCTGTTCACGGCGCTCGGCTCGGGTCTCGTCGTCTCGATCTTCCAGGCGGCGACGCAGATCAACGAGCAGACGCTCTCCTTCGTCCCGAAGATCGTCCTCACC
>JASJCN010000319.1 GCA_030065975.1 Myxococcota bacterium
GCCGGACGGCCACCCGGGGCTTCGCCGTCGCGCAGATCGGCGTCGCCCTCGCATCGGCCTTCGCCTACGTCTTTCTCGACTCACTACCGGGCCTGGCGGCACGCATGGACGGCGACGGGAGCCGCCGCCTGATCGACGCCGGGCTCTCGGTGCTGGTGCTGCTCCCGAGCACGCTGTGCATCGGCGCCACCTTCCCCTTCGCCGTCCGCATCCTGGCCCGCGACGAGACCGAGGCGGGCGGCGCCACCGCGCGCGTGTACGCCTGGAACACCCTGGGCGCGATCGCCGGGGCGGTGGGCACCGGCTTCGTGCTGCTGCCCTGGCTCGGCTTCGCCGGCATGCTGACCCTGCTGCTGGCGACGGGGCTCGTCCTCGCGTTCGTCGCCGCCCTGGCCACGACGCCGCGGCTGCGCATCCCCGCGGCCGTGGCGGTTGCGCTCGGTGCGAGCCTGCTCGTCGTGCGCCCCGAGCCGCCGTGGGAGCTGCTCCGAACGGGCCCACTCACGCGCACGCCCCAGGGCGGCGAGATCGTGTTCCACGAGGTCGGCCGTTCGACGACCGTGATGGTGCGGCGGCTGCGCTCGGAGTTCGTGCTCTCGACGAGCGGCCTTCCCGAGGCGAGCGTCGGCGGCACGCTCTCGCGCACCGGCAAGTTCGCGGTGGCGCGCTGGCTCGGCGCGGTGGGGGCCCTGGCCCGCCCCGAGGGAGAGTCGATGCTGATGGTCGGGCTCGGCGGAGGGCTGGCCATCGAGGCCGTGCCCCAGACCATCCGCGAGCTGCACGTGGTGGAGCTCGAGCCCGCGGTGGTGGCGGCCAACCGGTTCATCGCCCCCGACCGCGCGCGCGACCCGCTCTCGGATCCGCGCGTGCGCGTGATCGAGAACGACGCGCGTGCGGCCATGGCGCTCACCGAGCGCCGCTACGACGTGGTGGCCTCCCAGCCCTCCCATCCCTGGACCGCCGGCGCCTCCAACCTGTATACGCGGGAGTTCTTCGAGCTGGTGAAGCAGCGGCTCGTGCCCGGCGGCGTGTTCGTCCAGTGGATGGGGCTCAACTTCATCGATCTCGATCTGCTCGGAGTCCTGCTGGCGACGCTGCTCGACACCTTCGAGCACGTGCAGGTCTACCAGCCGGAGGGCGCCGCGGGCATCCAGTTCGTGGCGTCCGACGAGCCCCTCGACCTCGTGGCCGGAACCGAGCGCGCGCTCGCGCGCGACCCGGAGACGCTCGCCAGCATCGGGATCCACGAGCCCGCCGACGTCGAGGTCTCGCTGGTGCTCGACTCGCGCGGCGCGAAGCTCCTGGCCGCCGGCGCCACCATCAATCGCGACCGCCGCAACCGGCTCCAGACCCGCTCGCCCGGAGTGATCGGACGCAGTGCCATCGGGCGTGGTCTCGGCAAGGAGATCGGCCGGCGCGACGCGATCGGCCGCGTCGTGGAGCGGCTCGGGCCGCAGGCCACGATCGAGGCGCTCTGGCGCCACGGCCACTTCCAGCGGCTCTCGACCCTGAGCTCGGCGATCCGCGACCGGGGCTGGCAGGCCTACGCGCGCGGGCTGATCGCATCGTCCGTCGGCGATCCCGTGCGCGCCGTCGCCGCCCTGTCGGTGGCGCTGCGCGAGCGGCCGGGCCTGCGTCTGGCCCGCGCCCGCCTGCTCGAGCTCGGGCGCGCCGACTGGCTCCGGCGCGGCGAGACGCCGCCGCTGCTCGAGCCGCTCCGTCCGCCCGAGCGCGACTGGCTCGATGCGGCTCGCGCGCTCGCCGACGCGGGCGCGCCGCTCGACCCGGGGGTCGAAGCGCGGCTCGCGGCCATCGATCCGGCGGATCCGATGGGCCCGGCCGCCGATCGCCTGCGCGCCGAGAGCCGGCTGCGCGAGGACTCCGGCTCGGCCCATCGCGAGGCCCTCGCGCTGATCGACGGGGCCGGCCTGCGAAGCCGCCCTTCGCCCGCCGACGTGCTCCTGCGCGCGCGCCTGACCCTCGCGCTCGGCGACGTCCCCGAGACGCTCCAGTCCGTCCACGAGGTCGTGCCCTGGGCCGAGCGCCGGCGCGCGGCGGTCGACGCAGCGGCGTTCCTCGAGCTGCTCGAGGGCATCGAAGACGAGCGGGCCGGCGCGCTGCGAAGCCGCCTGCAGCGGATCGCATCCGGCGCCTAGCGCGGCCTCCTGGCGCGCCCTGGTGCGGGAGCGGTGCCTAGGGCGCGGGGGCGGCGCTGCGCAGCTGCTCTTCGGCCTGCTCCAGCTTGAGCTGGATCAGTCGCCGCTCCGGCGCGAGCTCCGCCGCGCGTCGCAGGGCCTCGAGAGCGGGCTCGGGCTCGCCGCCTTCGAGCTTCGCGAGGCCGATGCGATACCAGAGGCCTGCGTCGGTGTCGTCCAGCGCAAGGGCGGCCTCGAGGAAGGGCAGGGCGTCGTCCCTCCGGCCCTGGCGCTCGTGCAGGCCGGCGAGCCCCGAGTAGGCGTCGACCGTCGGGTGCAGCGCCAGGCTCTCCTCGAAGCGCTCGCGGGCCACGGCCGGGCGACCGGTCGCCGTCGCGATCACGCCGAGCTGGTTCAGGTGCCGAGGGCTCGTGCGCCCGATGCGCCCCAGGTTGCCGATCGCGCGCTCTACGGTCGGCCAGTCCTCGGCCGCCACGGCGCGGCGCATCTGCACCGTCTGGGTGAACGAGTACAGGGCCACTCCGAAGCCGATCGCCCCGAGGACGAGGAACCCGCGCGAGACCCAGGCCATGCCCGGCCACGCGCGCTCCGCGCCTTCCTCTCGCTGGCCCCGCACCAGGACGCTCGTGACCTTGGGGTCGCGGAACTTCCAGATCGCTCCGTCGAGGATGAAGTGGTGCAGGTTCACCGTGGCGGCGGTGAACGCAGCGAGCCCGAAGTCGTAGGGGAGCTGGCCCAGGAGGCCCGGGGCGAAGATCAGCGCCGGGACGACCCAGAGCGCGGAACCGAAGAGCAGGCAGCGCCCCAGGTAGCGGGCTCGGCCGTCGTAGTCGCTCGACTTCTCGGCGAAGTACGTGGTGATCCACAGGTATTGGAGGAAGTGGCCGCTCGCGACCCACATGAAGGTGTAGGCCGCGTTGCCCGGCGCGAAGGGGTGGAAGCCGCTCAGCCAGCCCCACTGTCCCGCCACCGACGGTGCGACGAACCAGAACGCCTGGAGGGCGAGGAGCACGAGCACCGGGGCCAGACGTCCGAGGCTCGCGTTGCGCAGCAGCTGCGCGACGACGAACGCCGTCGCGCCGAGCCAGGCGATGACGAGCGCGATGAAGAGCGGTTCCTGCACCGCCGCGGGGATGCCGAGCGGAATCAGCTCGTAGACCGTGGACTTGTATTGGACGGGGACGTAGTCGGCGTGGTCCGCAGCGCGATGCACGGAGCTGAACGCCATGGCGTACGAGAGCAGGAAGGAGCCGTACAGGAAGCGCTTGGTGAGGGCGTCGAAGCCGACGCCGCGCCGGCGCAGGAAGGCCACACCGACGCCGTAGTTCTGGGCGGAGTAGTGCCAGGGGCTCCAGGTCAGATAGAGGGTCAGGACCACCGAGCCGAACACGTGGTCGCGGAGCCCGTAGAGGAACACGAGGCCGAGCAGCCCGGTCAGCACCACGCCGAAGAACGCGTAGCGGTGGCGGCTCTCGGCGTCGCCGTAGGCCCGGATCAGCGTGGCCCCGTAGTGGGGAGCTCCGAGGAGCAGGGTGAGAATCGGGAGCCAGCGCGCGGGGAACACGTTCGCCATGGTGTCGCCCGCCAGCAGCTGCACGCCGAGCAGCCCGAAGTAGAGGAGCCCGCAGCCGAGAGCGAGATCCGGCAGCGGCCCGAAGAACCAGCGCGGGGCTTCGGGTGCCGGGTTGGGGAGCGGGGCGGCGGTCATGGGTGGGTCCCGTGGAGGCGTCGGAGGCGTGGGCGTCGGAGGATCGGACGCGGGGCCCCTTCGTCATCGGCTCGAGGGCGCCGAGCTGTGGGCTTCCGCGCGGATCTCGTCCGTCTCCCGGCTCGGTCGCCGGCCGGCGGACTCGTCAGTATACGGGTCCGTCCGCCTCCGGCAGTCCTCCTCTCGAACGGGTCCAGGCTCGGGGCCGACTGACGGGAAATTCCCTCGGGGGTTGTCAGAGGGGGCGATAGGAAAGGCCTTTCCCCCAATGGGAACGGCGATGCCGCCGTACCACGGAATTCCTGAGCCTCCGCAAGGAGATGCGACCCTCCATCAGCCCGGAGGGGAGTTTTTAAGCTTTCAAAAACAGGCACTTGTGGGTTTTCGCCCCAGCCGTGCGGGAACTGGTACGCGCGTTGCACAAATGGCGGTCGTGCCACCGCTGGGCGACTCGGCAGAGGTGCCGACGAGTCCGCGGAGGCCTGGGGAAAAACAAAGAGGTTCCATAGAAATGAAGTTGTCCAAGATTCTGGCCATTGCCGCCGTTGCTCTTTGCTTCGGCGCCACGCAGGCCACCGCGGGTATCGTCAACGTGTCGGCGAACCTGACCGCGTCCATCGGCGTGGGTTCGGTCGTCGTGACCGGCTCGGCCGTGGGCGTCAGCTCCATCGGCGGCGGTCAGGCTCCGGTTCCGGCCATCGGCCCGATCTCGCTCAGCACGCCGATCAGCCCCCCGCAGTTCGGCCTCAACAAGGTGACGGTCTCCGGCGGCTCGTTCGGCCCCGGCACCCTGACGCCTCCCGGTGGTCTCCTTGGCCTCAACGCCACGGCGAACATCTTCGCGGGCGCCAACCCGGCTGGTAACGTTCCGCTCTCGCCCATCGGTGGCGGCGGCAGCTCGACCGGCCTCCTGCTCGGCATCTTCAAGGCCACGCTGAACGGCAACGGCTGGACCACCGGCGCCACGACCGTGACCGGCACCGGCCTCGCCGCCGGTACCGCCATGGCCACCGGCCTCGACAACCGCACCGCCGGCGGCGTGGGCACCGTGGTGTTCGTGTCCGGCGCGACCGTCGTCGTGGGCGCGATTCCGGTGACGATCCCGGCGATCTCCGTGCTGACCCTGGTCTACACGGCCGCCGCGACCCCCGAGCCCGGCACCCTGCTGCTGCTCGGCGGTGGCATCGCTGGCCTCGTGGCCCTCGGCCGCAGCCGGGCCCGCAAGTAGAGCCATTCCCACCCGCCTCGGCGGGTAGGCTTGCCTGATTCGTCAGGCAGGATTGGCAAGCGCCCATCCCCTCGGGGGTGGGCGCTTCTTGTTTTCGGGGTCCTTCTGGGTCCTTTCTCCACTTCCGCTGCCACATTCGGCTCGCCCGGGTCACTTACTCGGCAAGGAAGAAGCTTCGCTGGCGCGGGCCCAACCCCCTCATCAGCGCGGTTCACAGAGAAAGAGGTCCAATCTCATGAAGTTGTCCAAGATCTTGGCCATTGCCGCTGTTGCTCTCTGCTTCGGCGCCACGCAGGCCACCGCAGGTATCGTCAACGTGTCGGCCAACCTGACGGCGTCCATCGGCGTCGGCTCGGTCGTCGTGACCGGCACGGCCATGGGCGTCAGCTCCATCGCCGGCGGCGCGGCCCCGATTCCGGCCATCGGCCCGATCTCGCTCAGCACCGCGATCAGCCCCCCGCAGTTCGGCCTCAACAAGGTGACGGTCTCCGGCGGCTCGTTCGGCCCCGGCACCCTGACGCCTCCC
>JASJCN010000320.1 GCA_030065975.1 Myxococcota bacterium
TCCTTGCCCTTCGGGGCAAGGACCGTCCCCACCCTGCGGGGTCAGAGGTCCCCGCAGGCGGGAACTTGCAAGTTGCAAGGACCGTCCCCTTCCTAAGCTGCGAGGAAGTCGAGGACGAGGGAGTGGAAGCGCTGGGCTGACTCGGCCATCACCAGGTGGGCGCCGTAGGACATCGTCACCAGCCGCGCGCCCGGGATCTCGTCGGCCATCTCCCGGTGGAGCTTCGGCGGGGTCAGCTGGTCGCTGCGGCCGCACACCAGCAGGGTGGGGTGCTGGATCTGGTGCAGGCGGTCGGTGGTGTCGTGGTCGAGGCAGGCCTGGCACTGGCGGACGAAGAGATCCGCATCGATGGGCAGCCCGCCGCCCGGGAAGCTCGTCGACATGGCCTCGACGAGATCGCGCTGCTCGAGGGTCTCGTCCTGGAGCGTCCAGAGCATGCGCTCCCGGGTGAAGACCTCGGAGCTGGTTCCCGCCCGGGCCATCGCCTGCCACTTCTCGAGCAGCAGGCGCCGCTTGGCATCGGCGCGCGACCAGGTGCCCACGAGCACGAGGCGGCCCACCCGCTCGGGATGTCGCAGGGCGAGCTCCTGCAGGGTCATGCCCCCCATGAAAGCGCCCAACAGGTTTGCGCGCTCGATCCCGAGGGCGTCGAGCAGGCCGGCCAGGTCGTCGGCCAGATCGGCCGTGGTGAAGGGCCCGCCCGGATCCTCGCTCTCGCCCACGCCCCGGTTGTCGAACACGACGATCCGATGGTGGGGAGAGAGCTCCGGGATCTGCAGAGCGTGCCAGCCCGCGCACGACCCGGCGAGTCCCATGACGAGCACCAGGGGCGTCCCGCCGCGATCCTCGCCGTGGCTCTCGTAGTAGATCTTGCGACCCGACACCGTCGCCAAGGGCATGCGCCGAGTCTACTCGATGCTCCGCCCCGCTCGCGAGACCCGCGCGGCCTCGCGCCCGGGCCGTCCCGCGCTACGGCTCGACGGTCAGCTCGAACGTCTTCCGGTCGCGGTCTCCGTCCTCGTCGCGCACCTCGAGGGTCACGCTGAACGCCCCGGCCCGCTCGGGTCGGCCCGTGAGCATGTGCGTGTCGCCATCCAGGGTGAGGCCTGCGGGCAGGGAGCCACCGGCCACCGACCAGGTCCGCAGCCCGTTTCCGTTCGAGACCCAAAGCCGCTGCTCGTACCAGCCTCCCACGACGCCGCCGGGAAGCTCCCGCTGGGTGATGGTGGGCTTCGCACCGGCCGGCGCCGACACGTCGAACACCTTGACCCGGGCCTTCTTCTCTCCGCCCTGGCTGTACCCGTCGTAGCTGTAGACGTACATGCGGCCGCCCACGATCGTCGGGGTCGTCTGGTGGTTCGCGTTGTTGTCGAACGTGCTCACGAGATCCATGCGATCCGGGGTGGGGCGCGCCAGCGTCGACTGCAGGCAGCCCGTCCCGTACAGCTTGCCGTCGGCCACGAGCAGATCGTTGTAGCCCTTGGTGCAGGAGCGGATGCCGGCGGGATCCTCGACGTAGTAGGTGCGCTGGCCGGACCGCAGGTCGATGGCCTTGGCATAGTTGTTGTGCCTCGAGGTGTAGCCCCAGAAGACGTGGTCCTGGTGGATCACCGGGGAGCCCTTCACGCGCTCCTCGCCACCGGCATGGATCAGGCGGGGCTTGCGCGTGGGGGCGTCCGGGTAGACCTCGTAGATCACCTGCGGCTTGTTCGTCCGGATGTCGCGGCTGGTGATGACCATGCGGTCCTGGTAGATGAGCGGCGAGGTGTTCGGCGCTCCGTCTCCGCCCGGCGCCGGCGGGTCGACCTTCCAGATCTCGTCTCCGGTCTGCGGATCGACGAGCATCAGGCAGTTGTTCTCGTCGTACTGCAGCAAGGCGTAGTTCTGGCTCGGCGTCTGCCACAGCATGGCCGAGCCCACTCCGCCTCCGTTCGATCCCGGACAATTCCGCCGGGTCCAGAGCGTCTGGCCGGTCGAGGCGTCCTTTCCGACGAATCCCTCGCTGCGGCCGATGTGCACGCCGTCGATGACGATCGGGCTCGACTTGTCGTCCCCTTCGCGACGGGTCATCCACACCACCTGGCCCGAGAAGGCGTCGAGGGCGTAGTCGAACTGGTTGTCGTGGACGTAGACGCGGCCGTCCTCCACCCATGCCGAGGGATTGGCGGCGTGCGTGTTCGAGTAGTCCCGAAGCAGCGTCTTGCGCCACATCTCGCGGCCTCGCTCGTCGAAGGCGAACACCGTGCGCTTGCCGCCGAGATACGTGACGGCGTACGCCTTGTCCCGCCACACCGCGACCTGTCCGTTGGTGTGGTCGATGCCGATCACGCCCAGATCGCCGCTCTGCCACAAGAGCCTCGGCTCACCGCCCGGGAGCGTCGACCAGTCGTCGGCGAGTCCCACGTCGGCCCGTGCGATCCCGTTGCGGTCCGGGCCGCGGTAGCCGTTGAAGTCGGCCGGTCCGCCGTACGTCGTCCTGTCCGGCGGACGCTCCGCCCCGGGCTCTTCGACGGGAAGCTCGGGCTCCGGCTCCTCGATGGGCAGCTCCGGTTCGGGCTCCGGCTGCGGCACGTCGACCGGGAGCTCGGGCTCCGGCTCCTCGATGGGCAGCTCCGGTTCGGGCTGCGGCACGTCGACCGGGAGCTCGGGCTCGGGCTGCGGCTCGTCGACCGGGGCCTCCGGCTCGGGCTGCGGTACGTCGACCGGGAGCTCGGGCTCCGGCTCGGGCTGCGGGGTGGCGGGCAGCTCGGGCTGGACGCCCGCGGAGGCGGGCCGGAAGAGCGCCGAGAAGTCGCCGAACGAGGTACCCGCGCAGCCCTGGCCGGACCACACTCGGCCCACCACGTCGGGATCGGCGCCCATCGTGCGCACCGTGTGGGGCTGGCGGTTCGCGAAGTCGCCGAGACGGACCCAGGTCGGGCTCGGCGCGTCGGCGTTCGCCGTCGCGTAGGTCCCGTACTCCCCGTTCACGTAGCCGTCCACGAAGAGCACGGGGTAGCCGTCCGGGGTGGCCGGGGCACCGAACGCGAACTTGATGATCTCGCGCGTGCCGGGCACCGGCTCCAGGGTGCGCCCCTCGTCGAAGGACCGGAAGAAGGCCTGGTTGTTGGCCCTGCCGTCGGGCGACTCGCCGCCCGGGCTGATCCACAGGTGTCCCGAGACCGGCGCCTCCAGCGTGGCGTTGTAGGCCCACGTCCCCTTGACGCCCGCCGGAGGAATTCCGACCCAGGTCCGGGTCCAGCGAACGCCGCCATCCCGCGTCATCCAGATGCCGCGCAGGCTCTCGTCGTCGGAGTTCGAGTACAGGTAGAAGGTGCCCAGCGCGTCGGGGTCGGCGGCCACGATCTGTCGGTTCAAGTACGTCCCGTTCTGGATCCCCTTGGTGCGAGCCGTCGTCCACGGCTTCCCGAGATCGATCGGCTGCCAGGTCCGACCCCGATCGAGGGTGTACCAGGGAGCGTGGTTGGCGTTCGCGCCCGAGTTGCCCGCAACGAGCACGATGTTGTCGACCCCCGAGTAGGCGAGCGTCGTGCTGCGGGCCCCGACGATGGGAGGGATGCTCTCGAAGCGCGTCCAGGTCTCCCCGTCGTCGTCCGACCAGCCGGACGCGGCGTAGTCGTTCGCGTCCCAGGAGAAGAAGCGAGCCAGGTGGCTCGAGTCCTGCTTCGAGTAGTCGAGGCCCCAGGCCGCAGAGAAGTCCTCGCGGTCGTTGATGACCGTGGGATAGCTGCGATTCGTGCGGTCGAGCTGGCCGTAGCCCTCGTCCCAGAACGCCGCGTGGACCTTCGGGGAGTCGGGAGGCAGGACGAGCTTGTTCGGGCAGATCTGCTCGATGCCGCGCCCGCGGGTGTCGAGCATCAGGTGGCCGGGCGTCGAGGCGAACGCTTCGTCGAGGCTCACCGAGGCGATTCCGGAATTGCCGCCCGACATCCAGATCTTTCGCGTGGTCGGGTCCAGGATCCAGTTGTTGTCCAGGTACCCCTCACCGGTCTCCGCCTCGTGCCAGGGGATGCCGTCCATGCTGTGGAGCCCGGCCTTCTTGAAGTTGGGGCTCGTCCAGGTGGCGCCTCGATCCGTCGACATGCTGAAGTTGGTGACCGCGACTCGACTCACCAGGATGCGGTCGGGGTCGGAGGGATCGACCAGGAAGCGGGTGGACATGTCGCTGGGCGAGCCCAGATTCCGCCAGCGCCCGGCCTCGTAGCGCCAGAGCCCGACGTTGCTCGCGTAGTAGGCGCCTCGCGTGTCGAACTCGGCCATCTTCGGCTGCCACGGGGGGCTGCCCGCCGAGATGTCCGACCAGCTTTCGCCGGCGTCCGTGGAGCGCCAGTAGCGTCCACCGGAGGCCACGATGACCTCCGAGGTCCGCCCGGCGATCCGCGGCGACTCGCGGTTGAAGGCCACGCCCGAGTAGCCGGGGGGCGTCTCCCCGGTCGGCGCGGGGAGCCCGCTCACCCGCTCCCAGCTCTCGCCGCCGTCGGTGGTGCGGAACATCCCGGTCTCGTCGCCCATCAGCACGTGGTCGGGATCGTTCGGGTCGATGTCGCCGTGGCGCTGCCACGTGCGCATCCTGCCGCCATTGGCGTCGAGCTGCAGTCCGGTGAGGACGGCGCGGAACGTCCTGCCGCCGTCGAGCGACCGGAAGATCACGCCGTCGTCCACCACGCCCGTGTCGTAGGCCACGTACACGACGCGGCTGTCGCTCGCGGCGACCAGTGCCTCGTAGGCGCCCGCACCGTTCCACGGCACCTTGTACCGGGAGGGGAGGCGAGCGGGGACGAGCTGCTCGAAGGCGCTCGTCTCCTCGTTGTAGAGGTAGGCGCCGGACGTGTCGGTGCGGAAGACCTTGGTCCCGTCGTCGGAGACGTCGCCGCCCGTGACGAAGCCGCCGGCTCCGATGCGTCCCGCCGTCCAGTACGGGACGGTGAGCTCGTAGTCGCACTGCGCGAGGATCTCGCCGCTGCGCGTGAAGCGGACGCGGTAGTCGCCGCCGGCGGCGCGCGAGATGCCCCGAAGGTCGAGCTCGGCGCGTGCACCCGACCCTGAGGCCATGGTGACCGAGGCGGCGTTGCCAGAGCCGAGGCGCTCCCAGGTCCAACGCACGTCGCCGAGGCCGTCGGCGCCGTCCAGAGTGGCGGCGGAGCGCAGGTCGCTGCCTTCTGCCGCGGCCGCGGCGCCGTTCGGGGAGTCGTGTCCGACGCGGCAGGCGAGCGGCGTCGGGCCCGGCGGATCGGGAAGCTCGGGCTCGGGCTCCGGCTCGGGGAGTTCGGGCTCGACGGGCACCTCGGGCTCCGGCTCGGGGAGTTCGGGCTCGACGGGCACCTCGGGCTCCGGCTCGGGGAGCTCGGGCACGACCGGGACCTCGGGCTCCGGCTCGGGG
>JASJCN010000321.1 GCA_030065975.1 Myxococcota bacterium
CGAACTGGCTGACGAAGTAGATCTCGAGCCGGTTGTCCGAGATGTTGGTCACGTAGAGGCGGGAGCCGTCGTCGCTGAGGACGATGGGGCGGACCGGACCCGACTCGAAGTGGAGGTACGAGGTCTGGGCTTGGGCCACGCCGGCTACGAGGAGCAGGACGGCGGCGAGACGCAGGATTCGAGCGCACATGGGACGGAAGTCTCCTTCACAGCGGCAGCACGACGGGGTCCGCGGGGACACGACGGCATCTCGGGAAGTGCATTCGCAGCGATCCCGGGTGACGTCGGGAGCCTCACCCCGCGGGAATCGAACCACCGTTCAACGGAGCACTCTACAATAGATGGGACTTCCGGCGGGAGGAAATCAGCACGCTCTCGTGGCGTTTGGACCCTCGAATTCCCCGCAGGGGAAGGCTCCCGTGGTGATCGAGGACAGGGGGAGTCCGCGATTCCCCGCGAAGCGACGCGAAGGGCAAGCGCCCGGCTCAGGCCTCCGCCGACGGAGCCGGCTGCGGCCCGCGCACGAGCTTGCCCGGGAGCGCCCCGGTGGTCTCGCCCCCCTCGTAGGTCACCTGCCCGCTCTTGATCGTGTAGCGGTAGCCGTCGATCCGCTGGATCAGCCGGCGTCCCTCGGCCGGCAGGTCGTAGACCATCTCCGGCGCGTGGATGTGCAGCCCCTCGAGATCGATCACGTTCAGGTCGGCGAGCTTGCCGGCCTCGATCGTCCCGCGGTCGTCCATGCCGTAGAACTCGGCCGTGCGCTGCGTCTGGCGGTGCACCACGTCCTCGATCGGCAGCCGCTCGCCGCGGGTGCGGTCGCGCACCCAGTGGGTGAGCAGGAAGGTCGGCATGCTCGCATCGCAGATGATGCCGCAGTGGGCGCCGCCGTCGGAGAGCCCGTAGACCGAGCGCGGGTGCTGCATCATCTCGCGCACCGCCTCGAGATCGCCGCCGGCATAGCCGAGGAGCGGCACGTAGAGGATGCCGCGGCCCTCGTTGGCGAGCAGGGCGTCGTACGCCACCTCGCGCGGGTCGCGTCCCTCGCGGGCGGCGATGGCGGCGACCGACTTCTCCGGAGCGGGCTCGTAGTCCACGGGATCGCCGAGCGGGAACATCATGTGCCAGCCGTTGGCGACCAGCAGCGCCGGCCCCGGAAGCCCCGAGTTGGAGAGATCGGCCTGGGTCGTGAGGAGCTTCTCGCGCACCTCCGGCTCGGCGAGCTTCTTGCGCCGCTCCTCCGGCGGGAGCATCGCCAGCGGACCCCAGGCCTCGCTGAACATGAAGGGATGGGCCGTGCCCTCGAAGCAGAGCAGCAGGCCGTTCGGGCGCTGGGCCACCTGGGGCGTGAGGAAGCCGCCGGCCTCGGTGTCCTTGTCGACCTCGGCCAGCAGGCGCTTCCACTGATCGGGATCGATCGGGTTCTGCAGGCAGGCGAAGGTCACCGGTCGGCCGGTCTCCTGGCTCAGCTGCTTCATCCACTCGAGCTCCTCGCCCTCGGGCGCGAGATCGCTCGCCACCTCGAAGACGCCGTGACCGACCTCACCGAGCATGCGCCCGATACCGAGCACCTCGGCCTTGTCGGCGGTGGTGCCGGGCACGAGCTCGCCGTGGACGTCGCGATGGAGGATGGTGCGCGAGGTGCTGAAGCCGAGGGCGCCCGCAAGGAGGCCCTCCTTCACCACCTTCGCCATGGCGTCGACCTCTTCGGGCGTGGCCTCCTCGTTGGCCGCGCCGCGCTCGCCCATCACGTAGGCACGCACGGCGCCGTGGGGGATCTGCGCGCCCACGTCGACCGAGCGCGGCATCTTCTCGATGGCGTCCAGGTACTCCGGGAAGGTCTCCCAGCTCCACTGGATGCCCTCGGCGAGCGCGGTGCCCGGAATGTCCTCGACGCCTTCCATCAGCTCGATCAGGAACTTCTCGCGGCCGGGATGCACCGGCGCGAAGCCCACGCCGCAGTTGCCCATCACCACGGTGGTGACGCCGTTCCAGCCGCTCGGCGACAGATGCGGATCCCAGGTGACCTGGCCGTCGTAGTGGGTGTGGATGTCGACCCAGCCCGGCGTGACCAGCAGGCCCGTGGCGTCGATCTCGCGCTTGGCCGGCCCGAGGTCGCTGCCGACGGCCGCGACGCGGTCGTCCTGAATGGCGACGTCGGCGGTGCGGGCGGGCGCGCCGGTTCCGTCGATCACGGTTCCACCACGGATCAAGAGGTCGTGCATGGGGTCTCCTGGGTCGTTGCAGAGAGGCGATTCGGACGCTTCGGAGGGGGCGGCAAGGCGCGACTCCGAGTCAGCGGGCCGAGGCTAGCACGGGGCGGGTGGGTTGACTCGCGAGTCAACGAAGCGGCCAGGGACCCGAAACGCCTGCAAGATCCAGCTAGTGTCCGCCGCCATGGAGCGGAGCCAGGAGGCGCGTCGAGCGCGGGACACGGGCATCGGGCTCGGCGTGTTGCTGCTGCTCCTCGTCGTCTACCTGGCCGCCGGCGACAACCCGATCAACGACGGCATCGCCGAGCGCATCCGCGACGGCGACCCGGTTCGCTCGGTCGACTACGCGGTCACCTACGGCTGGCCCGTGGCCGTGGTCAACGCACTCGTCGTCGCGCTCCTGCTTCGCACCCGGACGCGTTGGCTCGGACCCGTCGAGGCTCCCACGGCTACCGTCGCGGCCCCGCCGGCATCCACGGCGGTCGTGAACCGCGTGTTCGGCGCAGTGGTGCTCGCCAGCGTCCTGGCGCTGGCGGTGCTCGCCGCGCCGCGGCTCTCCTACAGCCTGTGGGGGGACGAGGAGTGGACCGTCCGCCGCGCCATCGACGGCGCCTACGCCATGCGCGACGGGCGCGCGGAGTTCCAGCGCGTCGGCTGGCGCGAGACCTTCTTCGACTACCGCAAGCCCAGCAACCACGTGGGCTTCACCGTGCTCTCGCGCCTCTCGCTCGCGGGCTGGCGCACGGCGGCCCGGCCCGAGCTCGAGTTCGTGAGCGAGACGGCCGTGCGCCTGCCCGCCTACCTCGCCGGCCTCGGCGCCGTCGTTGCCGTCGCCCTGCTGCTGCGGCGGATGGGCCAGCCGCTGGCCGGCGCGCTCGCGGCGACAGCGCTCTCGCTGCATCCCTGGCTCGTGCGCTATGCGAGCGAGGCGCGCGGCTACGCCTTCCTCGTTCTGCTGGTGCCGCTCCTCGTGTGGCTGCTGCTGCGCGCACTCGAGCGCGGGAGCTGGCCGCGCTGGCTGCTCTTCGGGTTCGCCCAGTTCCTCCTCGTGTGGACCTGGCCGCCCATGGCCATCACGCTGATCGTGCTGAACGCCGCCGCCGTGCTCGCCCTGGCCGGGCTCTACGGCTCGCCCCGGACGGCACCCGTCCCGTGGACGCGCTGGGCCCTCGCCTGCACCGCCGCCGGCCTGCTCTTCCTGCAGCTGATGCTCGGCGCATTGGTGCAGCTCGGCGCCTACGTCGAGCGCGAGAGCCTTCCCTTCGATCGCATGTGGTTCGTGAACCTGGGCGGCCATCTGCTGGCCGGCGTGAGCTACGGCCCCGATCGCCCCGACTATCACGATCTGGTCGAGGTGGCGTCCGTGTGGCCCCGCACCTTCCCTCTCTGGGCCGCGCTCACCGGGCTCGCCGCCCTCCTGGGTGTCGCCGCGGGCCTCCTCGCCGGGCGCGTGCGCGCGCTGTGCACGTTGGCCCTGCTGCTTCCGGGCCCGATCCTCGTGGGCTTTGCCGTCTCGCAGGGGAGCTTCCTCAACCACTGGTACCTGCTCTTCGCGCTCCCGGGTCTGGCGATCTTCCTCGCCACCGGGCTCACCCTGCCCGCACGATGGGAAGGCACCGCCCCGCGCGCCGTCGCCTTCGGACTCTGCGCCCTCTGGCTCGCCGGCTTCGTCGCGTTCACGACTCCGGCCCGAGAGGCGCTACGCGGCGGCTCGCTCCAGCCCATGCGCGAGTCGGTGGCGATCACGCGCCCGCTGCGCGACCCCAACGCGCCGGAGAACGAGCGCATCCTCACCGTCGCGATCCAACGCCCTCCCGACTACTACGACCCCCGGGTCGAGTGGGTGCTCCGACCGGAGGCGCTGTACGCGCTGATGCGACGCGCCGACGCCGAAGGGCTTCCGCTCTGGGTGAACACGGGCCGGCCCGGGCTGGCCCGCAAGCGCGTCCCGGAGCTCGTCGCCCTGATCGAGGACGCGGATCTCTTCACACCCGTGGCCCGACTCCCGGGCTTCGAGCCGCGAGGCGTCCGCCTCCTCTACCGCTATCGGAGGGGATCGATCGACCAGGCAGACTCGGGCAGGAACCCGGCGCCCCGAGCGCTACCCGAGCGCTCCGGCCAGCGCGGCGATGAGTAGCACCCAGAGGAGGAGCCCGGGCAGGACCGCGAGCGTGTTTCCGAGCGACCAGGGGGATACGCGCTCCTCCGGCTCGACGCATCCGTTGGCCGCATCCTGGGCCACGGCCAGCGGAAGCATGCTCACGAGGGGCAGCAACCGAACCCAGCCCGGGGCAGCCAGGTTGTCGTAGGCGACCTCCGGCAGAACCAGGGCCAACAGGTGGGCCACAGCCGTCAGGATGGCCGGGAAAGGGGACCGGCCGAGTCGCTGCTGTCGATCCGCGATGGACGAGAAGAGCAGGAAGCAGGACAGCGGTGGCGTCAGTGCTGCCACGGCGGCGAAGAAGATCCCGCTACCGGGCCTGTAGACCCGCCAACTCTTGTAGGTCCAGTAGACGGTGTAGAGGTTGAAGGTCAGCAGCGACAGCGTCAGGAGCTTGCCGAGGGGGACGTAGAAGGGCGGAGCGCCGACCGGCTCACGGCGCGGCTCGTCGTCCTCACGGAGCCCGTAGTCCACCGGCTCGTGCGGGTCGTCCGCACAGGCGTCGCAGTAGGGTCCTTCGCCCACGTCGAGCTCCCGTCCGCAGCTCAGGCAGAGGGCGCGGCTGGATGCGTGCAGGTCGATGCCGCCGCTGCCCAGCAGGCTGGACGGCGGGTTCGGAACCTCCGCGAGGGATTCACCGCAGACCGGACATGCGTCCACCTGCCCATGTTGGATCCGACCGGCCTCCTCACACGATGGGTTCGAGCAGCCGAGCGCCATGTCTGGCTCCCCATGCGGTACTTGCTCCGACCAGCATAGATCAAGAGCGCCCCGCATAGCGTCCGGGACCGCCGCAGACGTCCGTTGGCTCGTCAGCGGTCCGAGTGGCGCGGGGCCCGGGCGACTGGCTTCCGAGCGAGCGCGAGGGGATTGACGATCCTTCCATAATTCGATATTTATCGAAACATGGAATCACAGACCGCTGTCGAGCTGCTGGGCGCCCTGGCCCACGACACGCGCATCGAGCTCTTCCGCGAGCTCGTGGCCGCCGGGCCCGAGGGCCTCGCGGCCGGCGAGCTCGCGGATCGGCTCGACGTGCCCGCGCCGACGCTCTCCTTCCACCTGAAGGAGCTGCGCCGGGTGGGCGCCATCGGATGCCGCGCCGAGGGGCGCTCACGCATCTACACGCCGGACTTCGCCGTGATGCGGGGGCTGGTCGGGTTCCTGACCGAGAACTGCTGCAGCGGGCGTCGCGTCCGCCGCAAGCGCGCTTCCTGACACTGCCAGAACTCCCGAAGGAGGATGCCATGAGGATCCAGCTCGCCCTGAACGTCCG
>JASJCN010000031.1 GCA_030065975.1 Myxococcota bacterium
GAGGAGTCAGCGCGTGTCGGCCTTCGGGGTCGGTGTGGCGAGCTACCTCTCGTACGTGTGCGTGCTCGCCGCGATGGGGCTCGCGAGCGAGGTCTCGTACGTCTCGGCCTTCCGCCAGGCGGGGATTCCGCTCTCCGTCCTCGCGGGAGCGCTGCTCCTCGACGAGCGGGTGGGGCGCCTGCGTGCGCTCGGAACGGCGCTGGTCACCGCGGGACTGGTCTGTGTGGCCCTGGGCTAGGCGTTAGGTGCCGATCGAGCCCTCGGGCGCGTGATGGCGCTCGTACAGGGCGAGGTACTCCTCCCACGACGTGAGCCCGTCCCCGTTGGTGTCGTAGGCGCCGAAGGGGAGGCCGTAGCTCTTCAGCCCGGCGGCGTCGTACTCGTCGGGCGTGAGCGACCCGTCTCCGTTGGTGTCGGCCGCGTCGAAGATGTGCTGGACCACGTTCTTGGCGCCGCCGCACTCGCCGGAGCCGGCCAGGGCGGGCAGGGCCAGGCCGGCAATGCCGGCGATGACGATGAGGTTCAGGATTCGCATCGGATCTTCTCCTTGGACGGGACGATCCAGCCGTCTCGGCTCGTCCGGCCCGCCCCCTTGTTTAGCTCGTCCGGGGATGCCGACGAGCCGGTCGACGTCCGCAGAGCCACTAGACTCCGGCCATGGCCCGCCTCCCCGACGATCTCGACGCAGAGCGCCGCCGCTGGCGCAGCTTCCGGCGTGGGCGGCCCGCGGAGCGCGAGCCCGTCGGACCGGGGGAGGAGTCGGTCTGGGACTACCCGCGTCCCCCGCGGCTCGAGCGGGCGCGCCGTCGGGTGCGCATCGAGTTCGGCGGGCAGTGCATCGCCGAGAGCACCCGGGCCCTACGGGTCTGCGAGACCGCGAGCCCGCCCGTGTACTACGTGCCCGCCGAGGACGTACGACGCGAGCTCCTCGAGGAGAGCGCGCAGCAGAGCTTCTGCGAATGGAAGGGCGTGGCGCGCTACTGGACCCTGCGGGTCGGTGACGCCGTATCCGTCGACGCCGCCTGGAGCTATCCGAATCCGGACGCGCCCTTCGAGGCGCTCCGCGACCACCTGGCGTTCTACCCGGGACGCGTCGAGGCCGCCTGGCTCGACGACGAGCGGGTGCGCCCCCAGGCCGGCGACTTCTACGGCGGCTGGGTCACCGACGAGATCAAGGGCCCGTTCAAGGGCGACCCGGGAACCGGCCACTGGTAGACTGCTCGCGTGAGCAGCTACCGCAGCTACGCCGAGCAGGCGGGCCACTACTTCGGGCGTCCCCACGAGCAGATGGCGGAAGGGCCCATCGAGAGCCCCGCCGCCTGGACGGGCAAGGCGATGCGCCAGACCGACGCGTGGCGCGTCCGTCTCTCCGACGCCCAGGCCGACGAGCTCGATACGGCACTCGCGACGGCGCGGGCGAGCGGCAAGCCCACGGACCAGCTGGTGCGCGAGGACTTCCCGCTGCCCACGCTCGGCCGCGATATCGCGCAGTGGCGCGAGGAGCTCGACCGGGGGCGAGGCTTCCTCCTGGTCTCGGGGGTGCCGGTCTCGCGCTGGAGCGACGAGGATGCGGGACGCGCCTTCTGGTGCCTCGGCCTGCACCTCGGCATCCCCGGCGCCCAGAATCCCAAGGGCGACCTGCTCGGTCACGTGGTCGATACCGGGGCCTCGGCCGAGGACCCCTTCGTGCGCCTCTACGCCACCCGGTCGAACATCGCCTATCACTGCGACGCCGCGGACGTGGTCGGTCTGCTGTGCCTGCGAACCGCGAAGAGCGGCGGGGCGAGCCGCATCGTGAGCTCGGTGAGCGTGTACAACGCGCTCCTCGAGCGGCGCCCCGACCTCGCGGCGCGCCTCTACGAGCCCTTCCTCCTCGACATCCGCAACGAGGACTCGTCGGGCGAGCTGCGCTACCTGCCGATCCCGCCCTGTCGCCATGCGGACGGCGTGCTGCGCACCTTCTACCACAGCGACTACTTCCGCTCGGTGCAGCGTCACGACGACGTGGCGCCCTTCAGTGAAGAGGAGCAGGCCCTGCTCGACCTGTACGAGGAGATCGCGGCGGACGAGGATCTCGCGCTCGACATGGATCTCGAGCCCGGCGACGTGCAGCTGCTCTCGAACCACACCATCCTCCACGCTCGGACCGGGTACGAAGACCACCCGGAGCCCGAGCGCAAGCGGCACCTGCTGCGGCTGTGGCTCTCGTTGCCGCGAGGCGAGGAAGAGGCATGAGCGGGAGACGGCTCGAAGGCCGGGTGGCGCTCGTCACCGGTGCCGCATCCGGAATCGGGGCCGCGTGCGCGCGGCGCTTCGCCGAAGAGGGCGCCCGCGTGGCGGGCATCGACCTGGCCCCGGCCCCCGGTGACGGAGACTGGGCGGCCGCCGTGAAGGCCGCCCCGGACTCGCTGTTCGAGCAGGCCGACGTGTGCGACGAGGCCGCGGTGAACCGCATCGCCGACGCGACGCGCGACGCGCTCGGCTCCATCGACGTGCTGGTGAACGCTGCGGGGGTTCCCGGCGGTGGGGCGGCCCATCAGATCGCGCTCGAAGACTGGGACCGCACCATCGCCGTCAACCTGCGCGGCACGTTGCTTCCGAGCCGGGCGGTCCTTCCCGGCATGCTCGAGCAGCGTTCGGGGAGCATCATCCACATCGCGAGCGTCGAGGGCATCGAGGGGTTCGAGGGCGGGAGCGCCTACAACGCCTCGAAGGGCGCGGTGGTCCTGCTCACCCGGAACATGGCGATCGACTACGGGCGTCGCGGGATCCGAGTCAACGCGATCTGCCCGGGCTTCATCGATACGCCCATGCTGCGGGGGCTGTTCGGGATGGAGGGGCTCTCCGACGTGGCCGAGCGCATCCGGGAGGCCCATCAGCTCGGCCGCTTCGGGCGCGCCGAAGAGATCGCGAACGCGGCCCTCTTCCTCGCCAGCGACGAGAGCTCCTTCGTCACCGGCGTGGCGCTGCCCGTGGACGGCGGCTACACCGCCGGCCACCGCTTCGGGGTGGCCTCGATGATGGGCCTGGACTGAGTCCGGCCATGTCGGGAAACGCCGCGACTCCGGGCTTCCGCGACTACGACGCGACCCCGCGCGAGAGCGTCCGCGCGCTCTACGCCGAGAAGCACGCGCTCCAGACGCTGGCGCTGGCGCGGGAGAAGGAGGCCGAGTTCGGTCCGCTCTCGAGGCGGCGGATGAGCGTCTGGGAGGCCGTGCAGGGGCTGTCCGAGATCGTCGACGACAGCGATCCCGATCTCTCGCTGAGCCAGCTCGACCACGCGCTGCAGACGGCCGAGGCCCTGCGCGCCGACGAGGCTCCGCGCTGGCTCGTGCTCACCGGCTTCGTCCACGATCTCGGCAAGGTGCTGTGCCTGTTCGGTGAGCCCCAGTGGGCGGTGGTGGGCGACACCTATCCCGTGGGCTGCGCCTTCGCGCCCGAGATCGTGCACCACGCCCTCTTCGACGCGAACCCGGACGTCCGGGACGAGACCCTCTCGACTCCGCTCGGGATCTACTCCGAGGGCTGCGGCCTCTCGGCGCTGACCATGGCCTGGGGGCACGACGAGTACCTCCATCACGTGCTGCGGCCCCACTGGAACACGCCGGAGCTCGAGCCGGCGCTGGCGATCGTCCGCTACCACTCCTTCTACGCGTGGCACGAGCAGGGCGCCTATCGCCGCTTCATGGCACCGGGCGACGAGGAGCGGCTCGCCTGGGTCCGGCGCTTCAATCGCTACGACCTCTACTCGAAGGCCGACGTCCCGCCGGACTGGCCCGCCCTGCGCGGGTACTACGAGGATCTGGTCGCGGAGTTCCTGCCCGACACGCTCTCCTGGTAGGGGCTATCCTCGCCTCGCCCGAGGAGGACCATCGTGAGCGATTCCGCAGGGAGCCCCGCCGAGCAGGCCACCCCCGAAGACTGGAAGACCACGGACATCCTGCGCGCGCCGATGGACGTGGCCTGGCAGTTCGACTACGCGATCGAGCAGGAGAAGCTCGAGAACCTGTACCGAAAGGCCAAGCAGCGCCAGTGGGACGGCGAGCAGCGGCTCGACTGGAGCGTCGAGATCGACCCCAGCAAGCCGATCATCGACGAGCGGCAGAACGAGTTCCAGAAGCTCTCCTTCTTCAAGAAGCTCTCGAAGAGCCAGCAGGAGCGCTTCACCGCACACGCCACCTGCCAGCTGCTCTCCCAGTTCCTCCACGGCGAGCAGGGCGCCCTGATGACGGCGGCGGCCGTCACCCACGCGGTGCCCGACTACGAGGCGAAGCTCTACGCCGCGTCCCAGACCATGGACGAGGCGCGCCACGTCGAGGTGTACGAGCGCTACATCAACAAGCTCGCCATGGCCTATCCGATCTCGCCGTGGCTCAAGAACGTGATCGACGCGACGCTGCAGGCCGACCACTACGCCAAGGTGATGGTCGGCATGAACATGGTGGTCGAGGGTCTGGCGCTCGCCGCCTTCCACAACATGAGCAAGCAGACCACGTGCCCGCTCCTGAAGGACCTGACCGACATGGTGCTCCAGGACGAGTCGCGACACGTGGCCTTCGGCAACCTCTACCTGCAGCGCACGATCTCGGACATGCACCCCGACGACCGCGAGGACGTGGCCCAGTTCGCTTTCGAGGCGATCAAGGCCATGGCGGACTCGATGGGCGGCTACGACGGCAAGGGGCCGCGGGAGTACGACCCGGGCTTCGCGATGCTGCTCGAGAACTGCGAGGTCGATCTCGCCGACTTCCTGAAGAGCCTGGCCGAGGCGGACATGGAGGGTCTGGACGCGGAGCTTCCGCCGGGCCAGATCCATTCCTTCCGCGACCTGATGATGCCGGCGCTGGTGCGCGTCGGCGCGGTGACCGAGCGGACGAAGGAGATGTACCGGGCCGCCGGGATCCCGGTGGTGAGCGACACCCGCATCCTCGAGTCGATGGAAGATCCCGAGACCGGAGACCTCTCGGCCTAGCCATGGCGATCCGCCGCGTCCTCGTCGCCGCGTCGCTGCTCCTGCTCGTCGCGGGCCCGCTCTCCGGGTGCACCAACCGCAACACCTGGAAGCCGACGATCGACCCCTACAACAACCCCAACGCCGCACGTCTCAGCGCCGACGAGGCGCAGTGCCGGCAGATCGCCAACGAGGCGGCCGGCGGCAAGGGCGGCAGCGCCGCGGCGCGAGGGGTGATGAGCGGCCTGCTCGGCGCAGCGACGGGCGCGGCCATCGGCGCGATCTTCGGCGATGCCGGCCAGGGAGCCGCGAGCGGCGCCATCGCCGGGACGGTCTCCGGCGGCGTGGGCGGCGCCGCATCCTCGGACGCCCACTTCAAGCGCGTGTTCAGCAACTGCCTGCGCAACCGGGGGCACAATGTCCTGGACTAGTCGCGCTCTGGGTCTCGCCGCCGCGTGCTTCGTCCTGGCCTGCTCGACGCAGCCGCCGAGCTGGGTCGCGGGCGAGCGCTTCAGTCATCCCGTGTCCGTGACCGAGGCCGTCCACCTGAGCCAGGCCGGCGTCGATCCCGAGGTCATCGTCACCAAGATGAACCTCTCGGGGATCGTCTACAACCTGACCGACGAGCAGTACGAGAAGATCCGCGGTCACGGGGTCACGCCGCGCGTGATCGACTACATGCGATCCACCTACGACCAGGCCATCGCCCGCTGGCCGCGGCTGGCCGACGACGAATACCTGGCCTGCTGGTATCTCGGCTGGGACGGCGCCTGGTACGGCGGCGGGCCCCAGGGCTTCCACCCCGCCTGTCGCGAGCCTTAGCCCCTAGGCGGCCGGCCGGATCGGGATGCAGATCTCGAGGGAGTTCCCCGGCGTCGGCTCGAATCCCGGCGGGTAGATCTCGATGTCCGCGGCGTTCAGGAAGGTGTGCTTCGAGTCCGGCAGCCAGGTGCCGAGGATCCACTGCATGGTGGGCTGCAGCTCGGCGTGCAGGTCGTTCCCCTGGATGGTGTGGGTGAACACGGCGTAGGTGCCGCTCGGGATGGTCTCCGCGATGAGCCCCTCGGGCAGCTCGTCCACCCGGTCGACCTCGAAGCCGGCCACGTAGTCGAAGCTCCCGGCCTGGGTGTCGGTGTTGAGGCAGATCCCGAAGCTCCGGCCCGAGGAGAGGTGGGGGATCTTCGGGATCGACGGGATCAGGCGTTGCCAGAGGTTCGGAATCTGCGGCTTGGTCTCGTCGTCGAATCGCTCGCGCAGTCCGACGACGACGAACGATCCGATCTCGCGGATCTCGGGCTCCATGGTGATCACCTCCTTGCGATGTTCGAGGGCGCGCGCATCGAGACGCTCCCGCCAGCGCACCCGGGACGGTCCGCCGCGCTCGCGGTAGGTCCCCGGCGTCACGCCGAAGGCCCGCTTGAAGGCCCGGGTGAAGGCCTCCTGGGAGTCGTACTGGCAGTCGAAGGCGAGCTCGATCAAGGGCTTCGGGCCCTCGGGTTCGAGCAGCTGCTCGGCCGCGCCGGTCAGGCGCCGTTGGCGCACGTAGCTGCCGAAGGTCTCGCCCGTGAGGACGCGAAAGAGCCGCGAGAAGTGCGCCGGCGAGACCTGCGCGCGCTTTGCGGCCTCGGTCAGGGAGACGGGCTCTCCCAGGTGCTCCTCGATGTAGTCGACGGCGTCGAGGAAGCGCTCCTGCAGATCCATGGCGGCAGCCTAGCCGGGGCCGGCGGGCGGCGTCTTGATCGCATTTGCGGTCGGCCCGATCCCCGAGTGACTACGGGGCGAGCTCCAGCCGGAAGATGCGTCGGCTTGGGTCGAAGCCTTCGAGCTCGGCCGGGTCGGTGACGGGAATGGCCGAGGCGCGATAGATCGTCTCGTCGAAGCGGACGCGGACGGCCGGGTCGGCGGCGAGATGGGCGTACCAGGTGCGCTCCTCGGCCGGGTCGACGTAGAGGCGGCCGTCTCGCAGCACGAACCCGATCCGGACCGAGTAGGGATCCGCCGGCCGGGTTTCGAGGACGAGCGAATCGAAGCCGCGTGCGACCTCCCAGCTCTCGGCCTGGCCTTCCGGGCCGCGCAGCGCCCCACCCGGAAGGAAGGCCAGGGGTCCGTTGCAGCCCGCCGATCCGAGGAGGCAGAACACGAGCACTCCGAGCGTCGTTCGCATGGGGATCCTCCGGAGCCGTTCGGCCGCCTCGAGACGCATGGATACGGAAGGGTATCCTGCACCTCGACGCGCGCTCACACGACGGAGTTCCGCCTGCCGCCCCCGCCCCCTGCGCTCAGTCCCGAGGCCCTGTTCGAGACCGAGCTCCCGCCGGACCTGGCCCCCCTGACCCAGGAGCTGGCCGCCCTCGCGCGACTGCGGGAGCGAGCCCTCGCCACCGGGAAGGGTGAGCCCGCACCTGCGCTGCGGACCGAGGCCGCGGCGCTGCACGCGCGCATCGTCGCCGCGGCGGGCGTGCTCGCCGCGCACCAGCAGCCCCTGGTGCCGCCGGGGGGCGAGTGGCTGGCGCAGGCGGTGTGTCTCTGGAGGCCCCACGCCGACTCCCGCAATCGCACGCTCAAGAGCAGCCTGGCCCCGGGCGAAGCGCGGCTTCCCGACTTCCTCGAGCAGCTGGCCCGCCTCTCGCTCGCGAGCCCCGATCGGGAGGATCCCGCGCGGATTCGCGAGGGGCTCCGCACGGCCACGGGGCTGCCCGCGTCCGCTCTCGATCGCATCGAGTCCGAGATGCGGGCGGTGGCCTCCAACCTCGAGCTCAAGCACGTCATCGCGGAGCACCTGGCCGAGCGCCTTGGCGACGCCACGCCCGCGGCCGCGCTCTCGCTGCTGGTCGAGCTGCTCGGCCCCGCGCCGCTGCGCGTCGGCGATGCCATGGCCATCGTCACGCCGAGCGCGTGCTATCTGGGCGTCCGCTACGAGTCGGGGGAGCTGCTCGAGCCCGACTTCGCGACGCGGCCGGAAGACGAGCAGGCGGCGGTGCGTGCCTGGGTCCGCCGCGTCGAGGCGGCGAACTCGCCGATGACCGACCGCTTCCCCGCCTTCGGCTACTTCGACCGCGACGCCGTCTCCGCGACGCTCCTCGCCGAGCTCGAGGCGAGCGTGACCCGGGCGCTCGGCCGGGTGCCCCGTAGCGTGCTGCTCGAGACCCTGGCCACCATGGTGCAGCTCACGCCGACCCACCAGCTCGGCATGTACCTCGTGCACGATGCCTGGGGCCACGGCTGGCAGGAGACGCTGTGCGACTTCGAGTGGCTCTACGCACGGACGCCACACCTCGAAGATCCGCTCGAGCCCGGAACCGGCCCCTTCTTCGCGGGAGAGGGCAGCCCGACCCTGGGCAGCGCCTTCGTCGCGGAGGGCGAGCGCACGGTGCTTCGCGCCGATCGCCTGCACGAGTGCATCGCGGCCGACCTGCGCGGTCGGCTCGCGACCGGGGCGAACGGGGCGCTGGCGGAGCTCCTGGCCGACATCGCCGACTACGAGCTCGCGCGCATGGGATTCGAGGCGGCGTCGAGCTCGCTCCTGCCGCGCCACTGCGTCCGCCTCGACCTGATCCTCGAGGACCTGTGCCGCTATGCGGAGATGGCCACCGCGCCCGTGCGCGCCCTCGCCCTGGATCCAAGACGCCGGGCCGAGCTGGCGGAGGCCCTGGCCGCAGACGGTCTCCCGGAGCGCGGCCTCGCGGCGGCCGTGGACGAGGCCGCGGCGCAGCTGCGGGACCGCTGGCTGCCCCTGGTCTCTCCCCGCCTCGAGGACGGCGTCGTCGTCCAGCGCCTCGCCTGCGCGATGGCGGCCCTCGCCGTCGAGCTCGACCGCGGGCACCCGCCGGTGTCGGGCGAGCCCGAGGACCGCCCGGAGCCCTGGGTCGATCTGCTCACGATCGCCCTGGCCTGGGTGTACGAGCAGGACCGCGCGCGCCACTTCTGGCAGCTCGACGTCTGGCTCCGCGACGTGGTGGCGCCCGGCGTGTCCCGCTTCGCCGAGGCCCTGCCCACGGCCGACGCCCGCTCGCCGGGCGACATGGCCTAACCTGACCCGCCCGCCCGGAGCACCGATGGACCCGAAGATCCTGGCCCGCATCGAGCGCGAGCTCGGCATCCCCGACGCCGTCGAGCGGTTGTCGGCCCTGCGAGGGAGCGACCTGCAGAGCCTCTGGCTCGCGTTGAGCGAGCGTCGGGCCGACGCGCAGACGCCCCCCGGTCTGCTCGCGGAGTGGGAACGCAATCGTTTCGTGCGTCCGTCGGCCCTGCCGCGGACGGACTTCGCGCGGGTCGAGCAGGCCTTCCTCGACGCACTCCCCGACGGCACCCGGTCCCTGCAGCTCTCCCCCCTGGCCCCGCACGCGAGCTGTTCGGGCATGGCCACCGTGAGCCAGCACAAGGTGGTCTCGGCCGAGCGCGGCACGGAGGTGCTGCCCGACCCGACCAACGTGCTCGCGCTCGAGGCCGCCCTGCAGCGGCGCACGCTGCTCTTGGCCGACTCGCGGTCGAGGGAGCGGGTCCGTCTGGCGAGCGTCTGCCGGGTGGTGCGGGCGCAGATGCCGAAGGTCCCGGAGCACGTGCCCCACTTCGGCCTCGCCGCGTCCGTCACGGCCGGCCGCGACGTCGGGTCTCTGGGATTCGAGCTCGAGACGCTGTGCGAGCAGCTCGACCTGGCGGTGCGCTTCGTCTCGGCCCTCGACGCGAAGGCCGAGCAACGGGTGCTGCTGACGCCGCTTGCGGACGCGCTCCCGGAGGAGCGGCTCCGGGAGCGCATCGGAGACGTGCTCGAGTCGCGCCACCCGAACCTGCGCGTGGAGCTCGACCCTTCGCGTGAGTCCGGCCGCTCCTACTACGTGACGCTGTGCTTCAAGCACCGGACCCGTCTGGGAGACGCGCCGGAGTTCGAGGCGGGCGACGGCGGCTTCACCGACTGGACCGCCCGGATGCTCTCGAACCGGAAGGAGCGCTGCCTGATCCTGGGCATCGGACTCGAGCGCCTGGCCGCAGCCACCTGACGCCCTTCGCCGCTACTCCCCGCCGCCGAACAGCTCCTTGAAGAGCCGCGTGAAGTTGGGCTGGCCGGTGTGCGCGGTGATCCCACCGTCCACGACGATCGACTGACCCGTCAGGTAGCTCGCGTCCTCCGAGAAGAGGAAAGCCACGACCGACGCGATCTCCTCGGACTCGCCCACGCGCCCCATCGGGATCAGCTCCTCGTAGAGAGCCAGGATCTTCGGGTGGTTGACCAGGATGCGGGCCAGCGGCGTCGAGATCGTTCCGGGGCACACGGCGTTGACCCGGATGCCGTCCTTGCCGTGATCGATGGCGAGGGTGCGGGTGTAGTTGACCACCGCGCCCTTGGCCGCGTTGTACGCGGAGAACCCGTAGTCCCCGTAGATACCCGAGATGGACGCGGTGTTCACGATCACGCCGCCCCCCGCCTCGCGCATGGGCGGGATTGCCGCGCGGCAGCCGTAGTAGATCGAGTGGAGGTCGACGTCGATGACCCGGTGCCACTGCTCGGGCTCGAGGTCCGGCGTCTCGCCGAAGCTTCCGATGCCGGCGTTGTTGAAGAGGAAGTCCAGGCGGCCGAAGGTCGCGAGCGTCGTCTCGACCAGGGCCTCGACCTCCTCGCGCTTGGAGACGCCGACGCGCTGGAAGTGCGCGCCGTCGCCGAGCTCCTTCGCTACCTCGGCGCCGAGCTCCTCGTTCTGGTCGGCGAGCAGGATGCGCGCCCCCTCGCTCGCGAGGCGCCTCGCCGTTGCGGCGCCGATCCCCGATGCGCCGCCGGTCACCAGGGCCACCTTGCCTTCGAAGCGATCGCTCATCTTCCCTCCTTCACGAGTGCGCTGCGGGTAGCGGTAGCACAGGGCCCGTGCGACCTCGGGAACCCGCCGCGGCGAACGGGTGTCCGAAGCTGGCTCGGAAACACCGGACGTACTGCCTTCCGGGACGATGGGCCGATGGGCCGATCGCGGCGGTGCAGGAGCCCCTCATGTCCGAAGCCACGCCTCCTTCGAGCCCCGAGCCCGCATCCACTCCGACCTTCGCGTCGTGGCTCAACGAGCTGCGCCACTCGCAGCTGATGCGCATCTTCGGCATCGGGCTGCTGATCCTGCTGCTGCAGATTCCCGTCGGCATGATCCGCGGTGTGGTGAGCGAGCGCGAGATGCGTCGCAGCGAAGCGGTCGCGGAGGTGACCGGGCGCTTCGGAAGGAGCCAGTCCGTGCGTGGCCCGCGCCTCGTGGTTCCCTATCAGGTGCGGACCGAGCACGTGTTCGCCGGCGTGGTACGCCACGAGGAGGAGCTGCGTCACGCCCACTTCCTGCCCGAGGAGCTCGAGGCCCGGGGCGAGCTCGACAGCCGCACCCTGCATCGGGGCATCTTCGAGGTTCCGGTCTACGAGATCGGCCTCTCGCTGGCCGGCCGCTTCGAGCCGCCCGAGATTCCCGAGGCCGACGTCATCCTGTGGGATCGCGCGCACCTGGTCCTCGAGCTGAGCGACGCGCGGGCGATCCAGCGCGCGGTGACCGTGCGCTTCGGCGAGGACGAGACCCCCTTCCTGCCCGGAGCCGGAGAGGCGGGCAGCACCCAGGAGGCCATCCACGCGCCCATCGGTGCCGCGGCCCAGGAGGGCGGATCCTTCTCGATGGTGGCGGACCTGAAGGGAAGCGGCGGCTTCTTCTTCGCGCCCTTCGGGTCGGAGACGCGTCTCGAGCTCCGCTCGAGCTGGCCGGATCCGAGCTTCCAGGGAGCCTGGCTGCCGAGCTCGCGAGAGGTGACCGCCGAGGGGTTCCGCGCCAGCTGGGAGGTCCCCCATCTCGGCCGCAACTATCCGCGGCAGTGGAGCCATCACGCCGAGTTCGACGACGTCGTCGCAGCCAGCGCCTTCGGCGTGACCCTGGCGACCCCCGTGGACGCCTACCGCATGACCGAGCGCAGCGCGAAGTACGCCACCCTGTTCCTGGCGCTCACCTTCGGTGCCCTCTGGCTCTTCGAGGTGCTGGCGGGCGTCGTCGTCCACCCGATCCAGTACCTGCTCGTGGGCGCGGCGATGTGCCTCTTCTACCTGCTCGAGCTCTCGCTGGCCGAGCACGTAGGCTTCGCACTCGCCTACGCCACGGCCAGCGCCGGCGTCGTCGTGCTGATCGCCGGCTACTCGGCCTCGATCCTGGGCCGCAATCGCCGCGCTCTCGTGGTGGGGAGCCTGGTGATGGCGTTGTACGCGTATCTCTACGTCCTGCTCCGCAACCAGGACTTCGCCCTGCTGGCGGGCTCCCTCGGGCTCTTCGTCATCCTCGGCGGCGTCATGTACCTGACCCGTCGCATCGACTGGTCGGCCCTCGGCCACCGGATCGCGGCCACGACCCGAGGGAGTTAAGGGGCTAGACGTCCTGGAAGAAGTCGTTGCCCTTGTCGTCGACGACGATGAAGGCCGGGAAGTTCTCGACGTCGATGCGCCAGATGGCCTCCATGCCGAGCTCGGGGTAGGCGACCACCTCGACGTTCTTGATGCAGTTCTGCGCGAGGATGGCCGCGGGCCCTCCGATCGAGCCCAGGTAGAAGCCGCCGTGGCGGGCGCACGCCTCGGTGACCTGCTTCGAGCGGTTGCCCTTGGCCAGCATCACCATGCTCGCGCCGTGGGACTGCAGCAGGTCGACGTAGCTGTCCATGCGGCCGGCGGTGGTGGGGCCGAAGGAGCCCGAGGCGTGGCCCTCGGGCGTCTTCGCCGGGCCGGCGTAGTAGATCGGGTGGTCCTTCACGTAGTCGGGCAGGGGCTCGCCGCGATCGAGCAGCTCCTTGAGCTTGGCGTGGGCGATGTCGCGCCCGACGATCATGGGCCCGGTGAGCGAGAGGCGGGTCTTGATCGGGTACTGGGAGAGCCTGGCGCGGATCTCGTCCATCGGAAGGTTCAGGTCGATCTCGACGGTCTCGCCGGGGAGATCGTCGTCCTTCACCTCCGGCAGGAAGCGCGCCGGGTTCGTGTCGAGCTGCTCGAGGAAGATCCCGTCCCGGGTGATCTTCCCCTTGATCTGGCGATCCGCGGAGCAGGAGACGCCGATCCCGACCGGGCACGAGGCGCCGTGGCGGGGCAGCCGGATCACGCGCACGTCGTGGCAGAAGTACTTGCCGCCGAACTGGGCGCCGATCCCCGTCTGCCGCGTGAGCTCGTGGACCTTCTCCTCGAGCTCGGGGTCGCGGAAGGCGCGGCCGAACTCGTTGCCCGTCGTGGGCAGGGTGTCGAGGTAGCGCGCGCTCGCGAGCTTGACGGTCTTGAGCGTCGCCTCGGCCGAGGTGCCGCCGATCACGAGCGCCAGGTGATAGGGCGGACAGGCGGCCGTTCCGAGCGAGCGGATGGCCTCGGCCACGAACTCGAGGAGCGACTCCTCGTTCAGCAGGGCGCGCGTCTTCTGGTAGAGGAATGTCTTGTTCGCCGAGCCACCGCCCTTGGTGAGGACCAGGAACTCGTACTTGTCGCCGGGCGTGGCGTAGAGCTCGACCTGCGCGGGCAGGTTGTTGCCCGTGTTCTTCTCGTCGTACATCGAGAGCGGCGCGAGCTGCGAGTAGCGCAGGTTCGTCTCGGTATAGACCTGGTGAACGCCGCGGGAGAGCCACTCCTCGTCGTCGACGCCGGTGTAGACGTCCTGCCCCTTCTTCCCGATCAGGATCGCCGTGCCCGTGTCCTGGCAGCCCGGCAGCACCATGCCGGCGGCGACGTTGGCGTTCTTCAGCAGCTCGAGGGCGACGAAGCGATCGTTGTCCGACGCCTCGGGGTCGTCGAGGATCTTGCGTAGCTGCTCCAGATGGCCCGTGCGCAGCAGGTGCGAGATGTCGCGGATCGCCTCGAAGGCGAGCTTCTGGAGCGCCTCGGGCTCGACCTTGAGGATCTCGCGGTCGCCGATCTTCTCGACGCTCACGTGCTCGCTCCCGAGGGAGCGGTACTCGGTGCCGTCGTCGCTGAGCTCGAAGGGGGGCTGGAAGTGGAAGTCGGACATGGGGCCTCGCTTGGCGTTGGAGGGCCGAGTCTAGGGAAGCTCTGCACAGGTTTCTCTACACGCCGCGCCGAGGCTCGACAGCGGCGTGTCGTCCACAGCTGCAGAGCTTCCCCAGCCCTCCGTCCGAAGCGTTCGCCGGTCGTGTGTCGGCTCAGCCCGCCGCGTCGTCGTGGCGGAGGCTCCTCGCGAGCGAGGCCATGACGTCCCGGGTCTCCGCCGGATCCGGCGTGCCGGAGAAGCGCATGCGATCGAGGCGCTGGAGCAGCTGGACCCACTCGCGGCCGGGGCCCGACCCGGCCCGCTCGAAGAGCTCCTCGGTCGAGAGACCCAGCGCGCCCGGGACGCGACGGGACAGCGCGAGGCGTGCGCTGCGGGCCAGCTCCTCGAGAGCGTCGGCCGGCCGGCCCTCGGCGGACGCCTGTTCGGCCCGGGCCATGCAGGCGGCGATCTCCTCCCGCGGGTCGGCGCCCGCACCGCTCCGCTGGCGCAGGCGCGCGCCCAGGACGGTCGCGGCCACGACCCCCGCCACCCCGAGCAGCCACAGGGGCACCGGGGCGTCGGCGGCCTCCGCAGGCGCCTCTTCGGTGGGCCGCTCCTCGGGCGCCGCCGCGGCCCGGGCCTCGACGAAGATCTCGAGGGGGCGGGTGCGGGCGCGCTCGTAGCGTGCGGTCTCCGGGTCGAAGTAGGGCACGCTCAGCGCGGGAACGACCAGGCTCCCGGTCTTGCGCGGCACGACGTCGAAGACGGCATAGCGTCGCAGGGTGAGGCGGCGCCCCACGTCGCGAGCGATCTCGACCGGGTGGGCGAACACCTCGGCTTCCTGCTCGGCCAGCTCTGGCGTGGGATCGAGCCGCACCTCCCACAGGTTGGCCGGCCCGTGGACGAGCACCGAAAGGCGCACCGATCCGCCGAGGCCCACGGTCTCCCGATCGAGGTTCGCGCTCATGCCGACGCGGCCCACGATCCCGCCGAAGTCCTCGGGCTGGCCCACGTCGGGAAGGGGCATCGAGAGCACCTCGATCGGCGCGACCTCTGCGAGGAGGTCTCCGTCGGGGCCGTTGCACAGGATCCCCGCCGCGGGCACCGGCAGCCGCCCCACCCGGGCCGGGAACAGTGCGCGGCGCTCCTCGAACACGTCCGCGGGGCCAAGTGCGTCCCGCACGCCCGGCTGGATCGAGCCCGGCAACCACTCGACGCGGAAGCCCGGGAACTCGAGGTTCCGCTCCCAACGCACGCTCCCGGTCGTCTCGTGGCGCAGGATGCGCAGCCCGTAGGCGATCTGCTGGCCGACGAACGCCTGGGCCGGCTCGATGCGTGCGACCCCTTCGCAGCGCGGCGCCGCGGGCGCGTCCGTCGCCAACAGCGCGACGGCGAGCAGGCCCACGAGCCCGACTACCAACGCGGGCCTCCGCCGGAGCCCGGGGTGCCCTCGTCGTCGAGGGCCCCGCGCAGCGCGCGCGAGGGATCGTCGCGCGCGGCGTCGAGCCAGCGCTCGGCCTCGTCGCCGGAGAGCTCGGGCGCGTTGCGTCGTTCGGGGCGCGAGTTGGGACGCGCCTCGGGAGGAGCCTCGTCCGGGCGCGCGCTCTCGCTCTCCTCTTCGCCCTCGTTCGGGTCCTTCTCACCGGAATCGGAGTCGGGCGGCTGCTGGGCGTCGCCGGGCCCCGTCATCGGCGGCGGATCCAGGGACAGGGCCCGCAGGGTCCACTCGAGATTGAAGCGCGCGGCCTCGAGCTCCGGGTCCATGGCGAGCGCGTCGAAGAACGCATCTCGCGCGCCCTCGTAGTGACCTCGGGAGAGCAGTGCCACGCCGAGGTCGTAGTAGGCGAGGGCGGTGAGCTCGGGATCGCGCGCGCGCAGGCTGGCCGCCAGGAACGCCCGTTCGGCCTCGCGCATCTGCCCCTCCTGCGCGCGGGTCACGCCGAGCTCGAGGAGCAGGTGGGCGTCGTCGGGCGTGCGTCGCACCTGCGCCTCGAGCGTTCCGAGGTCGGGCCCGCCGCCCTCGGCGCCGAGGGCGAGAGCCGAGAGGGCGGTGGCGGCCACCACCCGGGCGGCGCGCCGGCGCGTGGCCGTCGGTCGGGCGGGTTGGGGTGGCGTGCGCCCTCGGCTACGGCCCCGGTACACGAGCTCGAAGCCGAGGAGCAGCAGGGCCACGGCGGCGGGCAGACGGGTGAGGGCGACCGGGATCTCCTGCTCGACGAAGCCCTCGCCGGCGGGCGTCGCACCCTCGGCGAGCGCTGCGGCCAGGCGGCCGCTCGCGAAGCTCCCGAACGCGTCGGCGAGCCAGACGCTGCCGCTCGTCTCTTCCGCGATGCGTCGCAGCGCCGCCGCGTCGCGCCGGGAGATCACGGGCTCGCCGCGGCTGTCGTCGAGCCACTGTCCGCGGGGGCTGGGGATGCGTCCTCCCGCCTCCGACCCGATGGCCCCGGCCACCACGCGCACGCCGGCCCGGCGCAGCTCCGCCAGGATGGCGGCCGACGTATCGCCCGCGTGCTCCCCGTCGGAGAGCACGAGCAGGCGGCGCGGCCGCGCGCTCTCGGGGTCGAAGGTGCCGAGGGCGACCTCGAGGCCTGCCTCGAGGTGCGAGCTCGGGTCGCTGGTGAGGCGGGTGTCGACGTAGTCGAGGAGATCGCGCAGGGCCGCCTTGTCGGGCGTGAGCGGCGTCAGCGCGGCGGCCTTGCCCGCGAACACGACCAGCGCGGCGCGGTCCCCCGGTGCCATGTCGGTGAGCGTCTGCGACGCCGCACGTCGCGCACGCAAGAGTCGGCTCGGGGGCGTGTCCCCGGCGTCCATGCTTCGGGACACGTCGAGCAGGATCACGACGTCGAGTCCGTTGGCGGGCAGACGGACGCGCTCGGTCCCGACGAGCGGGCCGATGGCCGCCACCGCGATGCAGGCCAGGGACGCGGCGAGCAAGACGTCGCGGCGACCCAGCCAGCCGCTCCGCTTGCGTCCCAGCAGGCGCGAGCGCCGCCGCTCCTGACGCACGCGCGCCAGGACCAGGAGCCCGGTCGCCAGACCCACGAGGGCCACGGCATAGCCCACCCACTCGGGATGCTGGAGCGGCCAGGTCACGGGAGCGGCCGGAACAGGAGCCGCGCGAACACGATCTCCAGCAGCAGGAACACGAAGGACGCGGCGAGGAAGGGCTCGGCCAGCGGGGCGCCGCCGATTCGCGGCGGCGTCGGTCGCGCGACGCGCTCGAGGGCGTCGATCTCCTCGTACACGGAGACGAGGTCGGCCGAGCTGCGCGCGTGGAAGGAGCGCCCGCCCGAGGCCTCGGCCACGAACTCGAGGGTCTCGAGGTCGAGGTCGTGCCGCTCGAAGCGAACGCCGCGCACGCCGTCGTTGCGCTCGACGGCGACCTCGCCTCGGGTTCCGATCCCGACGGCGTGGACGCGCACCCGGGCGCGCGCCGCCAGGCTGGCGGCGACGTCGGCCGGGACGCTTCCCGCGTTGCTGCGGCCGTCCGTGAGCAGGACGATCAGCCGCCCGGCGATCGGCGCCTCGCTCGGCGCAGGCTGGCCTTCGGGCACGTCTCCCAGCGCCTCGCCCGGGGCGACGCGTTTCACGGCCAGGGCCAGGGCCTCGCCGAGCGCCGTGGCCTCACCGGCCATGCCGGCCTCGACGCGATCGAGTGCCGCCTCGAGCAGCCGTCCGTCGCTGGTGAGCGGGGACTGGGTGAAGGCGCTGTCGCCGAACACCACGAGCCCGACGCGATCGCCCGCCGCCACGCGCTTGCTCGCGAAGCGGGCCACGACCTCCCGGGCCAGGGTCAGCCGCGTCTGCCACTCGCCGTCGACCTGGGCGTCGAGGGCGCGCATGCTCCCCGACGCGTCGAGCACGAGCACCACGTCGAGGCCCTCGTGGCGCCCCCGCACCTCGCGCTCCTCGGCGAGCGGTCGCGCGATGACGCAGACGAGAGCGATCAGCGCCGCCGTGCGCAGGGCGAGCGTGAGCCAACGGGCGGGGTCGAGGGATCGCGCGCCGGCGGCCAGGGCCTCGGGCAGCGCCGGCCAGGCGAGGACGCGCGGCCTGCGGCGGGCGACGACCACCACCGCGGCGAGGACGGGGACCAGCAGCAGCAGCCAGAGCGGCTCGGCGAAGTGGCCGAAGTCCTCGAGGCCCGGGAGATCCCAGACCTCGGGCAGGCGGGACCGGACCGCTCTCGAGATCCCCTCGAGCCACTCGAGCACGGCGGCGTCAGCTCCTCTCCGGAGCGGGCGACCCTCCGCCCGGTGCCGGGGCGTAGCCGCGCGGGATGTCCTCGGCGACCAGCGCCGCGCACGCGTCCGCGGTGCGCTCGATCAGGGGCCCGGTGGCCGTGCGCTCCTCGGGCGGCAGGAAGCGCACGCCGTCGAGGCTCTCGAGCAGGGAGAGCGCGCGGTCCCAGCGCTCCTCGCCCAGCCCGGGCGATCGCGGGAGCGACTGACGGCGAAGCTCCTCGGTGGTCGCGGTGAGGGCGGCCACGCCGAAGCGCCGCTCCAGGTGCAGGCGCAGTGCGGCCGACGCCATGTCGGCGGCGCGGCGCGGATCCTCCCCGGCCAGCTCTCGGGCTGCGGCGAGGGTGCGCTGTGCCTGTCGCCAGCTCGGCGGCAGGGACGAGGCCGTCGCGGCGCTCGCGGACGGGCGCTTGCGACGCAGCCAAGCGGCCGCCGCGAAGCCGAGCAGCGTGACGCCCGCGCCGCCGAGTGCGGCGAGCCAGGTGGGCGGGCCGCTGGCGCGGGTGCCCGGAGACTGCAGGGGCAGGAAGCGATGCGGGCCCATCTCCTCGGAGAGCACCGGGACCACCTCGAAGGGGCGCGCGGCCACGCGCAGCACCTCGACGCGCCCCTCCGGATCCTCGACGGGCACCTCCACCTCGGGCCACACGAAGCGGCCCGTGGCGCGGGTGCGGATGTGGTACTCGAAGCGATGGGTCCAGCGCTCGCGCCGTTGGTCGATCTGCGGCGGCAGCACCTCGAGGATCCAGATCCCGCCGACGCGATCGGGCGGCGCGATGGGCGCCACGCGATGATCGGGCGGCGTCGCCACGGCGATCTCGACGCGCGCCGTCGAGCCCAGCGCGAGGGTGGGCGGCTCGATCACGAGGGCGGCGCGCGGCGTCACCACGGCCGTCGGCGCCTCTCGGCTCTCGCCGCCACAGGCGAGCAGCGTCGCGGCGAACGCGAGCCCGGCGAGCGAGCGGCGCGTCATCGGCGCTGCACCCTGGCGCGCGAGGCGGCGCGGTCTTCGAAGAAGCGGCCGAGCGCGCGCAGCGGATCACGCTCGCTCGGAAGGATCAGGACGTCGACGCCGTCGCCACGCAGGCGCCGCTCGAGGGCGCGCCTCCGCACCTCGCAGGCGACCCGGTAGCGCTGGCGCGCGCGGGCCGAGCGCGACGAGAGCAGCCAGGTGCGGCCGGGGGCCTCGGGGTCGGCGATGCGCAGGGTGCCGACGCGCGGCAGCTCGGCCTCGCGCAGGTCGTGGACCAGCACGGCCACCACGTCGTGGCGTCGTGCCATCGCGACGAGCCGACCGCGGGATCCGCCCGCCTCGCCCGTGCCGAAGAAATCGTCGTCGCGGAAGTCGGAGACGAGCACCACGACCGCGCGCCGGTCGAGCCCCGTCTCGAGCCGTTCGAGGGGAGCCTCGAGCGCGGTGCGGCCGGCGCTCTCGCCGGCGGCGCCGGCCAGCTCCCGCAGGATGCGCCACGAGTGGCCCGTCCCGCGCGCCGGCGGGATCTCCGCCCGGACCCGGTCGTCGAAGGTGATGAGCCCGACCCGGTCCCCCGCTGCGGTGGCCGACGCGGTGAGCAACGCAGCGACCCGCGAGGCCGTCTGGGCCTTGCTCTGGCCGTGGCTGGCGAATCCCATGGAGCGCGAGACGTCGACGCAGAGCAGCACCGTCTGGTCTCGCTCCTCGCGGAAGCGCTTCACGTAGGGCACGCCGGTGCGAGCCAGGGCGTTCCAGTCGATGAAGCGCACGTCGTCGCCGGGCACATAGGGCCTCGACTCCTCGAACTCGATGCCCCCGCCGCGGAACGCGCTGCGGTAGCCGCCCGCGAGTCCGCCCGCGGCCTCGCGCCGGCTGCGGACGAAGAGCAGGCGCGCGGCGCGCTCGAGATCCTGGCTCGAGAACGCATCCGAGCTCGTCGCCACGCCGGCGAGGCCCGTGCGGGATCGCCAGGTGGCCGAAGCCGTCGCGTCCGCGGCTGCCATGCCCTTCAGGGGGTCTCGACCGCAGCGAGCAGGCCCTCGACCACCTCGTCGTTGGCGATGCCGTCGGCCTCGGCCTCGTAGGAGAGCACCAGGCGGTGGCGCAGCACGTCCGGCGCGATGCGCTTCACGTCGTGGGGCGTCACGTGCTGGCGACCGTCGAGCAGGGCCCGGGCCCGCGCGGCGCGGATCAGGAAGATCGAGGCCCGCGGCGACGCGCCCACGGCGAGCGCGTGCGCGGCCGGCCGCTCGTCGCGTCCATGGAGCCGGGCTCCGCCGAGTCCGGGCTCGCGGGTCGTGCGCACGAGACGCACGGCGTAGTCGAGCACCGAGTCCGCCACGTGCACCTCGCGGGTGCGGTCGCGCAGCTTGCGCAGGGTCTCGGCGTCGGTCATCGCGCGGAGGTCGGGGGCCTCGCCGCCGTCGCGCATGACGATCTCCCGCTCCTCCTCGGCGCTCGGGTAGGGCACCACCAGCTTGAGCAGGAAGCGGTCGACCTGGGCCTCGGGCAGCGGATAGGTGCCTTCGAGCTCGAGGGGGTTCTGGGTCGCCATTACCAGGAAGGGATCCGGCAGCGGGAGCGTCTCCTCCCCGATCGTGACCTGACGCTCCTCCATCGCCTCGAGCAGTGCCGACTGCACCTTGGCCGGCGCCCGGTTGATCTCGTCGGCGAGCAGCACCGGCGCGAAGATCGGCCCGCGCCGCACCTCGAAGCGCGACTCGCCCGGCAGGTAGATGGGAGTGCCCACCAGGTCGCCCGGGAGCAGGTCGGGCGTGAACTGGATGCGCTGGAAGCCGAGGCCCAGCACCTGGGCCAGGGTGCGGACGGCCGTGGTCTTGGCCAGGCCCGGGACGCCCTCCACGAGCACGTGGCCCCCGGCGAGGATTCCGATCAGGAGCCCGTCGATCAGCGGCCGTTGGCCGACGACCACGCGCGAGATCTCCTCGCCGATCTCGTCGAGGGTGCGGTCGATGTCACTCATCCCGGGCGTTTCCTTTGCGGCTCCCCACGGGCCGCTTGCGCCCGCGCTTCTCCTCGGTTGGACGCCTGACGGGGCGCTTGCGATTCCCGGAGCTCCTCGCCGTGGCCTGGGTGCTCCGCTCGAGGGCCCGCTCCACGATGTGGGTGGTCCGGACGCCGTCGATCTCGCCCAGCCGATGCACCTCGAGCTCGAGGCCCTTCGGGATGTCGTTGGCCAGGAGCACCTCGAGGGGCCAGTCCCCGCCCTTGGCGAAGACGTCCGGCCGGAGCGCCGCGACCGTGGCTCGGGGCGTGGCCTCGCGGAAGGTGGTGACCCAGTCGACGCAGGCCAGGCTGGCGATCACCTCGGTCCGCTGGCGCGCCGGCACCAGCGGTCGGGTCGGCCCCTTCATGCGCCGCACCGACGCGTCGGTGTTGAGGGCCACCACCAGACGGTCGCCGAGCCGCCGCGCCTCCTCGAGGCTGCGCACGTGGCCCACGTGGAGGAGGTCGAAGCAGCCGCTGGTCATCACCACGCGCTCGCCTTTGCGACGGGCCCTCTGCACGGCACGCGCCGCCTCTTCGCGAGAGAGGCACTTGCTGCGGGCCTCGGGGGGCGGGGTCACGCGTCTGCTCATGAATCGGCCAGGGCCTCGGCCCCTCGCCGCTCTGCACCCTCCAGCTGGGAGCGGAGGTCGCGGAGGTCGCGGAGGTCGGAGTGGGGGGTGGTCGGGTGGTGGGGTGGTGACGGGGTCGCGGGCGTGGGGTCCTGCTGCCCGGATCCGGGCAGCAGGATGGCATGGATCCTCTTGATGCCTCCCCATAGGAAGGAGGGGAGGTCCTCGAGCATGAAGCTCGCGGGCCCGGAGGATACCAGCGACCTGACGGGTACCAGCCGGGCCCGGGGCTCCTGCCAGGGCCCGGCGATCGAGTAGTAGGCGCCGATCAGGTTGCCGTGGGCCCCGAGGATCACCCGGTTCAGGACCGGGACGCGCCCGATCAGCGAGTCGATCTGCGGGAAGAGCAGGAGCCCGAGCACGGCCTCGGTCTCGAAGGGGCGCTCCACGCCCACCCGGCCGGCACCGGCCACGCGCAGGGTCGAGCCGGTGAGCTGGAACTCGGGGCTGTCGAGCACGGCCCCCTCGAGGCGGGCGCTCAGCTCGAACCGATCGAAGGGAATCTTGTCGAGACCGCGAATCGGCTCGAAGGGACTCTCGGCAAGGACCAGGGCCGCGGCCACCGGCAGCTCCCGGGCGATCCAGCCGTCTCGCGCTTCGATGACCAGCTCGCCCTCGGACGTCGCCAGCGGCGAGCGCTTGTCGACGAGGGGGCCCTCGAAGCGGGCCGTTCCGGACAGGCGCCCCGTGATGCGGCCGGGGTCCTTGGCGCGGAACGACCCGATGAACTCCGTGACGTCGAGATCGTCGCCTCGCAGGTCCACGGCGAGTCGCAGCGTCTCGGCGTCGGCGAGGTCGAGCTCCGCGGCGCCGGTCAGGCTGCCGCCGGGCTCGAGATCGAGGCTGGCCTCCTCGAGGAGCAGACGCGTCCCGCTCAGGCGGAAGCGGCCCGCGGCGCCGGCCACGCGCCAGCCGCCGATGCGCGTCGCGTTCCAGTCGAAGCGCCCCTGACCCCACGGATTCGTGTGGGGCACGAGATCCTGGGGCTCCTGGGACGCGGCCACCTCGAGGTCGAGGCTCACCTCCCGCTCGTCTTCGAGCAGGGCGCGGCCGGAGCCAGAGAGCGAGAGCCCGGCCCAGATCGCCCGCTCGATCTCGAAGTCGAGTCCGCCGCGGATCGGCCGGAGGTGGCCGAGCAGGCGATCGGCCTCGCACAGCAGGGCGGGGTGTGCGAGCCAGTCGGCCTCGATGTCGAGCCGCTGCCAGCTCGGCGGCGGCCGCGGCTCCTTGCGGAACGATCGCAGCCACCCGAAGAGCCGGCGCACGCCCCGCACCGTGGGGGCCGACCCCGGCGAGACGCAGCGGATCTCGTCGAAGCTCCGCAGGTTGGACAGTCCGCCGATGCGCGCGTGGAGCCTCGGGAGGTCGTGCTCTTCGAGGCGCGCGTGGAGGCCCTCGACGATCAGCTCCTCGCCGTCGTAGCGGAGCCGGCCCTCGATCTCCTCGAGGATCCGCGGCGGACGCCCGGGCCCGTGCACCGCGACCCGCGCGTCGCGCACGGCGCCCGCCATGTGGAACTCGCCGGGTCGGGCCAGGAGATCCCGGGCAAGCATCTCCTCGAGCCCGGTCCGGGTACTGTCGAGCGCGAGGGTCAGGCCTTCGATGGTGCAGGCCTCGACGCGCTCGAGCAGCTCCGCCGCGCCGAGCACGGGCGAGGGGATGCGTCGCAGGAGTCCGCGCAGATCGTCCGCGCTCAGCGGGTCGAAGCGGAGCTCGGCGCGGACGGGCGCCTCGGGCACGAAGGGAAGCCCCACGCGACCCGAGAGATGCAGCGGGATGGCGCCATCCTGCAGGCGCGCCCGCACCACGCGGAGGCTGTCCGGATCGAGGACGATGCGCGCCTCGAGGTGCGGCCGACCCAGGGCGAATGCGCCCTCGGGTCCCGGTCGGCCGCCCGGAACGCGGCCGGCGATGCCGTCGCCACGCAGGTCGAGATCCAGGGTGTGCCGTGTGCCGCGACGTTCGAGGGTCGCGGTTCCCGAGACGCGCCCCACCGGGTGGCCCGCTGGCAACAGCCTCCGAATGGGAGCCGCCAGCCGGGCGAGGTCGACCCGGGTGAGCTCGCCCACGAGGTCGAGGTCCCGCTCCTCGAGGCGGAGCTCGAGAGACACCGCCCCGGCGTCCGGCAGCTTCGCGTCGAGCGCGAAGTCGAGGAGCGGACGGAACCGGCCGCGCCGGGCGGAGCCGTGAAGCTCCGCCAGCAGCGGGGTGCGGGTGCCGTCGGGCCCGATCTCGTCGAGCCGGGCCGACGCGATGCGGATCTCGCGGACCGGGCCGGAGCGCAGCGCCTCGAGGGTCGAGAGCCACTCGGAGAGCCCCTGGATTCCCACCGCGCCGCTGCTGGGCAGGCCGATCTCGGCGGCTTCGGCCTCGATCCGATCGAGCCGCAGGCGGCCGGTGAACAGGGCGAGGGGATCGAGCCAGGCCGCGACGCGCGCAGCGCGCACCTCGAGGCCAAGGGCGTTCGGGCCGAGCTCGGCCTCGGACGCCACCAGCCGGAGGCCACCCCGCACGCCCAACCGCAAGGAGGGCAGGCGCACCGGCGCCTCCAGGCTCTCGGCCAGCGATGCCTCGATGCGGAGGCGCACCCACTCCGGCGCGTGACGGCCGCTCCAGGCCAGCCCACTGGCCACGGCCACCACGAGGAGCGCGGCTCCGATCGCGAGAACGACGAGCGCGCTGCGCAAGAATCCCCCTGGAAAGCTCCAGGCTAGGGAATCTGGGCGGCTCCCGCGGGACCGTGGCTCGGGGCAACCCTGGGGCGCCGTAAGGGGGGTACAGGCCCACCAAATGAGGGGTCTTCCGCGCGCGCTTGGCCGTATATCCCCTCGGGATCACTCAGGACTTCCGCCCGCGGGGGCGGTGAGGCGCAAGCTCTGATTATTGCTCAAGAAATTCCATCGGAGGACGAAACGCACCCTCGTGAATGCGGTGCGCCCGCCGGGCCGCCCTGAGATCGAGGTTTCGCGTCGTGGACAACAGCAGCGGTCACTTCCCCAATCGCGTGAGAGAGCTGCGCGAGAATCGACTGATGACGCAGGCCCAGCTGGCCCGTAAGGCCAAGGTGGCGCTGCGCACGATTCACAGCGTCGAGAAGGGCATGAACTGTCGGATGGACACCAAGCGCAAGATCCTGCTCGCGCTCGGTCTCCGGTTCGAGGACAAGGACCAGGTGTTCCCGCCCCTGCATCGCCCCTCGGTGCCGACGAATCCCTTCTTCCCCCAGTAGTCCGGAGCCTCCCCGGCCACGAATCCCGTTCCGTTACCCTATTCGGGGTCGGCACGGCTGCCGGGGGAGATCGCCATTCCCGACCGCGGACTGCTCCTACAGGACGTCGCGGGCATCGTTTCCCGATCCCACGACCTGTCCGAGACGCTCGGCAACGTCGTCGAGCTCGTCGGCAAACGACTCGACGCCGACGTCTGCTCGGTCTACCTGACCGAGACCGACCTCGAGCACCTCGTGCTCGCCGCGAGCGTCGGTCTCGATCCTGCCGCCGTGGGCAACGTGCGCCTGCGCGTGGGCGAGGGCCTGGTCGGCCACGTGGCCGAGTCGCGCCAGCCCGGCGCCTACGAGAACGCCCGCGAGCACCCCGCCTACCGCTACTTCCCGGAGACCGGCGAGGAGCGGTTCCACTCGCTGATGGCCGCGCCGCTGATGGTGAGCGGCACGGCCGCCCGCAGCGCGCTGTGCATCGGTGTGCTGGTGGTCCAGACCGTGGCGCGCCGGTCCTTCGCCGATGCGGACCTCGACCTCCTGAACACCTGCGCCCAGGTGATCGCGCCGGTGGTGATGAACTCCCAGCTGCTCGCGCTGGTCTCCGGCGGCGAGGAGCTTCGCTCACGCATCCTGGCCGAGCTCGGTGCGGCATCGGGGGCGGCCGTCGGCGAGCCGGGCCGCGCGGAAGGCACCGTCCAGATCCTCGGCAACGCGACCTCCCGCGGCATCGCCATCGGGCCGGTGTACTTCCTCGAGGACTCGGTCGACTGGGACTCCACCGACTACGAGGCGCGCCCCGATCGGGCCGAGGAGTGGCGCGATCTCGAGGCGGCGCTCGAGGAGGCCCGGCGCGAGCTGCACGACCTGCGCGACGACGTCCGCGACCGCTTCGGGCCGGACTTCGGTGCCGTCTTCAACGCCCACATCCAGATCCTCGAGGACAAGGGGCTCGTCACGAAGCTGCGGGCCTCCGTTTCCGAGGGCGGAAACGCGCTGCACGCCGTGCGCGACGTGTGCGGCGAGTACGCGCGCATGTTCGCCGCCCTCGACGACCCCTTCTTCCGCGAGCGGGGCAGCGACGTCGAGGACGTGGCCCAGCGCGTGGCCTCGAAGCTGCTGGGCGAGCGCAACCACAACATCCGGCTCTCCGAGGGCACGGTGGTCGTGGCCGAGAACCTGCTGCCCGCCCACTTCGCCCTGCTCGAGACGGAGAAGATCGCGGCGATCGTCTCCGAGCGCGGCGGGCCCACCTCCCACGGCGCGATCTTCGCCCGGGCGCTCGAGATTCCCGCGGTGACCGGGGCCAAGGGCATCGTGAAGTCGGCGCGCGCGGGTGAGGAGGCCATCGTCGACGGCGAGTCGGGCAGCGTCTACCTGAGCCCCGACGATCGGCTGCGGAGCGAGTATCAGCGCGCGCAGCACAAGGCGCTCGTCGCCGTCGAGCACCTGGACGCTCTGGCCGACCGCCCGGCCGAGACCCGGGACGGGCGCCGCGTCCGGCTATCGGCCAACGTGGGCCTGGTCTCGGATCTGCGTCTGGTCGAGAAGCACGGCGCCGAGGGCGTCGGGCTCTTCCGGACCGAGCTGCTGGCCCTGGTGCATCGCGGCTTCCCCAGCGAGGAGGAGCAGCTCCAGCTCTACGACGGCGTGGCCGAGGCGATGTCGCCGCGCTCGGTGACGATCCGGACCCTCGATCTCGGCGGGGACAAGGCGATTCCCCAGCTCGAGCTCGAGCGCGAGGAGAATCCGCAGCTCGGCTGGCGTTCCATCCGGCTGTCGCTCTCCCACGTGGCGAGCTTCCGTTCACAGCTGCGGGCGATCCTGCGCTCGAGTCACCGCGGCAACATGCGCCTCTTGATCCCGATGATCTCCTCGGTGCACGAGATCCGCGAGGTGCGCGCCCTGGTGGCCGAGGTCCGCGAGGAGCTGGCGCGCCAGGGGCATCGCTTCGATCCCTCGCTGCCCCTGGGCATCATGATCGAGGTGCCCGCCGCCGCGGTGATCGCCGACGTCCTGGCCCGCGAGTGCGACTTCTTCAGCATCGGGACCAACGACCTGACCCAGTACACCCTGGCCGTCGACCGCGGCAACGAGCGCGTGTCCCACCTGTACACGCCGCTGCATCCGGCCGTTCTGTCCCTGATCGATCGCACCGTGCGGGCCGCGAATCGCGCGCGCATCCCGGTCTCGCTCTGCGGCGAGATCGCGAGCAATCCCCTCGCGGTGCCGATCCTCGTCGGCATGGGCCTCGGCGAGCTGTCGGGCGTCGCGAGCGCCGTCCCCGTCGTGAAGGAGATCGTGCGAGCGCTGGACAGCGGCGTGGCTCGCGAGGACGCGCGCCGCGCCCTCGAGGTGGCGACCGTCGAGGAGGTGAACGAGATCAGCGCCCGGCGCCTGCGCGACTGCGGCCTCCTCGAGCACCCCGACATCGGCGAGTGGCTGACCCGCGCGATCGAGCGCAGCCAGCGACGCGCGAACCTGCTGGGCGACCGCGGCCTCTCGCGCTAGCCCGAGCTCCCGAGTCGATCGAGACCGATCGAGACCTCGACGAGCACGGCACTGTGGTCGCTGTGCGGGATCTCGATGCGTTCGACGTGCCTCGCCCGGGCGTCCGTCCCGAGCACGTGGTCGATGCGCAGCAGGCGGGGGAAGCCGTGCCAGGGCCCCCAGGTTCGCGCCGCGCGCTCGCCGCGCTCGGTGGCGTAATGGTGGGCGAGGTCGTCGAGCCGCCTCGCGAGTCGGCGGTAGGCGGGCCACGCGGGCGTGGCGTTGAAGTCGCCGACGAGGAGCCGGCAGGCCGGGCCCGGGCTCTCGAGGTAGCGCTCGATGCCCTCGACCTGGGCCTTGCGGATCGAGGCGCTCTGGATCGGCCGCACGTGCGGCGCCTGGATGTGGACGTTCAGGATCTCGACCATGGCCGGGAGGCCGGGCCAGTCCTCGACGGCGAGGCGCGCCACCCGGCCGTCGCGCCGGTGCAGGGGCAGGCGCGTCACTTCCCCGGGGCGGCGCAGCGCGATGCCCATGCCGTGGTGGTCGTGTTGGGGCTCGAGCTTGCCGTGGGGGAGGACCTCCTGGATCGCCGCCGCCTGGCGTGGCGCCAGCTCCTGGAAGGCGCCGACGTCCACCCGGTGCCGCTCGATCAGCTCGGCGATCTCGTCCGGCCGCGCGCGTCCGTTCAGCAGGTTGGCGGTCAGGATCCTCATCGCTCTTCGCTGCACCCCCGGTCTGGCGCGGTCGTCCCCGGCCACGAGTGGGTGGCCGCCGGAGCCCCCCTGGGTCGCTCAAAGGGTCGGTCCCTGGGGTGTCAGTCGAGGGCCTGCTCCGCCCGTCGCGTCAGCTCGTCCAGGGTGGCCGACAGGGCGAGGCGCTGCTCCTCGAGCTCGTCCCCGCTGGGCTTCTTCGGCAGGCTCTGGCGCTCGCCGTAGCAGATCTGGACCCGGGCGAAGGGGAGGGGGAGGATCGCTGCGTCCCAGCTCGAGAGGCGCAAGGCGGGCCGCGCGGCGAAGCCCACCGGCACCAGCGGTGCGCCGGTGGCCGCCGCGAGGGCGAGGGCGCCCGGCTTGGCCTGGCGGGCCGGGCCCCGGGGCCCGTCGGTCAGCACTCCGATGCGCTCGCCCTGGCGCACCCGCTTGATCATCTGGCGCAGGGCCGAGGTACCGCCGCGGGAGCTCGACCCGCGGGGGCTCTCGGCGAATCCGAGGTTCCCGAGGATGGCGGCCACCTGGTCGCCGTCCCGGCTCATGCTCACGGGGACGGCCAGGCCGTGGTCGCGATAGGTGCCGCCGGCGATCACCAGCCCCTCGTGCCAGACCGCCGCCACGAAGGGGCCTGGGGTGTGGAAGGGGTTTGCGCCCTCGGAGCGCGTCCGCCAGCTCCAGGCCAAGAGCCGCACCAGCAGGCTCCCGAGCCCGGCCAGCAACCGGATCGAGAACCCGTAGGTCCGGGAGTCACGGCGGACTTTCACGGTGCGGGATCCTAGCAGCCGCCAGACGCCGTCCGGCGTCGTCGAGTCCGGCAGGAGACGCCGCCCGGCGTCGTTGAATCCGGCAGGAGACGCCGTCCGGCTCCGTCGGCCGTGTACATTCGGCGCGATGCTGGGGATCGCCCGCGGACACGTCCGACTCGCGCTCGTCTTCCTCGCGATCGGCGGCCTGCTGGGGCTGGTGGTCCGGGTCCAGCTGATGCAGCCGGGGATGGGCTGGGTGGGGGCCGCGGAGCTTCCCGGCCTGCTCACCCTCCACGCGCTCACCCTGGTGTGGCTCGCGCTGCTGCCGCTCGAGGTCGGGGGCTTCCTCGCCACGCTGAACGGGGCGGGCCGGCTCTCGACGGGCCTCTCCCGGATCGGGCTCGCGGTGCTCGCCCTCGGCGGCGTCGCCGTCTACGCGGTGATCGGGTTCCAGGTGATCCAAGGCGGTCTCGAGGGTCTTCCCGCTCCGCGCTGGCTCGGCGGGATCGGGGGCGAGATCCCGCCGATCCTCCCCGAGGACGGACCGTTCCTGCTGACCCTGGCCCTCGTGGCTTCGGGACACGTCCTCGCCGGAGCGGGGCTCGTCGGCGCCGGGGTCTCGGCGATCCGGGTGGGCCAACGCGGGCACGGCGGAGTCGCGGTCCTCACGGGGCTCGGACTCGTCGGGCTCTTCGGGGGCTTCGTCTTCGGGCTCTGCGCGCACGCGGCGGGCGTCCATGGGTCGCTCGCGCGTCCGCTCTGGTGGGAGATCTTCCGCCTGTTCGAGGCGCCGGCCAACGTGGTGTCGGTCGCGCCGCTCGTCTGGCTGGTGGCGGTCCGACTGGCCGGGCCGTCGGAGACGACGGGAGGCTCCCGGCTCCCCGCCCGGCTCTTCGGCATCACCGGCCTCTTGCTCGTGACGCTCGCCCTCGCCCTCGGCATCCGGCCGGATCCGGGCTACGGCGCCGTGCTCGCGCTCCACGCGTCGAATCTCGGGGCCGTTCTCTTCGCCGGGTTCGGGCTGCTCTACGACCTGTGGCCCCGGCTCTTCTCGCGCGTGCCGCGACGGGGGTTGGGGCTCGCCCACTTCGCGATGAGCCTGATCTCCGCCGTGCTCCTGCTCGTCGGCATGCTCGGCCTCGCGGGCGCCACGGCTCCCCGACGCGTCGCGAGCGTGCCCGAGCTTCCCGTCCACGAGCTCTGGCACCTGGTCGCCTCCTTCGGTGCCTTTGCCCTCGGTGGCGCCGTGGTCGGCGGGCTTCTGCTGGGGCTGCTGGCGGCGCCGCGCGTGGCCCCGGCCTCGGACTAGACGACGACGTTCACGAGTCGGCCCGGCACCACGATCACCCGGCGCGGCTCCTTGCCCTCGAGATGCCGGCTCACGTTGTCGGCGGCCAGCGCCAGGGCCCGGATCGCGTCCTCGTCGGCATCGACGGGAACCTCGATCTCCGCGCGGCGCTTCCCGTTGACCTGCACCGCGAGGGTCAGCGTCTCGACGCTCAGGCGCGAGGCATCGGCCTCGGGCCAGGCCTCGAGGGCCAGGCTCGTCGTGTGGCCGAGCTGCTGCCACAGCTCCTCGGCGAGATGGGGCGCGAAGGGGGCGAGCAGCAAGGGGAGGGCGTGGGCCGCCTTCTCCGGCACCGGGCCCGACTTCGCGATGTCTCGGCTCAGCACCATCAGCTTGGAGATGGCGGTGTTGGGCTGGCCGTCGTCCAGGTCCTTCGTCACGCCGTCGATGGTCTGGGCCAGCAGGCGCGCCTGCTCGTCGCTGCCTTCGCCGGGCGCGAAGGCGCGAA
>JASJCN010000322.1 GCA_030065975.1 Myxococcota bacterium
TGAGTGTGAATTGAGACAGAAAAAATATCTCAATAATATAATCTAAAAAGACTACTCCTTCACCGCCGTTTAAAATATCATCATCATTGCCACCAACAAGAATGTCTTGACCGTTACCGCCAGTAAGAAAATCAAATCCATTACCACCAACAAGAATGTCGTCACCATCTAAACCACCATCTAGAGTGTCGTCGCCATTTAAACCAATAGTAATATCGTCTCCTTCACCGCCGTTTCAATGCTAATCACTAGGCAAAAAGTATCTAAGCAGTTTGAAGCAGATTGTGCATTCTTCTATTCTCTATATATTGCTCATAAACTTCATCGAGAATTGAGCCAGTAAGATGCAAGGTATTTTTGAGAACCTCAATTGTGTCCTGTTGCTGCTGTGGATTTATACACCAGTCACTAAGTACTTTAGTTACATCATCTAAATGTTTCTTATCAATTTCTGAATGAGCCATAAAGAACGTCATATACTTATTTGGTAAATTAAGATCTTGGCGCATGGCATTAGTTAACTCTTCAATGTATGAATAACTACCTTCTGCCCAAAAACTGTAACCAAGGCGAGCAGTAGCATCATATTCTGTGGAAATATGGAACAGATAAGCTACGAAAGCCTTTGTTGTAGGAAGCATACGAGCATTCCGTATGGTCTCTCGATCTACACCTATATTCTCAAGATCGTTAAGAACCATTAAATCGTGTCCAGCTTCTTCAAATGCGTGTTCTAGACAAAAACGTAATAATTGTAATCTTTCAGACGTTACTTTAGTAGCTGCCAAAGCTTGACTTTGTGAATTGTATTTAGTGTAACCATAGATTTGAGTCATCATGCATATATATAGTTCTCGATCTAGCCCATGAGTGCGTAGATGTCTCCAGAAAGAACCTTCATATATTTTTTCCCAACATTGCTCAATTTCTTTTTCTAAAGTATCAATGAATGATTGCATTGTTAATCTCCTATTAGTTTTTCATAGTTTTCTTGGTAAGAGTTTTTGAGAGTTTTATCGCTCAAAAATTAGGAACATCATAAGAACTAGTAGTCTCATAATTACTTTTTTGAACGTTTTCCTCGTGTGGAGAGATAAAACTCCAGTTTCTTGCTGTAAGGTAGTCATCAAGAGTTTGGGTAAAAGTACTGAAATCACCATAAATAACACGATAATTTCGATTCTGACGCTCGGGAATAGTTATTTCAGTATTGGCAACAGATTTACCTCCAAAGTGTAGATAAAAGCGTTCTAAAATAGGGGAACAAATAGCATAAAGCGATTCATAGTGAGTATTGCGATGTAGCCAAGTGCAACAAGCCCATGACAGAACTTCTGATATCATTTGCCCTCTATACTCTGGAGCAATTATGAATCTTCCTACTTGTAAAAGTTTGGACTTCTCTAGAGGAAGAAGTGATGACAAACGACTTATTTGTGGCGATTCCCATTCACCATTGACTGGTCTAGTATATCGACAACTTGCCAATATTTCTTCTCCACTACGGCAGTAAAAGTGGTATGAAGATCGATCTACTGAATCATAACTAGACAAATAGCTCATACCATCTTGATAAATTCTTTTTCTGAGAGAATAGATTTTGCTAAGCTGCTCATCTGTCTGGACAATGCCCATATATAGTCGAAAACCTTCAAGAATTGCTTGGTACTCAACAAGACGATCAAATGTATTTGGCATGGCTTGTAACTCCATAAAAGCATGTATTTCAAGCACAATTAAAATGAAATTAATTGTCTATATTCCTGTCATTACCATGTCTTAGATAGTGTTGTTCCTATGACTTTGCTAAGCACGATTTCTTCATCTACTTATTAGGAATATATTTTTCAGCTCTACTTAAGTATTCGATTTTTTTGTTCGTCACAATTCAAAAGATATCATCATGATTTGATGCAAGACATTAGACTAAAGTCTAATTATGGATTGCGAGCGCTAAAATCCCCAAATTCTGATTTTGGAACCTATACCCTGTAATGAGATTCAAATTATTAAGGCAGGGCTGGATTGGAGGCGGCGATCGCCGCCTTGAGTTAAGGGTGTAATCTAACTTTGGTACATCGCCACTGCCATGACCAACTTCATGCTGTAGGAAATACTAATCAAATCTCCGAGCTAACTCAGAGGTAGGACATAATCCCTGCATTATTGAGGAGCCGTGTGAGAACAAAACTCATGCACGGTTTTGAATGGGAGTTCTGGAAGGTGACTTCCAGTTCGACCCCTAACTAGTTTTAGCCCTGTTTGGTTTGGCGTTTGTCCCAGTATGTATCTAACTCAGGGTCGTCTGGAGAGGCATTATTTTTTACTTTCTCCCATCTTTCGATAGGAATTGTAGACATTCCTGATACTGCTGACGAACTTAACAAAAGACCGAAAGGGCGATCGCTCTCCACTAGCTAGTAACGATCTGTTCGCTCAAAATCCCAAATCGTCAATTTCTTCATCCACCTCAACCTCTTCATCCTTGAAAATAAAAGCTCGACAGAGCAGTTTTCAATTCACTCGACCAATCATGCTCCAAACGATATTCACTGTAGGGAAGTAAGATTCCCAACTTCAATTTAAAGTTATTACCTAATTTTTCCCGTGATGCGATCGCTCCTACCGCAGCCAGAATCTTAAACGGCAGAGATTCATGCTTGAGTTTTTTGATGCTGGCGGTAGCCCGATAATTACTCGCCACAAAACCCACAGCATGACATTCACCTGATGGAGATAATCTCACCCAGGCATTATCTTCAGGTTGACCCATACCCGAATCAATCGGTAAGGATTTAGCACTCTGTGGCGGTAAATTCAGGTACTCCGCTCCCATCGTCATCCACTTCACCGTACCCTCATTAACAACGTAGAGAATCTTCGACAGTGAAGTACCAGGGTCAACAACTAGTTTTACTATCGGTCAATCATATAGGTATCAGAGCAACTGATGATGAAAAGCTCAATTGGGAGCTAAAAGCCCATGCCTGCGGTCTGAAAACGTCTCAGCTCGCTCGATACTTATTGAATAAACATTCAACAGGCTATGCTTCGGATAAACGATCGCGACAAGAATTTAATTTACAGGTTGCTCGTATTGGGAATAATCTAAATCAGATTGCTCGTTGGGCTAATACCTATAAGGGGGCAGCAGAAGCAACTCAGGTGATTGCTTCTTTAACCAGAATTGAATCAGCTTTGCTTGCTCTTAATCATCGTGCTGGTTAAGTTTTTTGCCAGAGGTACTGGTGGCGGTCGTGGGCCAGTGGAGTATATTACTCGACTTGATGATCCAAGTACGGGAAAGCTACGCTCTCCTGCTCCTATTGTCCTCAGAGGTAATCCAGTTATCACTCGTCGATTAATTGACGGGCTGGAATTTAAGCACAAGTATCGCAGTGGCGTACTCAGCTTTGCTCCTGAAGATGCACCGACTGAAAAGGAAATTGAAGCAGTAATTGATTCTTTTGATTCGTACGCTTTTGCTGGATTAGATAAAGATGCTTACAACATCCTTTGGGTCAAACATACTCATACAGGAAACAACCGAGTAGAACTACACTTTGTCACTCTCAGAGTTGAACTATATACGGGTAAAAGCCTGAATATTGCTCCTCCAGGCTGGCATGGTTATTTCAAACCCTGGCAGACCAATTGGAACATTTCTCAGGAATGGGCTAGACCCGATGATCCAGCGAGAAAAAGAATTTATGAACCTGGTTGGCAAGCTTTGATTAATGCTGACAGAGAAGCCAAAGGACTAGAACCCCTGGCAGATACGAGACAACTGCTTACAGAGTATGTACTAGAAAGAGTCACAGCAGGTTTGATTAGCAATCGCGATGACATTATCAATCTGTTTCAAGAAGAATTGAATTTGGAGATTACCAGAGCTGGTTTTGATTACATAACTGTACTAGACCCTGAAACAGCAAAAAGATATCGTTTAAAAGGAAAACTTTATGAAAGAGAATTTAGACCTCAATCAGAGGTTACAGCGGAAATTAGATCAGGAGCAACAAATAATTCAAAAGTTGACTCAAAAGAGTTACTTGAAGTTAGAGAAAGAATTAGAAGCAATTACCAGTAGTTTTTACTAACTCGATCTAGTAGAGATGCTAGTCCATTCCTAGCATTGGTGTAGGCAATTGAATCTGTTGTGGGAATCATATCCTGACATAAACCTGTACAGATTCAATGTAACATGAATAATAGATCGATTGTTAGGATTTGCTCCTCCATCGCTGCAATAAAATAATTGAACAATTTATTAGTAGTAAAACTATGCCAAAACAAGATTTGGACATCTTTAAGTTTGACCCAGCAAGTTATTGGCAGGAGCGCGAGCGCATAGATGACGTTAACGAAGGAACGGAAATAGTTGAATATGTTCCTGCTTTTAAATTGTCAGCAGATCCACAACAAAATCTTCAGCGAATCGAGCGAGACAATCAAGATAATAGTCATTTAAGATCAGAACAAATTAAGCAGATTGCTAAATGGTTAAAGAAAAATTATCAGCTTAATAACTCAATAGCAGATCAGTTAGCTTTTCACTTAATCAAGCTGTACAAACACCTTTTCAAAATTAACTGGAATAAGACGCAAGTTAAACGTAAGAATCCCCCTCTGCCATTTAAAATAATTCGCGACTATAAGAGCGAAAGTAAATCGCTCGATCTACATCTGGGGGCAGCAGAATTAGATCGGATAGTCAAATACATAGAAAGCAGCGTAACTCCTAAATTAGAATCAGCCAGAATTTGGTCACACGCTGCTGATGAACTGCTTACTTATCAACCAGAAATAGCATTATTAATCGCTCGAATACAGCAAAATATTGAAGAAACTTTAGGTAGTCTAACCTCAGATAAGATCGCCAAAATTTCTCCTCAAAATTACCAAGAAGTAAGAGCGATTAATTTAGAACAAAAAGTTTCATTATTTCTACAGCAGTTTACCCAGCGAGAAGTTTCAGTTATTTTTGAGAGATTAAATTTTAAAAAGCTTACTCTTGAAGATTTAGACGAGATTTTGGGACTAAAGAAAGACAATGTAAATAAGCCAATACCAAAGACCGAATCGAGGTTAGCAAACGCTGTAGTAGCCGTTCCTAGCTTTGCTGCTTTTGGCAGTGCATCTTTAGCTCAAATTAGAAAAGATTTGTGGCATAAAGATGATAATGGAATTGCTTACTTCAAGCATCAAGCTAAAGGCAATCCTAATAACTATATCGAACATTACATCAGCAATCCTGGCGATATTGAAGTACTTCCTTGGGAACAAGCCGAGCAAATCATCGACAAATTTGGTTTCAATACAGTAAAACTACATTTGAT
>JASJCN010000323.1 GCA_030065975.1 Myxococcota bacterium
TCGCCGAGCCGCACGCCTACCGGATCGTCTTCGAGCTCGATCGCCGCGGCCGTCCAGAGGCCGTGAGCGCCGAGGAGGCCCGTGGCTGGTTCATCATGAAGGCCGCGGTCGCCGAAGCGACCCGGGACGGCTTGCTCGAGGGCGACCCGGACCTCGTCGCCCACCTGCTGTGGAGCGGCGTGCACGGCCTCGTCGCCCTGCATCTCGCCGGCATGCTCGCTCTCGGCCTGGATCTCGAGACGCTGGTCGAGGCCTTCATCGAACGGGAGCTCGCGGGTCGCGCGAGCTCTCGATCCCGAACGAACTGAACGAACCGAGTCTGTCCACCCGATGTCCCGGCACCGACCGGGACGAGGAGACCTCCATGACCGATCGCACGACGACCGCCAACGAAGGGTTCGCCGCCGTCTCTCGCCCCAACCCCGTCGAGGCCGACGCGCCCGTGACGCGCATCGAGGGCGAGATCCCGCGCGAGCTGGCCGGCACGCTCTACCGCAACGGCCCGAACCAGCACGTCGCGCCGCAGGCCGGCGTGCGCGCCCTGCATTTCTTCGATGGCGATGCCCTCGTCCAGGCGATCCGCTTCGAGGACGGCCAGGCCCATCACCTCGGGCGCTATGCGCGGACCGAGAGCTACCTGCGAAACGCCGCCGAGAACGCCTACGTGGTCGGAGGGCTGAGCGTGAAGGCCGACCGCGTCGTCGAGCCTCCGGTGCCCGGGCACTCCCCGAACACGAACATCGTGCCCCATGGCGGCCGGCTCTTCGCGATGGCCGAGAACATGCCGCCCTTCGAGATGGACCCGGAGACCCTCGAATCCAAGGGCATGTGGGACTACGACGGCAAGATGCTCGGCATGTCCACGACGGCCCATCCGAAGATCGACGGCAAGACGGGCCAGATGTGGATCCACGGCTACCAGCCGGTCGCCCCGTTCATCCAGCTCTACTGCGTCGAGCCCGACGGCTCGGTCTCGCTCGCGGAGGCTCACGACGCCGACTGGCCTTCGATGATGCACGACTTCGCGATCACCGAGAACCACGTGATCTTCCCCCTCGGCAGCATGCTCTTCGACTTCGAGCGGATGATGGCCGGCGCGCGCTTCGGCGAGGTGCTTCGGGAGCTCGACCGACCGATGACCTTCGGCATTCGACGACGGGAGCCGGGCTCGGAGATCCGCTGGTTCGAGGCGCCCTCCGCCGGATACATGTTCCATCCCGGCAACGCCTACGAGGAGGACGGCAAGATCTTCATGGACGCGTGCACCTACGAGTCCCCCGCGAACCTGATCGCTTCCCTCGACGGGGCGCGCGACGCGCAGGTCGGCACCGGACTCGATGCCCACCCGTACCTCTACGAGTTCGACCTCGAGGCCGGCACCTGCAAGGAAACCAGGTTCTCCGACTCGACCTGCGAATTCCCGCGGATCGACGATCGGCTCGTCGGACACAAGAACCGCTGGGGCTATGCCGCGACCGCCGAGCCCGACGACGGCGCCCTCGGCTTCGCCCGCCGGATCACGAAGTACGACCGCCAGGGCGGCGCGTCGGTCCATCGGGCCGACGTGGACGGTCAGTGGGTCGGCGAGCCGGTCTTCGTGCCGCGGCACGAGACCGCCGCCGAGGACGAGGGCTTCGTGCTCTTCCCGGTCTTCGACGCGACGCGCGACGAGACGGCGATCGAGATCCTCGACGCCCGGGCCGTCGACGCGGAGCCGCTGGCGCGCTGCTGGCTCGACACGCGGATGCCCTTCGGCTTCCACGGCAACTGGGCGGGACGCTAGGCGGCGGTCGAGCGCGGCGGGTCGGCCCGCTGGCTGCCCAGGCTGCCCGAAACGACGGACGTTCCGGCCGCGCTCGTCAGCCGTCGCCGTCCCGTCGAGGGTCCTCGCTCATCGATTCGAGCGACTCCCCGGGCGTGAAGTGGATGAACTTCGCGCCCGACGGCGCGCCTGGCTTGTGCCAGACCCCGCGCGGCACGACGAACGACGCTCCCGCCTTGGCCGTGTAGTGCTGCGGCGGGTCATCGCCTTCGAGGAGCGTGATTTCGACCGTGCCCTCGAGGACGAAGAAGAACTCGTCCGTGTCGGGATGCATCTCCCAGCCCGGGTGGACGCCGCTGATGTCGGCAGTGCCGAAGCTCTTGCCGTTGAAGGGCGAGAACTCGAGGAAGCTGCCTTCCGGGTGCTGGCCCAGCAGCTCGAAGACGTCGGTGATGTCCATGGGGCCTCGGTGGGATGGGAGCCGGGAGACTACCCCAGGCAGGCGCTGATCGACGCAGCGAGCGGCCTCAGGCTTCCCGAGGCTCAGCGTGGATCGAGGCGCAGGAACCGGCTCGGCGCGAATCCGCAGACGAAGCGGAGGAAGAAGCCCATCCGGTAGGCATCCGCGACGCGGTCCCACTCCTCGCCCTCGATGGGAACCGCCGCGTAGGCGCCTCGGATGCCGTCCACCTCGGCGAGGACCTTCGGCTCGGCCAGCGCCTGGCGGTACCAGCCTCGCAGCCAGTGGTTGGACGAGATGTAGAGCTTCCCGTCCAGCTTCAGGAGCGCGAGCATCCGCTCGGAGCTCCTGCCCTCGGCGTCGGTCGTCGTGAGCCTGACGCCGCTTTCCATGTTCGGCTGGACGGTGCCGATCACGGCCTCCATCAGCGCCACGAAGGCGACGTAGGCGAGGGCGATGACCGCGAGGACCTTGGCGATCTCCATGGGCGGGCTCCTGTTTCGGGCGCGTGTGGTGTGCTCCTGCTCGAAACGGCTCGCAGCGATTCGCGCCCGGCCGTCGAGACGGCGTCTACCCTGGCTGCTGGTGGAGCGGCATGCCGAGCTCCACCTCGGCGATCGCGCTCCGCTCGTCCGGGTCCTGCGAGGTCCAGAGCTCGTACATCTGACGCAGGGTGTCGATCCTGGGTCGATGCGACGCCTCGGCCACCGCGATCTCGCTCGGGTCGGGATCATCGAACATGGACTCGAGATCGGAGCGCTTGATCACCATCACCCGCAGCTTCTGGGTCTTCATCTCCCCGTACCGCTCCCAGGTGAGGCCGTAGAGGAAGGTCTCGGTCTTCGCGGGAATGCCGAGGACGCGCGCGACGAAGGCGTCGGAGAAGCGCTCGGAGAGCACGTTCAGCACGGCGACCATCACGACGTCGCGGTCCCGTGCGTCGGGGATCCGGAGGAAGGGCTGCGCGACGGTCGTCTGCCTCGCGGCCTTCAGCACCCGGCCCACCCCGTAGTCGTTGATCCAGACCTCCGTCGCGCTCTGCTCCAGCAGGGTTCGCAGAAGGAGCCTGCGGGCCCCATTCTCTTCGACCAGCGTGTTGAGCGAGAAGTTGACCTGCTGCGAGAAGCGCCTCTGCTGCCAGTCGACCCTGCGCTTGGCCGCGAGAACACCGAGCGCAGACCACGTGGCGATCAGGAGCGCGAGCTCCCAGTGGTCGAGGATCAGGTCGAGTGTCATGGCGCTCGCTGGATGGGCATGGGTGGTGCTGCGGACGGCGGGCTGGCCGACGGGGCTCAGGCCGGTTCCGGATCCTCCATGGTGAGGACCACCGCACCCGCGCGACGTCCGCTGTCCACGTAGGCGTGGGCCTCGGCCGCCTTCTCGAGGGGGAACTGCCGGTCGATGGCGGCGCGGATCTCGCCCGCCTCGGCGAGCTCCCGGAGGACGACCAGGTCCTCCAGCTTCGAGCCCGCGAACTGCGTGATCACCGTCTTGGTGCTGGTCCGGTTCGTGAAGCGCGCGCGGAGCAGGGACAGGAAGCGGGGGTTGGCGATGATGTAGCGGCCCTTCGGGTTCAGCGCGGCCAGCGCGCCCGAGTAGGAGCTCTGGAAGACCAGGTCGAAGATCACGTCGTAGGTCTTCCCGGCGCGCGTGAAGTCGGTCGTCGCGTAGTCGATCACGTGATCGGCGCCGATGCCTCGCAGCGCATCGAGCTTCTCGGCGCTGTCGACGGCCGTCACCTCCGCGCCGTAGTGCTTGGCGATCTGGACCGCGAGCACGCCGATGTTCCCGCCGGCACCGTTGACCAGGACCTGCTCGCCGGGCCGGACCTCGGCCAGGCGCAGGAAGTGGAGCGCGTTGTCGCCGCCTACGGGGAGGGTGGCCGCCTCGGCGTAGCTCATGTTCGCGGGCATGTGCGTGACGGAGCGTACGTGCGGGACGGCGCTTCGGCTCGACACGCAGGCGTACTCGGCGTGCGCGCCGAAGCCCAGCCCGACCGCCGCGAAGACGCGATCGCCCGGCGCGAAGCCCGTCACGTCCTTGCCGACGGCCTCGACGTCCCCGGCGAGCTCCTGCCCGAGCACGGGCCAGCGCGGCCTGCGAGCTCCCATGGCCAGACGCAGGGGAAGCCAGAACCAGAGCGGGAAGGAGAAGCTGCGCGCCTCGGCGTCCCAGGTTCCCACGGTCGACGCACGGACGCGCACGAGAATCTGATGGTCCTCGGGCGTGGGCTTCTCGACGTCCTCGATCCGGATCACGTCGGGCGATCCGTACTCGCGATAGACGGCGGCTCTCATCGCGGTCTCCGGTTCAGGTCTCGCTCTCCCAGTCCGATCTCGATCTCCCGCTCAGATCTCGAAGTGGAAGCCGCCCCGAGCGAGCTTCCGGTACGTGCGCTCGTCGAAGCGGTAGAGGCGCGCGGCGCGGTGGGCGACGTCCTGCTGGACCTCCCGGGTCTCGATCAAGAGACCGGTGGCCAGCACCTTCTTGCGGAAGTTGCGCTTGTCGAGCTCGCGGCCCTGCACGACCTCGTACAGGCGCTGGAGCTGGGACAGCGTGAACTTCTGCGGCAGGAGCTCGAAGCCGATGGGCTGGTAGCCGAGCTTCCCGCGCAGGCGCTCGAGGGCCATCTCCAGGATCTCCGCGTGGTCGAAGGCGAGCGAGGGGAGGTCGTCCACGGAGAACCAGGCGGCCTCGCGCGCGTCGGTCGCCGCCTGCACCCGGTGGTCGACCAGGTTCACCAGGGCGAAATGGGCGACGGAGATCACGCGCTCGCGTGGGTCGCGGTCCAGCGCGCTGAACGTGTAGAGCTGCTCGAGGAAGACCTTCTCGAGCCCGGTCTCCTCCATGAGCTCCCGCCGCGCCGCCTCGTCCACGGTCTCGTCGACGTGGACGAAGCCGCCCGGCAGGGCCCACTCGCCCTCGAAGGGCGGAAGCGCGCGCTCGATGAGCAGCACCTTGAGGCCCTCGTCGTCCACCCCGAAGACGACGCAGTCGACCGTCAGGGCAGCTCGCGGATACTCGTAGGTGGTGGGCAGGTCGGGGTGCTCCGTTCGATCTGGATCGATAGCTTCGTGTATTTCAAACACGAAGTCAACCTCTGACCGG
>JASJCN010000324.1 GCA_030065975.1 Myxococcota bacterium
CCCGAAGGTGGCTCAGGAGCGCTCTCCGCCGCCAGCGCCCCCGCAGAGGGGCCACCGGTGCAGTCCCCCCGCTGCAGGAATGCAGCCGGGCGGCGACACCTCACTCGCCCGCGGACTCTCCGCGGTACTCGGCCAGGAAGGCCGCCCGCCAGCCGTCGTACCAGCCGCCCCGGATGGCCTCGCGCGCATCCTGCATCAGCCGCTGGTAGAAGCGCACGTTGTGGACCGAGGCGAGGATGGCCGAGAGCACCTCGTTCGCGTTGAAGAGGTGGTGCAGGTAGGCCCGGGTGAAGCCGCCGGTGCAGGCCTCGCAGTCGCACGACGGATCGATGGGGAAGGCGTCGCGCCGGTAGCGGCGGTTGGTGAGCCGGATGCGTCCGCGCCGGGTGAACACCGTGGCCGAGCGCGCATAACGCGTGGGGATCACGCAGTCGAACAAGTCGATGCCGTAGCCGATGGCCGCGATCAGGTCCTCGGGCAGGCCCACGCCCATCAGGTAGCGCGGCTTGTGCTCGGGCAGCAGCGGCGCGGTGTGCGAGGTGATGCGGCACAGGAGCTCGTGCCCTTCGCCGACGGAGACGCCGCCGATCGCGTAGCCCGGGAGGTCCATCGCCACGAGCGACTCGGCGCACGCGCTGCGCAGATGCTCGTAGGTGCTGCCCTGCACGATGCCGAACAGCGCCTGGCTCTCGGGCTTCTCGTGGGCGCGCAGGCAGCGCTCCATCCAGGCGAGGGTGCGGCGCACCCCCGTGCTCGCGAGCTTCTCGTCCGCGGGGAAGGGCGTGCATTCGTCGAACGCCATGATGATGTCGGCGCCGAGCCGGTTCTGGATCTGGATCGAGCGCTCGGGCGAGATCTCGGTGACGCGGCCGTCCACCTCGCTCTTGAAGCGCACGCCCGCATCGGAGATCTCGACGCCCGGCAGCGAGAAGACCTGGAAGCCGCCGCTGTCGGTCAGGATCGGCCCGTCCCAGCTCATGAAGGCGTGGAGCCCCCCGAGCTTCTCCACCAGGGTCTCGCCCGGCCGCAGCGCCAGGTGATAGGTGTTGGCGAGGACGACCTGGGTGCCGGCGGCCCGCACCTGGGTCGGCGTCATGGCGCGCACGGCCCCCTGGGTGCCGACGACCATGAAGGTCGGCGTCTCCACGGGGCCGTGGGGCGTCTCGAGGCGGCCCGCACGGGCCGCACCGTCGCTGCGCTCGAGCTGATACGAGAGGGCGGGCACGCGGGCACAGTAGCTGTTCTATCCTTCCGACCTGCCGAATCGTGGAGAAACGACCCCGATGCGCCGCCTTCTCGGCCCGCTGCTGTTGTGTTCGCTGCTGCTTCCTTTGCCGGCCGGCGCCGCCTGGGAGCCGAGCGGCCTCGACCTCACGCGGCCGCGCCTGCTGCATCTGGGCGGCGACCCGGAAGCGCTCGCTGCCCGGGCGGTGCAGGAGCCCTACCGGCGCATCCTCCTCGACATGATGCGGCGGGCGTCCCTGGCCGACGGCATCTCCCTCGACGACGACGGCATCACCGCCCAGCGCTTCAAGGCCCGCGCCGCCAAGGCCTGGGCCTTCCTCTACGCGATCGGGATCGCGGTGGAGGAAGGTGAGGTGCGGCCCTTCGCGGACGCGGCCGAACGACAGGCCGCGGGCGACCGCGCGCGCGACTGGCTGCTCAACCTCTTCCCGCGCTCGCGCCTGGCCGTGCCGCCCCCGATCGGCGGCTGGGACCGCGACATCTCGACCTCGGAGGAGCTCCTCCAGTGGGCGACGGCCTACGACACCCTGCTCGGCGCGGGCTACGCCTTCACGCCCGCCGAGTCGGCCGCCATCGAGGACGGCATCGCCGACATCGCCGAGGAGCTCTACACCGACTACCTCGAGGGGCGCGCGGATCTCCACCAGAACAACCACCGCTCGAAGAGCGGCGCGTCGCTGATGGCGGCCGGCATCGTGCTGGCGCATCTCGAGAGCGACCCCGTCGCCGACCCGTCGGCCGACCCGTCGGCCGACCCGATGGGCCGCCGCGACCCCGCCAACTGGATCGCCTACGGCCTCACCCAGGTCGACCTGATCATGCGCTGGGCGCTCGTGGCCGGCGACGGCGCCTACGCCGAAGGGCCCTTCTACCTGCGCTTCGCTTCGCAGAACCTCTTGCCGGTGCTGCGCGCCTGGCATCGCATCGCGAAGGGACGGGCGTCGGACCATCCGTCCCTCGCGCTCCCCGTATCGCCACAGGGGCCCCACCGCGCGGTGCCCAACCTGTGGCTGCACCCGCTCTTCCGGCAGTCGATGCGCTGGCAGCTCGACATGACGCTCTCGGACGGCCGCCTCGCCGCCCAGGACGACGGCTCGCCCGGCCGCGCCTTCTACTTCGGGCTGGCACCGGGCGCGGATCTCGAGAGCGCCTTCCACTGGCGCTACGCCAACGCGCGCACCCCCTACGAGGGCGACGGCAACGTCGAGCTCGGCCCGGACGCGGTGGCCTACTTCGACGCGAGCGTCCCGCCCGCGCCGCCGCCCGGCCCCACCACGCGCTTCTATCCCGAGGGCGGCAACGCCATCTTCCGGAGCGACTGGTCCGAGGACGGCGTCGTGGTGGTGGTGCAGGGCGAGCGCGACGTGGCCTCGGAGTTCGGCCGCGGCCCCGACGGCGCGCCGGTCGCCCCCGAGTCCCACGAGCACGCCGAGCCCGGCGCCTTCCTGATGGACGCCTTCGGCGAACGACTGCTCCTCGATCCCGGCTACGACAACTTCCTCACCCGCTACCTCACCTCCGAGCCCGAGCACCACTCGATGATCACGGTCGACGGACGGGGGCCGGTGGTCTACCTGGCGGCCTCTTCCTTCTGGCTGGCGAACCCCGACGAGCGCCCTCCGGCCGACGGCCACGCCTCGCTCTTCGACCTGATCGACACCGACTTCGTCGACACGGCCACGGTGCTATCGCGCTACGGCGGTACGGTCGAAGACCTCACCCAGGACAGCGTCCGCTTCGAGCGCCGCTTCCTCTTCGCCGACGAGCGCTACCTGCTGATCGCCGACCGCGTGGATACCGAGCAGGGCCGGCCGCGCGATCTGCGCTGGTACTTCCAGGGCAACGCCGGTGAGGACGCCGGCGGGACGGTGACGATGCTGCCCACGGGCGCGCGCTGGGAGCGGCCCAAGGCGCGGGTGGACGTGGCCATGGCGTCGGACGGAGCTCCCCTCACCTTCGGCTCCCAGCCGTCGAACCACGTGACCGACGCGAAGGACGTGATCCAGCACACCGCGCTCACGGCGGACGCGACGACGGGCGCCGCCACGACGCTCGCGCTGGCCTATCCCACGCCCACCAGCCAGCCGCCGCCCCAGGTGACGCCGATCGATCTTCCGGGGGGTGCAGGCATCCTGCTGGATGATCCGGCCTCGGACCGGAAGGTGGCGGCCTTCCATCGCATTCCGGACGACAGCCTGTTCGCGATCGTCACGTCCAACGGTCAGTCGTCCCTGGTGACCGATGGCGCCATCGGGCTGATCGACACGCACACCGACGGAACCGTGCGCTTCGCCTGGGTCGAGGACGCGACGCGGATCTTCATCAACGGCCCCATGTACTTGTCGAGCGAAGAGCGCACGACGCTCGGCATGGCGTGGGACGGGGAGCGCATCGAGATCTTCCACGGAGGCGACGAGAGCGCGGTTCCGTTCGGGACCAGGCGGGCCTTCACGCCCGGGTCGTTCTCGATCCAAGGAGCCTGTGATCTCGAGCAGCAGGGGATCGCCGAGCTGACCCTGTCTCGAGAGCGCCGCGTCATCCTCGCGGGCCCCGGCCCGACCCTCCCTGCCGCCGATCCCGGGCCCGAGGTTCGCGGCGACGTCGGCGAGTGGATCACCCTCGACGGCAGCGGCAGCTGCGACGCCGACGGGCGGACGCTCTGGCCCACCTGGAAGCTCGTCTCCGCGCCGCCGGGAAGCGACTGGCAGCTGAGCGACGCGGCGAGCTTCTCGCCGAAGCTGCACCTCGATCGCCCGGGCCCCTACCGCGTGGAGCTCACGGTGCGCGCGGGCGACGACGTGAGCCGCCCGCAGCAGGTTCTGATCCTGGCGGGCGATCCGTGCGAGGGCAGCTACGACGAGGATCGCGACGGCTTCATCGACAGCGACGACGCCGACTGCGACGCCGGCATCGAGGCGGCCGGGTCGCCGCTGTGCGGCCTGGGCTTCGAGCTGGTGCTGGTACTCCCCGCCCTGGCCGCGCGGCGCCGACGCAATCGCTAGAATCCCGGCTCGTGACCGCGAGCTTCGCCGACCGCCTGATCCAAAGAGCGCGTCGCCTCGCCCATCCTCTCTGCGTCGGGATGGATCCGCACCTGGGTCGCATTCCCCCGCTCTTCCGCCGCGGCCAGATGCAGCCGGGAGATCCCGAGACCGCCCACGCCGTGGGCGATTTCTGCGCGGCCGTGCTCGAGCGGGTCGCCGAGCAGTCCGTCGCCATCAAGCCCCAGAGCGCCTTCTTCGAGCAGCTGGGCCCGGCCGGCGTCGAGGTGCTGGCGGGCCTCCTGGCCGATGGCCGCCGGCGGGGGGTGCCGATGATCCTCGACGCCAAGCGCGGCGACATCGGCTCGACGGCGGCCGGCTACGCCGCCGCCTACGTGGCCAAAGACGCACCCATGGCCGCCGACGCGCTCACGATCAACCCCTACCTCGGCGCCGACTCCCTCGAGCCCTTCCTCGAGGAGTCCGCGCGCAGCGGGGCCGGGCTCTTCGTGCTGGTGCGCACGAGCAACCCGGGCGGCGCCGACCTCCAGGCGCTCGAGGTCGAAGGCCAGCCGCTCTATCTGCGCGTCGCCGACCTCGTGGCCCGCGCAGCCGCCGATCGCGTCGGCCCCGAGACGGGCTGGTCGTCGATCGGAGCGGTCGTCGGTGCCACCCGCCCCGACGAGGCGCCTGCCGTGCGCGAGCGCATCCCGAACGGCCTCTTCCTCGTCCCCGGCTACGGCGCCCAGGGCGGGAGCGCGCGCGACGCCCTGCGCGGCTTCGTGCCGGGCCCCGGCGGCGTGCTCGAAGGCGGCGTCGTCAGCAGCTCGCGCGGCATCCTCTTCCCGGAAGGCAGCGACACCGACGACGCCACCGCCTGGGAGCGCGCCATCGACGCGGCCGTCGAGCGCGCGGTGTCCGAGCTCGGCGAGGCGGCGCGGGCGTAGCGCTCCTCAGCGCTCGAGCCGCTTCAGGTACTCGGGCCCGCCGAGCGCACGCGCCAGCTCGGCGATGTGCTCGGCCCGTTCGCGCACGAAGGGCTGCGGGTCGGTGATGCTGCGCTGCTTCGGGTTGGGGAGGACGGCCGCGAGCAGGGCGGCCTC